>JBKHEM010000001.1:0-69303 GCA_046540815.1 Salinivenus sp.
GCCCGACCCCAAACGGGGCAGGCCCGCCGCGGAGACGGGCGGCATTCCATACACGAAGCCCCGATTTGATATGAGATTCGTCTTTCTTCTTGCTCTTACCGGTTTCCTATTCGTGGGTATGGGCGGAACAGCACCCGCCACGGCCAATGCGCCGGCGGACTCCACCACGTTCCAGTTTCACGAGGAGACCGAGATGACAGTCTACGGATCCTCCAACGTTCGAGACTGGACGATGGATGTGGAGTCGTACCAGGGCGAGGTCGTGCTTGAGGCCGATGAACAGGATACGCCGTCCATTCATTCGATTTCGGTAGAGGTGCCAGTCGAGGCGCTTACGGCAAGCCGGGGGTCGATGCAGGACAAGGCCCACAAGGCGCTCAAAAAGGAGGACCACCCGACAATCCAGTTTGTGTCGGACTCCGTCACTGTGGCCACGGCGGCCGCGGATTCGTTTGCCGTCCGCGCTAATGGCGACCTCACCATTGCGGGGGAAACGCAAACCGTTACGGTGCGGGCAAAAGGAGCCTCGAACGGCGACGATGGATTCCACGTGCGTGGAGACCACGAGCTGGAGCTTAGCACATTTAATGTGGAACGACCGTCGGCCATGCTGGGAGCCTTGCGGGTGTCTGATGACATTCGGCTGGGGTTTGATGTCGTACTTCGTCCGGAATAGTCATGCTCGTCCCACTGGCGGTGGTCTTTGCTTATGCGAACACACATGTGGCGAATTGGCGGACTGATCGGGCTTTTGGTTGGACTGCTTCTTTTCCCGGACCCCACGCTCGCTCAGGACAAGCGCCTGACCGTGCATCCCAGCAGCCAGTTTCAGATTCAGGGCAATGCCACGGTTCGGAACTTTACGTGTGTGGTTGAGCAGGTTGAGGGACGGGCGCATCTTCCCGCCCCTCGCGACACCCTGCGCGAGACCGTTCCCAAACAGCAGACGCAGGCGGTGGTGCAGGTGCCGGTTCGGGCCTTCGACTGCGGAAACGACCGCATGACCGACGATCTGCAGGAAACCCTGAAAATGGAGGAGCACCCTGAGATTCGATTCGAGCTGGTGCACGCCACGGTGGGGGCGCCGACGGACACTGCGGGTCAGTGGCGCACAATCAACGCGATCGGCGCCCTGACCATCTCGGGGAAGAAACGGCTCGTTCGGCTGGAGGCGGTCGGGCACGCCCTGGACGCCCATCACTTCCGCCTGCGGGGGTGCAAGCCGCTGAAGATGACGGACTTCAACGTGGAGCCTCCGAAGAAGGCATTTGGGCTCATCCGCGTAAAAGACCGGGTGGAGGCGCAGTTTGACCTTCTGGCGTACACGAGAGAGGGGTCGGCGGCGGCGCTCGATTCGCTTCGCCTCGGGTCGCCTCCCACCTGTTGACGAGTGGGGACGAAGCTGTTGCTCGGAAAGCGTTGTGCCATTTCGCGGGACCGAGTGCGGGGACTGGACGTACGGTATTATCTGCCGTCTGATTGTACGTTGGAGCCGTAGGCGGCAGACGGAAGACTGTCGCGTTTCGCGTCCAGATCCGCTTGGGCCATGCCTGTTCACCTTTCGTTTGACGACCCAACCGTCATTGCAACGTATTCCGCCCGCTACGATGCGGAGATGGCAAAGGGGCGACTGGATGCGCAGGGAATCCGTGCCGTCCTGGCTAGCGACGATGCCGGTGGGGCGTACCCGCAGATGCAACGCACCCAGGGCGTGCGCCTCGTGGTGTCGGGACAGGATGCCCATCGGGCGTGGCACACGCTCGACGACCTGGACATGCTGCCCCCAGACGCGGCCGGCACGGGCGGAACAGTGGTGAGCGACGGAACGGCCGTATGGCGTGCCTTGGGGCGCGGGCTCATGGGCATCGGGGGAGCCGTGGTGTTGGCAGCGGGGATCGGATGGGCCCTTTCGGGATCGGGCGTGGCCACCGCCGTGGCCGGTCTCGGGTTTGCGCTTGCCATTGCTGGCGGGCTCGTGCAGCAGTATCAACAAGCGGACTCCTCGCCCCCCCGAGAGTCTCGTTCAGAAAATTAACGGCCGCTGCGGGTTCGTCTATTCTCCCGCAGGAGCGCAGCCGGAGGATCCGCGGCCGTTTTCGGAATCGGCACAACAATTGGTGAGGAATGGAAAATTGCTGCCAAAACATGGGGTTTTGGAGAGGGGACTTGACATCCCGCCTGGCAGTGCCTACCGTTTGGTCGTCATGAATATGCGCGCCCTCACATTTGGATCGCCGTCCTCGCTGGACGCCCGGTGTGTCCTTCGCGCCGGCTTCGGATATCTGTATCTGTATTTTATCCTCCCAGCCGGCGGTTCATAGCGCGCATCCAACCCATTACGCTCTGCATTGCATCCCGCCGGCCGACTTGCCCTCGGTCCCGGCGGGTTTTTGTGTGTGCAGGGACGAGGGCAGAAGTTGGCGGCTCCGTTTTTGCCCACCAGGAACGCTTGTGCCCATGTCCACTCCAACCCTCCGCGACGCACGCGACACGATCGACGAAATCGACCGCCGGGTCGTCGAGCTGCTCGCCCGGCGCTACGCTCTCGTCGATGATCTGTGTGAGACAAAGGCCGAAAATGGCGATGCGGTCCGGGACCCCGACCGGGAGCGGGAACTGCTTGATCGGGTGACGACCCTGGCCGAAGAACACGGACTGGCCCCAGATGTGGCCCGGCAGATCTACGAGGAGGTGCTGGCGCAGTCGGTGCGCCGTCAGCGACGCCGGCGTCAGGCGGACCACAAGGCCCCGGCGGTGCCGGACGGGGCCTAGCCGGCCGCGCGTCCGAATCTCATGCCGGGCCAGTCCATTCAACGGCTCGTCATTCTCCTCATCGTCCCACTGGATCCATGAGCCCGCCGAGCGACGAGGCCCCGGAGTTTATCCCGGAGTACAACAAGCCGGACGCGCCCGGCATCCACATGAACTTCGACAACACCGTCTCCCTCTACCACATCGTGGCGAAGGGAGACGACTTCGAAACCGCTGCCCACGACGTGTTCGACTTGCTCGTGGAAGCGCAGGACCGGTTTCCGGACTGGCCTCGCATCTTGTACCTTGATATTGAGGGACATCTCAACGAGGAGGGTCGGTTCGTCGAGGACATGGTCGAGCTGCAGCAGGAATTCTTGATCGCGGCGATGGGGAAGTTTTTCACCGCGCTGGCACTGCCCATCGTGGCGGTGGTAAACCCGGAGGATCAGGTAAACGACCTGCCCGACGAGCTTGTCTTGCAGCCGCCCGATGCCAAGTTGCCGGAAGAGACGAGTTGGCCGAACGAGTAGGTCCGCTCCGTAAAACGCAAAAAACCGGGGGCCGAATGGCCGCCCGGTTTCTTGCAAAGCCCCCGGTGCGAGCAGGACGCCACCCGCTCGCACCGGTTTCACCCCCTTCGGGTGAAAGTCGTAAGGCCTCCGACCCGGAGGACGGAGACCGGGACCCGTAAGTGGGCCAGTGTCAGGGTACGGCACCGGCCCCGGCTCCGCGCGGAAGCAATGGCGCAGCCAGGACGGGATGTTCGACCCGTTCGCCCGTACACCGTTGACGAATGGGGCTACGCGACGGACAGTTGAGGCCCGGCGGCCGCAATGTCGGGGCCGGCCACGTCCGCATACGTCTCGAAGTGCTCGTTGAAGAGCCCTGCGAGGTGCCTGGCTTTTTCGTCGTAGGCCTCTGGGTCGTCCCACGTGTCCCGTGGCTGCAAGATGTCATTGGGCACGCCCGGGCATTCGGTGGGCACGTCGAGGCCAAAGACGGGCTCCGTCTCCTTCGGGGCCTCAAGAAGCGACCCGTCGTGGATGGCGTCGATCATCGCCCGGGTGTACGTGAGCGGCACGCGGTGGCCGGTGCCGTAGGGGCCGCCGGTAATGCCGGTGTTGACGAGCCACGCCTCGGCGTCGTGCGTGCGGATCTTCTCGGCCAGCATCTCGGCGTATTTGCTGGGGTGCCACACCAGGAACGCAGCCCCAAAGCAGGCACTGAACGTGGCCTGGGGCTCGTCGACGCCCATCTCGGTGCCGGCGACCTTCGCCGTGTAGCCGCTGATGAAGTGGTACATCGCCTGCTCGGGGGTGAGCTTGCTCACCGGCGGCATCACGCCAAACGCGTCGTACGTGAGGAAGATAATGTTGTCGGGATGGCCGCCCATGCCCGGAATCTTGGCGTTGTCGATGTAGTCGAGCGGGTAGGAGGCCCGGGTGTTTTGCGTAATCGAGGTGTCGTCGTAGTCCACCTCGCGGGTGTCCTCATCGTACACCACGTTTTCGAGGACGGTGCCGTATCGGATGGCGTTGTAAATCTCCGGCTCGTCTTCTTTCGAGAGGCCGACGGCCTTTGCGTAGCAGCCGCCCTCAATGTTGAAGACGCCGTCGTCGCTCCAGCAGTGCTCATCGTCGCCGATCAGCTTGCGGTTCGGGTCGGCCGAGAGGGTTGTCTTGCCGGTGCCGCTGAGGCCGAAGAAGAGGGAGACGTCGTCGTCGGAGCCCTCATTGGCCGAGCAGTGCATCGAGAGCACATTTCGCTTCGGCATCAGGTAGTGCATGACCGTAAATACCCCTTTTTTCATCTCGCCGGCGTACTGGGTGCCGAGGATCACCATCTCGGCGTCCTCAAACGACAGGTCCACGCTCGTCTTCGAGCTCATATACTTCGTCTGGCGATTGGCCGGAAACTCGCCCGCGTTGTAAATTACGAAGTCCGGTTCCCCAAAATTTTCCAGCTCCTCCTGCGAGGGCCGGATCAGCATGTTGTGCATGAAGAGGGCGTGGTAGGGCCGGGAGCAGATAATCCGGACCTTCAGGCGGTGGGCCGGATCCCATCCGGCAAAGCCGTCCACCACGTAGATGCGCTTGCAGGTATTTAGGTAGTCCTGCGCTCGCTCCTTATTGATCGAAAACGTGTGGTCGTCGATCTCCATGTTGATGGGGCCCCACCAGATGTCGTCTTCGCTTTTCGGGTGGCGGACGATCCGCTTGTCGGCGGGACTCCGACCGGTTTTTTTGCCCGAGCGAATGGTGAGAGCACCGCTGGACGCAATGGCGGCGGTGGGGTCGAGGCGCACGGCCTCCTCGTAGAGATGGGCCGGATCGGCGTTGCGGACAGTCGTGTCGGGTTCGATGCCGTACGACGAGAGGTCGAGTGGAGTCATAGGTTGAAGATTGGATCTAGGGGAGAGATGATTTTTCAAAACATAAGGGGCTCGCGGGCGGATTGCAGGCAAAAACCCTTAAACGGCTGTGGGGAAATTCCCGAAAGGGGTCGCGGCCCGTACGCAGCAGGGGCCAGCACGGGCCGCTGGCCTTTTGGAGCCCCCGCTGGAGGCCTGGTGGGAGAGACGTGGGGCTGCGGGGCTGGGGGCGCATAGTCCGAATGAAACGTCCTTGTTGCTTCTATGGTGTGCTGGACCCGTCCCGGTTCAGTTGATACATTACAACCTGACCAACCCCATAGCCCCACAAAACAGCCGTCTTGCTCATTGTGTCTGACTCGCCGTCTCTCCGCACGCCCGCCGTTTATGCGTCCGTGCTGGCCGTCACGCTCATTGCTGTTGCGCTCGGACTCTGGGGGCCCGCGCTGGGCGGAGCCACCGCGGTCGCCATCCTCTTCGTCGCCGTCACCGTGACGGGCATCCCGCACGGAGCCATCGACCATTTGGTGGCGGCTCGCGTCTACGACCTCCGGCCCACCTGGCGCGATCAGGCAACGTTCTACGGAGCCTATCTGGCCCTTATGGCGGCCTACGGCGCCCTCTGGCCGGTCTTTCCAGCGGGATGCCTGATCTTCTTCCTCGGCATGACGATGTACCACTTTGGCCAGGCAGACCTCGCGTACTGGGAGGTGGCGCCCGGCCCGGCCCGGCTCTTATACGTCTCCCGCGGGCTTTTCCTGATTGGCCTACCCATCGCCGCCTTTCCCGAAATCGTGGATCCCATCTTTGAGGCCATAGGAAGCGTGCATTTGCTGGAGTGGTCGGCGGTGACGACGTACCAGACCGCCACGCTGGCCGGGCTCGTCGGGCAGCACGGCATTGCTCTCATCGCCGCCGCCATAGCGGCCCAGGTCGCACCGTGGAAGGTGGGCCGTGAGGGAGTGAATGTCGCCGTGCTCACCGCCCTGTTTGTGTGGGTCCATCCCCTAGTAGCCTTTTCTGTGTACTTTGCGCTCTGGCACTCGCTCGGCCACATCCTGGAGTTGATTCGGTTTTTCCGGGCAGAGGGCGAGTCGATGTCCCTGACGGATTTCTACCGCGAGGCGGCCCTCTTTACCGTGCTGTCGTTTGTGCTACTGGGCTTCCTTTACGCTGGGCTCCAGGCGTTTGGCGATCGCCAAGAAATGATTGCACTTCTGTTCATCCTGATTGCTGTAATGACCCTGCCCCATATGGTCATTGTGGAGCGGATGTATCGGCAACGCGAGCAACAACTTCACTCGCCAATGTCGTCCCCTTCCCACGAATCGACTTAAAATAAAAAAGCCGCCTGTCGGAAACGACAGGCGGCCCTATGGTTCATATGAACCTAGAACGGGACTCTACATGTCCCCTTCGCCTTCAGGCGGCAGAAGCACTGTGTCAATCACGTGGATGACACCGTTCGAACCCTCAATGTCAGCCTCCACGACCGTCGCCTGGTTTTGGCCTTGCAGCATGACGGTACCGTCGTTCACCTGGATGCCAACGGCGGAGCCTTGGAGGGTGGTTGCCTCCTCCATATCGACAACGTCGCTAGACATGGCCTTGCCGGAGACAACGTGGTACTGAAGGACAGATCGGAGCTCGTCCTCGTTGCCCTCCTCTAGAAGGACATCAAGCGTGCTGCCTAGAGCGGCAAAGGCAGAGTCCGTAGGGGCAAACACAGTGAAGGGACCGTCGCCCTGCAGGTCCTCCACGAGGTCGGCAGCCTGGAGGGCTTCAACGAGCGTGTCAAAATCGTCGGCCTGCTGGGCCACCTCAACGATCGTTGGTTGGGCCTGCTCGCCCTGTTCCTGTGCCTGAGCCGGGACGGCCAAGAACGCCAAGAGTACAAGGGATAGGCACGCGGTAAGAAATCGGGAATAATGCATGGTTTGGGGCATGTGAGAAAAAGGATGTTTGAAAAGCAAAGGGTCTACGCCCCACCTCAAGGAAATATCTCGGCGAAATGCGGATCTTTCCTTCCCGTTGCACTCTTTTTCAGAATAAACGCCGGATGTGCGGCGGAAAAAGGCCGTTGGTGGAGGCGGATTGCCTCCTCTTCTGGACGTCGGCTCCATGAACCTTACTAGGCGCTTGTGTGGGCACCGGAGGGTGGGGGGCGAATAGTGAACACTGTCTCCCCCGGTGCGTAGACTCATCCACTTGCGATATCCAACACCTTTTGCATCAAACCGACACAGCGTCGTGGCAGCAGCGAAAGAAGGAGACGAGGTACAGGTCCACTACACGGGGAAGCTTGAAGACGGAACCGTGTTCGACACCTCGGAGGAGGGGGAGCCGCTCAGCTTCACCATTGGAGAGGAGCGTGTCATCCCCGGATTCGAGGAGGCCGTCACGGGCATGGAGCCCGGCGATTCGAAGACCACTGAGGTGGATCCGGAGCAGGCCTACGGGGAGCACCGCGAAGACATGGTCATGGAGATGGAAAAGGACCAGATCCCCGACGAAGTGGATCCGGAGGTCGGCCAGCAGCTCCAGCTCCGGCTTGAGAATGGTCAGACCGTGCCCGTGCTTATCACGGCGCTCGGGAACGACACGGTGACGATTGATGCGAACCATCCCCTGGCGGGTCGAAAGCTCATCTTTGAAATTGAACTCGTAGACGTGGCGGAGGGCGAGGGCTCGGTCGGTGGCGAGGGCGGAAACATTGTGACGCCCTAAGCCGGGGGAGGCTGCGCAAAGAACCCTGCGCACACATTGGTTTTCCGCGCCCCTGTCCGGCTTGGCTGGGCAGGGGCGTTTGTTGTTGGGAACGCGCACCCCCGTTTCGAGAGGGCGGAGGCCGAATGTTCATTGCCCCGCCAGGCCTTTCTGTCCGATCTTCCACACAGCACGTACGGTTTGAACTCATGTCCGTAGTTGAGCCTTCCCCGTCCGCCCCGGCGGACCGCAGCGCCCGCCAGTACAACTTCTCCGCCGGCCCCGCAACCCTTCCAGAGGCGGTGCTTCAGGAGGCCAAAGAGGAGCTGCCCGTGTACGATCACGTTGGGGCCTCCGTCCTGGAAATCAGCCATCGCTCGGCCGCCTACGACAAGATTGAAGCGGCTGCGCGTGAGCACCTTCGGGAACTGCTGGGACTTGACGACGACTGGCACATCCTGTTCTTGCAGGGCGGGGCGCGCATGCAGTTCTATCAGGTGCCTCTTAATTTTCTCCCTCAGGACGGAGTGGCCGACTACGTCATCGCCGGTCGGTGGGGGAAAAAGGCGGCCCAGGAGGCGCGAAACATTGGCGGGGTGAACGTCGCCGCCTCCAGCGAGGACGACGACTTTCAGCGCGTTCCGGATCGAGCCGATTGGGATCTGAGCGAAAACGCGGCCTACGTGCACGTGACCACCAACGAGACGGTCAACGGCAACCAGATGACGGACGACCCCGTGCTCGACGTGCCGGTGGTCAACGATGCATCGAGTGAGTTTTTGAGTCGCCCGATGGACCTGGAGGGGTACGGGCTCATCTACGCCGGGGCACAAAAGAACGTGGGTCCGGCGGGCGTGACGATTGTGCTGGTGCACGACGACTTCTTGGCCCGCCGCAAGCAGCCCCTGCCCACGATGCTCGACTACGGCACCCACGCCGAGCGGCGGTACAACACGCCGCCCGTCTACGCCATCTACATGGCGGAGAAGGTGGGTCGATGGCTTCGCTCCATCGGGGGGCTCGATGCCATTCATGCCATCAACCGGCGCAAGGCCAAGAAGCTGTACGACCGCATCGATCAGAACGACTTCTACCGGGGCACGGTGGCGCCGGACGACCGATCGATGATGAACGTGACCTTTCGGCTGCACGACCCGGACCTGGAGCCCGTCTTCCTGAAACAGGCCGAGCAGCACGGCCTGATGAGCCTGGCGGGCCATCGGTCGGTGGGGGGCATCCGGGCGTCGCTCTACAACGCCATGCCCGAGGCTGGTGTGGAGGCTCTCGTCGACTTCATGGACGCTTTTGAAGCCGCCCACGGCTGAGGGGGGCATGGCGGTGTGAACGCATCGGGGACGGGCGCGTCAGTTTGCACGCGGAGGGGCGCCTTCGTTTCTTTTCTAGTCCGATGAGACGCAGCCGTAACGATGGGGGCAAGCGAAAAACGACAGGCCCCCCGACCGATTCACCGCACGGTGCAGTCCCCCCGATTTTCCTCACCCGTTCCCTGATGCGATGGCGCTTACGATTGGCATCCCTCGAGAAACCGCGGACGGCGAGACGCGCGTGGCCCTCATCCCCGACGTAGCCGAACGCCTCCAGCAGACGACCGACGCCGTGGAGGTGCTCGTGCAGGAAGGGGCGGGTCGCCACGCCTACCACACCGACTCCGACTACGAAGCGGCGGGATGCGCCGTGGGGGACCTCGATTCGGTCTTTGAGGCCGACGTGATTGCCAAGGTGGCGCCGCCGTCCGAGGACGAGGTACAGCGACTCTCCGAGGGACAGGCCTATGTTGGCTTTCTCGACTCCCTGAACCGTCCCCAGACTGCCGAGGCCCTGGCCGATCGGGGCGTCACCGCCCTGGCGATGGAACTGGTGCCCCGCATCTCGCGGGCCCAAAAAATGGACGCCCTCTCGGCCATGAGCTCCCTGGGGGGCTATCGCGCGACCATTCGCGCTGCCGAGCGGCTGCCCAAGTTCTTCCCGCTTCTGACCACGGCGGCGGGCACGATTCGTCCGGCCCGCGTGCTGGTGCTGGGGGCCGGAGTGGCCGGCCTCCAGGCCATTGCCACCGCCAAGCGACTGGGAGCAAAGGTGTTCGGGTACGACATTCGGGAGCCGACCCGGGAGGAGGTGGAGAGCCTGGGGGCAAAATTTGTGGAGCTGGAGGTGGACATTGAGGCCGACCAGGACGAGAGCGGCTACGCCGAAAAGCTGGAGGAAGAGAAACAAGAGCGCCAGCCGGAACTCCTGAAGCCGCACATTGCCGAGGCCGACGTGGTGATCACGACGGCGCTCATCCCCGGACAGCCCGCGCCACTGCTCATTAACGAGGCGGCCGTGGAAGCGATGGATCCGGGCTCAGTGATCGTGGACCTTGCGGCCGCCAACGGGGGGAACTGTGCCTATACCGAGGCGAACGACACGGTCCGGAAGCACGACGTGCAGATCCTCGGCCCAACCAACCTGCCGGCCGAGATGCCGGTGCATGCCAGTCAGCTGTACGCCAAGACCATTTCTGCCATGATTGAGGCGTTTGTGGCGGACGGGGCCTTTACGCCCGACTTTGACGACGATATCTTTGCCGGGGCCTGCCTCACGCACGCCGGGAACGTGACGAACGACCGTGTTCGCGACCTCCTTGGCGTGGAGAAAGAGGAGAAGGCGTGACACGTGACTCGTGAAACGAAAGGAATCCTTTCCGATCCATCCCGCATCACGACTCACGTCTTGCGCGGTGCAGCGGGTGCAAAATTGCCGCACACCGCCTCTCGATTTTTGCCTTTTGGTTTCCTGACAGACCATCATGCTCGACAACCTGATTATTTTTGTCCTGGCCGCGTTTGTTGGCACCGAAATTCTCAGCCGGGTGCCGCAGACGCTTCACACCCCCCTTATGTCGGGGGCCAACGCGATTAGTGGCATCACCATTGTGGGGGCGCTCGTGGCGGCGGGGATGACGCAGGGGCCGTGGTCCACCTGGATTGGCTTTGGGGCCGTGGTCGTGGCCACGATCAATGTGGTGGGGGGCTTCCTCGTGACCGATCGCATGCTGAAGATGTTCGGCAAGAAAAAGGCGGCGCCGGCCGCCAACCGGACAGATGGCACGCCGGGATAATGCGTATTCCGTATTTCGTACCGGGTCAGGCCGCAGGTCGGCCCATTTCTGCGAAATGCGGATCACGAAATACGTCGGAGAAGAGACATCCAAAGACATTCCCTCCACTGGGCTTTGCCTATGAAAACCGCAATCATCGATCTCACGTATTTGCTCTCGGCGGTGCTTTTTATCTTCGGGTTGAAGAAGATGCAGTCGCCCGTCACCGCCCGGACCGGAAACGCGCTGGCGTCGCTGGGTATGCTCGTAGCGGTGGTGGCGACGCTGTTTCTGTATGAGATCCTGTCGTGGCCCCTCATGATTGCGGGCGTGGTGCTCGGGGGAGCCATTGGCGTGGCGCTGGCGCGCACCGTGGAAATGACGGCCATGCCGGAGCTCGTCGCGGTCTTCAATGGATTTGGGGGACTGGCGTCGGCGCTCGTGGCGGGGGCGGAGCTCGCGCAGTACGTGGGCGGCGGACGACTCGTCGACCCGGAGGGGTTCGGTGTCGTGTCGGCCCTCACCATTTCGCTGTCCGTGCTCATCGGGACGATTACGTTCTCGGGGAGCGTGGTGGCGAACGGGAAGCTGAGCGGCTGGATTACGGGAAATCCGATCTCATTTCCGGGCCTGCGGGTGCTGACGGGCCTCCTGCTGCTGGGGGCCGGCGGCGCGCTGGGGACGATGCTGGCATCGGCGCCAGGATTTCCGTCGATTGCGGAGCCGATGATTTGGGCCGCGACGGGCCTCGGGGCGGCGGCCTTTGTATTGGGCATCCTTCTCGTGATTCCCATTGGAGGGGCCGACATGCCGGTCGTGGTGTCGCTTCTCAACTCGTACTCCGGCCTTGCCGCGGCAGCCACGGGGTTTGTGCTCGACAACACGGCGCTCATCGTGAGCGGCACGCTCGTGGGCGCGGCAGGCATGATCCTCACGGTGCTCATGTGCGACGCGATGAACCGGTCGCTCGCAAACGTGATGCTTGGCGGGTTCGGGGGCGGGGACGGAGCCACGGACGGGCTCGACGTGCCCGAAGGAAAAACCGTCAACGAAACTTCGCCGGAGGATACAGCCATCCTATCGCGCTACGCCGACAAGGTCATCATCGTCCCGGGGTACGGCCTCGCCGTGGCGCAGGCGCAGCACGAGGTGCGTGAGTTGGCCGATCGGCTGGAGGCGCAAGGCATCGACGTGAAGTACGCGATCCATCCCGTGGCGGGGCGCATGCCGGGCCATATGAACGTGCTTCTGGCCGAGGCAAACGTGGAATACGAGAAGCTATACGAACTCGAAGACATCAACGCTGAGTTCAAGACGGCGGACCTCGCCATTGTGGTGGGCGCCAACGATGTGGTCAACCCCGCGGCGCGCGAAGATGAGGGGAGTCCCATCTACGGCATGCCCATTCTGAACGTGGATGAGTCAGAAACGGTGGTGATCATCAAGCGGAGCCTGAGCCCGGGCTACTCCGGGGTGCCGAATAATCTCTTCTACGCGGACAACGCGAAAATGCTGTTCAGTGACGCGAAGGAGGCAGTGGCGGGCATCACCGAATCGGTGAAGAAGATGGAGGAGGCGTGAGGCGAGGGGCGAAGGGCGAGTGGGGCGAGAGGCGACCATAGGTCATGGATCCGTTGCCTGGAGCGTTTCCAGGAGGGGGCGGAGGTCGTCCCACACGTTTTCGGCCACGCGGCGGTGCCCGGCGGCGGTGGGGTGGATGCCGTCGTCCTGCATGAGGGAGTCCACCGTTGCCACGTTGCGAAGGATAAATGGACTGAGAGTGACGCGCTCGTACTGTTCGGCAATCGACGGGTAGAGGTCGCGGAAGCGCTCGGTATAGTCGGAGCCCATGTCGGGTGGGATGCGCATGCCGGCCAGCAGCACGCGGGCGTCGGGGTAGCGGCTGAGCGTGGTGTCGATGATTGCGGTCAAGTTGTCGCGGGTGTCCGTAAGGTCCACGCCGCGCAGGCCGTCGTTGCCGCCTAGCTCCAGCACCAGCACGTCGATGGGTTGCTCCAGAAGCCAGTTGATGCGTCGCAGCCCCCCCGCGGTGGTCTCTCCACTAACCCCTGCGTTCTGTACGGTCACGTCCCAGCCCAGGGAGTCAATTTTCTGTTGTAGTTGGGCCGGAAAGGCCTCCTCCTCCGACACCCCGCTGCCCGCCGCAATGCTGTTGCCCAGGACCAGAACGCGGACGCCCTCCTCGGCCGTTGTGTCGGGAGACGAAGGGGAGTCCGACGGTGTGGTATCTGGTGTGGCCGCGGCGGTCGTGTCGGCGGCCGGTGTGTCGGAGTTGGAACGATCGGTCTCGCAGCCCGAGAGGCACAGAACCCCGCAAAGCAGGAATAGGTATAGGCGAGCGGTCGTCATAGGAGGAGAAAAAAGGCGCAAAGCATCGACGACGGCCCAACCGAAGGCCGAACGGGAGGGTTTCCGTTCGGGGCCGTCTCCATCTACTGTACATTTCAGAGTTTTACGACCGCATGGCCGATACGCCCGTTCTTAACGTTGCCCACCTCACCAAACGCTTTGACAGCGGGGGCCGCACGCTGACCGTCATCCATGACGTCTCGTTCGAGGTCGCAGGGGGCGAGACGTGTGCCATCGTGGGGCCCTCGGGCAGCGGCAAAACGACGCTGCTCGGGCTCTGCGCTGGACTCGACCGCCCCACGAGCGGATCCGTCACGCTCTGTGGAACGGACCTCGGGCCCCTGGACGAGGACGAGCGGGCCGCGGTGCGCAACCAGCACGTGGGATTTGTTTTTCAGACGTTCCGCCTGCTGCCCACCCTCACCGCCCGAGAAAACGTGATGGTCCCTGCTGAGCTCCGGGGCACGACCGACGCCCGGGGCCGGGCTGAGGCGTTGCTCGAGGAGGTGGGGCTCGGCGATCGCTTCGAGCACTATCCGTCGCAGCTCTCCGGTGGCGAACAGCAGCGCGTGGCCATGGCTCGCGCCTTCATCAACGAGCCGCGCATCCTCTTTGCCGATGAGCCGACCGGCAATCTCGACGCGGAGACGGCCGAGCGCACGGAGGACGTCCTCTTCCGCCTCAACGAGACGGCCGACACCACGCTCGTCCTCGTTACGCACGACCAGGAGCTCGCGGCCCGGACACAGCGCATCCTCCGCCTGCGCGGCGGGAAAATCGTTGGGGACGACCGACGCCCGGTGGAAGACCCGGCCGCCGTGGCGTAACGCTCACCCTCCGGTCCGGTAGCGCATGCCCGCCGGGCCGCTGCCGCGGTCCGTACGTCACCAAGCGCGGGACTGTCGAGGTCGACGAGGCTGACGGCATTGGGGCCGGAGGGGCCGACGAACGGCCGGGGCGGGCGCTCCACCCCTCGGCTCTGGACCGGTCTGGACGGGCGCCAGGGCCGCACGGGACGCCTGGTCCCTGAGGGTTAGTCGTTGAGGCCCAGTTGATCCGAGGCATCCTTCACCAGGGCCTCCGCGGCCTCGGGGGACTCCGCTTCCGAGTAGACGCGCAGGACCGGCTCGGTGCCCGAGGGGCGGATGAGGAGCCATCCGCGGTCGGTGATGTGCTTAAAGCCGTCAAGCGTTTGCACGTCCGTCACCTCGTGGCCGCTGACCGTATCGAGCCCGCCCTTGTTGTCGAGCCGATCCAGGACGGCCGCCTTCTGGTCTTCGCGGATGTGGATGTCGTCGCGGTAGTTGTAGTGCGGGCCGAATTCGTCCAGCAGTTCGTCCACGAGTGCGGAGAGGGGTTTGCCGCGCTCCACCATCATCTCCACGATCAGCAGGCCGATGTAGATGCCGTCGCGCTCGGGAATGTGGCCGGCGGCCGCGATGCCCCCCGATTCCTCACCCCCGACGAGCACGCCCCCCTCGGCCATCTTCGTGGCAATGTGCTTGAAGCCGATTGGGGTTGTCTCCAGCGTGAGTCCGTACTGCTCGGCCATGCGGTCGAGCATGTGCGTGGTCGAGAACGTTTTGACGACGGAGCCCGAGAGGCCCCGCTCCTCGTACAGGTATTTGACGAGAAGGGCGAGCAGGCGGTGCGAACTCACGAAGTCTCCGTTCTCATCCACCATGCCAATGCGGTCGGCATCCCCGTCGTTCGCGAGGCCCACGGCACAGTCCGGGTCCGAGGCCACCGTGTCCGAGAGGGTGTGCAGGCGGTCCGCGATGGGCTCCGGTGCCACGCCGTGAAAGCCCGGGTTGAGGTCGTGGCGAAGCGGGTGGACCTGCTCCGCACCCAGCAGGTCCGTGACGAGGCCCTGCCCGGCGCCGTACATCGCATCGTGGGCAATTGTGAAGTCGGCCGAGGTAATCGCGTCGATGTCGAGCGCCTCGTGCAGGGCATTCAGGTAGCCGGAGCGCACGTCGTTGAGCGACACGCGACCGCCTGCGGTCAGGTCCTCGAACGGTGGCAGCGAGTCGGGAAGGGCGGCGGCCGGGCGGATTGCGTCCTCCACGGCGGCGATCATCGGGGGCGGGGCGGGCCCGCCAAAGTCGGCCTTGATTTTGAACCCGTTGTACTCGGGCGGATTGTGGCTGGCGGTGATGACCACGCCGGCGTCGGCGTCCATTGCCTGCGTGGCCCAGCTGACAGCGGGAGTCGACACCATGGTGTCGGCAAACGTAACGTGCACGCCAGCTTCCGCGAGCACCTGCGCGGCTCGCTCGGCAAAGGCGCGCCCCAGGAAGCGCGTGTCGTGCCCCAGGACAACGCTCGGCGTATCGCCGTAGTCGTCGTGCAGCCACGCGGCTGTGGCCTGCGCCACGCGGGCGAGGTTTTCAAAGGTGTAATCGTCGGCAATGACAGCACGCCAGCCATCCGTGCCGAATGTAATTGAGACGTCGGACATAGAAGGAGGCTCCGGTCGAGGAGAGAGGTGATGATGAACGGCCCAAATGGCCGCTCCTCAAGATAAAGGGGTTTCGCCCGAAAAAGCCACTCGGAATCTAGAGGACATTGTGCAAAAAGAACGCGAACCCCTTCCGCCCCGGGGGCGAACGAGCAGGAGAAGGCTGCGTTAGGGAGGGCGGAAAATCACCTGTCTCCCTTCTTGTTGCCCCCGCTTGAGTCTATGCGCATCGTCCAGGCCGCTCTTTGTTGTCTACTTGGCGCGGGAGTGTTGCTTCCCGCGACCTCCAGCTTCCATGCCGCTGAGGCACAGCAGCTCCGCCTGGGGGGCGGAGGCGGCTGGGCCCCAGCGACGACGACGGTAACGTACTCTAGTGTGTCGGGGGAGCAAGAGGTGGAGGCAGACGTGAGTACCAGTTACGGTCGGCACCTCTACGCCAGTGCCGGCTTTGAGCAGGGGATCTCCGACAATTTTGACCTGGGTGTTCGACTTCGGGCACAGGAATCCAGGTTCCAGGGAGACTCCTCGGACTTGACGAGCCCCTGCCAGGTCGACTGCACACTCTCCAATTCCTTAGACGGCCGCGTCCGGGCGCTGACCGTGGAGGGCCGCCTTATTCTCACGTCGGCGGGCCGCATCAACCCCTATCTTCTCGTTGGCCTTGGAGCAGTCCGGACGACGATGGACGCGGCGCGCGTGCAGTTGGACGGGCAGCAGGACATTCCGTTTTCCGACATTGAGGTGACGGATGCCGGAGGCGACGTGGGCCTCGGGGCCACGATGCAACTCGTGGGGGGACTTCACCTGGACGGGGAGTTCCGGGTGACAGGGAGCCTGCCGGGCGGAAAAGAGAATGCGGTGACGGTGTTGCCGTTATCCCTTGGCCTCGGCTATAATTTTGGGTCCCTGTAACGTCGGCTCTTTCCCGCTGCGTTGCGTCCCGGTGCCATTATGAAGGCGGCGGGGGCACTGCCCACTGGTTGAATGGTTTTCTTCTCCCCCATGTCTCGTGTCTGTATCGTCGTGGCGGCCTGCATTGGGACCGCCGTGCTTCTCTTCGGAGGCCCCACGGCCTCGGCGCAATCGACGTCCGATTGGACCCTCGTCGACCGGATGTCCTACGAGCAGGCGCTTCACTCGTATCAGGACTGCGGGATCCGGAAGCTGGACCTGGACATGTTTGTGGAGCGGCGAGCCCGTTTGGAGGCGCTGCGGGTCCCGGAGGGCCAGGAGGGACAGGAGGGCCAGGAGGCGACCATTGAGGTGGAGTACAGCGACGACTTTCCGTCGGATGCCCAGGCGGCCTTTGCCCGGGCCGTCGACATCTGGGAGGCACACATATCCTCGCCGGTCACGATTCGGATGGAGGCCCGATGGGAACCGCTGGGGTCCAGCACGTTGGGGGCCGCCGGGCCCTTCCTGGGGCTGGTCGACACGAATGAGGACGGCGAAGGGGATACGATCATCGGGTTTCCGCTATTGGACGCCCTGACGGGATCGGACCAGCAGGCGGGGGAAAATGATATGTTGGCACGGTTCAACAGCTCACGCTCCGACTGGCACTTTGGGGAGGAGCCGGCCCCGGCCGGTACGATCGACTTCACGAGCGTCGTCCTACACGAGATTGCCCACGGGCTGAATTATATCGACCTTTTCGATTACAATGACAGCAATGGGGAGGGCGAGTACGGACTCGACTTTGACGAGAATGGGCAGCTCGAAGGAGAGGAGAAGTCGTCCGGGCCGTTTGGGCGCCGTCTCATCGAGGACCAGTCGGGCGGGGCGGCGTTCCTCACAAATGAGCAGGTCTATCCCAATCCCTCGCAGGCCCTGGGCGATGCGCTAACGAACGACCAGGTCTTTTTTGACGGAGAACGGGCGAATCGTGGGGCCGAGCAGGGCGACGGCCCGGTGCCGCCCAAGGTGTATGCCCCATCGATGTTCCAGTCCGGATCGAGCATTGCCCACCTGGCGGAGCTGACCTATCCGCCGGAGTCGCCCAACGCCCTCATGACGCCTCAAATTGGTACCGCGGAGACCAACCGAGACCCCGGTCCCATCCTGTGCGGGCAGTTGTACGACATGGGATGGCCCCTGGGGACGGGATGCCAGCAGTTCTTCCGCGAGGTCTTTGCCCTGCAGGTGCAAACTGAAGAGGAGGAAAGTGGAGGCCGTACCTTGTCGTGGAGCGTGGGAGAGAACGCGGACGTCGAGCAGTACCTTATCGATGTAAAGTACTTTGACGAGGACTTCGAAACGCGTCGCCAGATCGATGCCTCGTCGCTGAAGGAGCCGGAGGTGACGCTCGACAGCCTGGGGCTCGGGGCGTTTGCCTTCCGGTTGCGCTGGGAGCGATCCGATGGATCCGTGCGCACCGCGTTGGAGACCGTTCGAGACACGATTAACGTTGAGAACCTGACAACGGACCAGTCCGAAGCGGACGAGCAGGGGCGCCGTGCCGTGACGTTTTCGTGGAGGGAGCCGCCCGGCACACCGGAACGTGTTCAGTATCGGGTTGAGCGACGAGCGGGCACGAGCGGGGATTTCATCCCCGTCACCACGACCGACCAGACGAGTTATACGGCCAACCAGCAGACGCCGGGTCGTTACCAGTACCGCGTGACCTCGGAGGACGGGCAGGGCAACTCGCTGATGAGTGCCTCCGAGAATGTAGAGGTCGAATTTGAGGGGGATGTGTACGCGCTGGGGCCGTACCCAAACCCGGTCCGCGAGACGGCGACGTTTGATTTGACGGCCCGCGAGGCGCAGTCTGTGACGGTGGAGGTGTACAATACGCTGGGCCAGCGGGTGTACCGCCAGGACCGGGAACTCGACGGGGAGGTTCCTACCGCGATTTCGCTGAACGTAAGCGAGTGGAGCAGCGGAATGTACTTTTTGCGAGTGAAAGGGGATGCTGGCATTACAGAGACGGAGAAGATGCTCGTCGTTCAGTAACGTTTTATCCGATTTTATTTGTAGTCGAATACCGCTATGCTGCACCGCACATTCTTCATTTTGCTGGGTACGGCCCTTTTTGGAATCGGGCCTCAGGTAGAGTCTGGACTGGCTCAGGACGAGCGCGTGGCGTCTCATTCCGTGGGCATGCTTGCGGTGGAGGAGGTGACCGAAGAGGTAAAACAGGCGGCCCGCGAGGCGGTGTGGGGCCCGGATGCTGCGGAGAAGAGCGGGCCCATGGCGGCGCTGGGGACAGAGTTGGCCCTGTTGTACCACCAGCACGAAGCGGGCGGAGAGACGGCGGTGCAGTCCCTTCGGCCGGGGGCGACCCCGCAGAGGAGCATCGAGGGGCCGCCCGACCGACCCCGAGGCACGAGCCGAGTGATTTCGCCCGTGTCGGCGGACGGGCGCACGGTGGTGATCGATGCCGTGGCGACCGAGGAGGTCGCGACTTTGCTCGACGACCTGCGGGCGCTCGGGCTGGAGAGGGAGGCCACGGCGGGGGCCGTCGTGTCGGGCCGGCTGCCGATTGCGTCGCTCCGCGAGGCTGCCCAGTTGTCCTCGCTCCGGGGCATGGCCCCGTCGTACATGCGTGTGCACGCCGGTAGCGTCGAGTCGGAGGCCGACACGTCGCACCGCGCGTATCAGGCCCGGGCGGAGAAGGGCGTTGACGGGGGTGGGGAAAAGGTGTGCGCCCTGTCGGACAGCTACGACACCGCCTCTTCCGCGGCCACCTCCGCCTCGGACGACATAGAGTCCGGAGACCTGCCCGGCAACGGAAATCCAGAGGGCCGTACCACGACGGTCGATGTGCTGTCCGACTACGATGGGGACGATCCGGAGCCCACAGATGAGGGCCGCGCCATGCTGCAACTCATCCACGACATCGCGCCGGGCGCGGAGCTTGGTTTCCACACCGCATTTGGGGGCATCGGGAATTTTGCGGAGGGCATCGGAGAGCTTGCAGCGGAGGGGTGCGGGGTGATTGTCGACGATGTGGGCTACAGCAATGAGCCGTTTTACCAGGATGGCCCGGTATCGAATGCCGTGGATGACGTGGTGGAAAACGAGGACGTCGTGTACTTTTCTTCCGCCGGCAACAACGGCCAAGACTCGTACGAGGCCCCCTTCCGCAATTCGGGCGAGTCGGGAGTGATTAGCAGCAGTGCCGTGCGCCACGATTTCGACAGCGAGTCCTTATCCACAGACACCGAGCAGCGCGTGACGGTGGAAGCGGGCGGCACCTTTCAGGTGTTTTCGCTGCAGTGGACCGACCCGTCGGCCCAGGTGGACGGGTCGGACGGGGCCGACACGGACCTCGACATTGCGCTCGTGGATCAGGACGGGGAGATCGTGGCGGAGTCGAGCAACGACAACATTGAGTCCGGGGTGCCCTCCGAGACGATGGAGTACACCAACAACAGCGGAAGCACGCAGGAACTGGATCTCGTGATCGAGAAGGCCGCGGGGCCCGATCCGGACGAGATCAAGTACGTCTATTCCGGCAACGACTTCTCCGTGGAGGAATACGATACGCTGGGGCCAACAGTCTTTGGTCATCCGATGGCCGAGGGGGCGATGGCGGTGGCCGCAGCGCCGTTCTATAATACTGCCGAGTACAATCCGAACTCCGACCCGGCGGCACTGGAGCCCTTTTCCGCGAAGGGCGGCATTCAAATCCGATTTGACCAAAGTGGGGCGGAGCGTAGTTCTCCGGAGGACCGGGAAAAACCGGACGTGACCGGGACTGACGGGATCGATAACACCTTCTTTGGAGAGGACCTTCCCGACACCTTTGCGGATGGAGTAGATGCGGATCCGCACCCGAACTTTTTTGGCACCTCGGCGGCGGCCCCGAACATTGCGGCGATTGGGGCGCTTATTCGCAATGCACGTCCGGATCTGTCCCCGACGGAGGTCTACGACCGTCTGGAGTCCACCGCGGCCGACGTGACGGTCCGGCAAAACCGGGACGGGGACTTCGTTGAGATTGATTCTGGTGTGGATCCGTGGAGCGGGCACGGGTTCGTACAGGCCAACGAGGCGGTGCCGACGCCCACGGGCGTTCAGATTGCTAATCTGGAGTCCGACAGCGCGCTCGTTTCGAACGGGAAAGGGGAACTGACCCTACGGTGGCGTCAGATAGGCGACGAGAACGTCGACGAGCTGGTGGTGGAGCGACGGTTTTTCTCGGGGGCGTATGAAGAAGTGGCGCGACTGGACGGAGAGGGCGCCGGGGACTACCGTCGCAGAATTGACGATCTTGCACCGGGAGCGCACCGGTTCCGCGTTACGGCCGTGGAGCGAACGGACACGGACGGGGACGGGTCGCCGAACGACCGCGTGCTGGCACGGGAGTCCGTCGAGACGGTGCTCCGGGCAGAGGAGGTCGACGTCACGGTCTATCCGAACCCGTTCCAGGAGTCGGCCCGGCTGTCGGTGACGCTACCGGAGGACCTACAGGGCCAGGACGTCGCCGTCCAGATTCAGGTGTATAACGCCCTCGGCCAGCGTGTGGCTGTGCCGACGGTATCCCGCACGATAACCGACTCCGAGTCCATTCGGATTGGGGCCCGCACGCTTCGGTCGCTGAGCAGCGGGATGTACTTCTTCCGGGTGATTGGGGAGGGACGGCAAGACGACGCCGACTTTGTGGAGACCGTGCAGGCCGTCCACGTGCAGTAGCGCGGAAGGGAGGGGCGGCTAGAGGCTACGAGACGGACGTTAGTCCACTTCATCCACGGCGTCAGAAGCTGCATCGTCATCCATCGCTCCGTTGGTGGTCGGGGCCTCCGTCTCGTCGTCCTCGTCCTCAGTGTCGGGCGCCGGATCGGCGAGGGCATCGGGGGCCACGCAACTCACGTCGGCAATGGCGTCCCCGTCCTTGAGGTTGATCACGCGCACGCCCTGTGTGTTGCGGCCCATCTGGCTGATTTCTTCGACCCGCGTGCGGATCATGATGCCGTTCTCGGTAATGATCATCAGGTCCTCGTCCCCACAGACGCCCTTAATGGACACCAGGTCGCCGGTTCGCCTCGTGTGGTTGAGTGTAATGAGGCCTTTCCCGCCGCGGCTCTGCACGCGATACTTGGTGAGCGGCGTCCGCTTGCCGTAGCCGTTTTCCGCGATGGCCAACACGTCGAGGTCGTCTCGCCGGTCGGGAGACACGGAGATCATGCCCACCATGGTCTGATCGCCGGGCAGGCGCATGCCGCGCACGCCGGCGGTGTTGCGGCCCATCGGGCGGGCGTCGTCCTCGTGGAAATGCACGGCCCGGCCGCCGGACGACGCGACGACGACGCTGTGGTTGCCGTCCGTCAGGGTCGCCTCCAGCAGCTGGTCGTCCGCTTCCACCTTGACGCCGATGATGCCGCCGCGGCGCGGGCGGCTGTAGGCTTCCAGGACGGTCTTTTTGACTTGCCCCTCCCGGGTGGCCGCCAGCACGTAGTGGTTGTTGAGGAAGGTCTCGTCCTCAAAGTCGTCCTTGCTGACGTTGATGACGGCGCGGATGCGATCGTCGCGATCGATGTCGATGAGATTGCGGATCGAGCGGCCCTTCGCCGTCCGCCCGCCCTCGGGAATCTCGAAGGGGCGAAGCCAGAAACACTGCCCCTTCTCCGTAAACAGGAGCAGCATGTCGTGGGAGTGGCACACGTACAGGTGCTCGATGAAGTCGTCGTCCCGCTTGCCCGTGCCGCGCATGCCGACGCCCCCGCGGCCCTGCGTCCGGTACGTGTCGATGGGCGTCCGCTTCGTGAGGCCCTGGTGCGTGATCGTGACGACCACGTGCTCGCGCTCGATCAGGTCCTCGATGATGATGTCGTCGCCGCCCGTCTTGTCGATCATTGTGCGGCGCTCGTCGTCGAAACGCTCCTTCACCGCCAGTAGCTCCTCCTTAATGATCTCCATGCGGCGGTCGGGGCTGGAGAGAATGTGCTGAAGCCGCTTGATCTCGTCGATGATGTCCTCGTACTCGCCGATGATCTTCTCGCGTTCCAGTCCCGTGAGGCGGCTGAGGCGAAGGCGCAGAATGGCGTTCGCCTGGTCTTCGGTCAGCCAGTGGCCGTCGTCAGGTTGTTGTACCAGTTCCTCGTACTCGTCGCCCAGGAGGGCCTGCACGGTGTCCTGCGTCTTATCGGCCTCCACCGGCGGGGTGGTTGGCACATTGATGTTGCGCAGGTCGGCGTCGCTCAGGGTCTCCGGATAGCGGCCCTCGCGCAGCTTTTGACGGGCGGTGTCGGTGTCGGGCGAATGGCGGATGATGGCGATGACGGCGTCGAGGTGATCGAGTGCCAGGGTGAGGCCCTCCAGGATGTGCGCCCGGTCCTGGGCCTTTCGCAGATCGTACTCCGTACGGCGGACGACGATCTCGTGGCGGTGGTCCACGTAGTGCCGGATCGCGTCCTTCAGATTGACGACCTGCGGCCGCCCGTTCACCAGCGCCACCATATTGACGCCAAACGTGTCCTGCAGGCGGGAGTGCTTGTACACCTGATTCTTTACGATCTCCGCGTTGGCGTCCCGCTTCAGCTCAATCACGATGCGGAGGCCGTCGCGGTCGCTCTCGTCGCGGAGGTCGGCGATGCCCTCGATGCGCTCTTCGCGCACCCGATCGGCAATGCGCTCGACTTCGCGGCTTTTGTTGACCTGGTAGGGCAACTCCGTCACAACCAGCGCCCGGCGCCCGCTGCGCACCTCCTCCTCGTGCATCTTGGCCCGCATCACCACGCGCCCGCGGCCCGTATGGTAGGCCTCGTACACCCCCGCGTAGCCGTAGATGATGCCCCCCGTCGGGAAGTCCGGGGCCGGGAGGAAGTCCATCAAAGCGTCGATCTCGATCTCCGGATCGTCGATGTAGGCCACCGTCGCGTCGATCGTCTCGCCGAGGTTGTGGGGCGGGATGTTGGTGGCCATGCCCACCGCGATGCCGTCGGCCCCGTTCACGAGCATGTTGGGGAACGCCGCCGGGAGCACCGTCGGCTCCTCCATCGTTCCGTCGAAGTTTTCCTGCGTGTCGACGGTTTCCTTCCCGATGTCGCTCAGCATCTGCTCGGCGATGCGCGTCATTCGGGCCTCCGTGTACCGCATGGCCGCCGCCGAGTCGCCGTCGACCGATCCGAAGTTGCCCTGCCCGTCGGCCAGCGGGTACCGCATGGAAAAGGGCTGGGCCATGCGCACCAGCGTGTCGTAGACCGACGAGTCGCCGTGCGGGTGATACTTTCCCAGTACCTCCCCAACAATGCGGGCGCTCTTCTTGTAGCTGGCGCCCTGTGTGAGGCCCAACTCGTGCATGCCGTAGAGCACGCGGCGGTGCACCGGCTTCAGGCCGTCGCGTACGTCGGGCAGCGCACGACTCACAATCACCGACATGGAGTAGTCGATGTAGGACGATTTCATCTCGTCCTCAATGTTGATGGGGATGACGCGGCTGTCGTCCGCTTCCATGCTCCAAGGGGGGATCTGTGGGGGAAATCAGAAAAGACCACGCGCCTGCGCTCGCGCAGGGCATAATGTCAACGTAGGAAGCGGCCCCCCCAAGTGCCACCGGTAGGGCGGCGGAGAACCACTCTCCGTACGCTTTTGAAATGAGCTACAAAGGCGTGCCCACTGCCCGGAACGAGCGCCTGCCGTGCGGGTGCAGCACACAAATATGAGGGGACTGGTCCTGCTCCCCGTACGTTGGGCCTTCATTGTGTTTGTCGACGTTCTCGTGCCGCTTCGCTCTCCCACGGTCGCCATGCCCTCTGCTAATCCCGATCCCCTCCGTACGCCCGACGGCTTCGACCTTCAGGGGCACCGCGGGGCCCGCGGCCTCGCCCCGGAGAACACGATTCCGGCGTTTCGGCGCGCGCTCGACCTCGGCGTGACGACCCTCGAGATGGACGTGGTGGTTGCGGGGGACGGCACCGTGGTCGTGTCCCACGAGCCCTGGATGAACCCTGCGATTTGTCGGACGCCCGAGGGGGAGGAGGTCGCGCGCGGTACCGGGCGGAGCCACAACATTTTCGAGATGACGTACCCGGAAGTCGCCGCGTACGATTGCGGGAGCCGGCGGCACCCCGACTTCCCAGAACAGGCGCCGGAACCGGCCCGCAAGCCGCGGCTCCGCGACGTCCTGGACGAGGCCGAGACGTACGCCGCGAAGCACGACCGCCCGCCGGTCTTCTACAACATCGAGATCAAGAGCCGACCGGAATGGGACGGGGCGTTTCATCCATCGCCGGATGCATTCGTCGAACGCGTGCTCGACGTCGTGGACACGGCGGGTGTCGCGGCGCGGACGATCCTCCAGTCGTTTGATGTCCGGTCCCTGGAGGTCATTCACACCCGCTCCACGGACGTGCGGACGGCCCTGCTTGTGAGCGCGTGGGGGGATCAGGGGCTTGAGAAAAACCTCGATCGGCTCTCGTTTCAACCCGACGTGTACAGCCCGAACGAGGCTCTCGTCGATGAGGCTCTCGTCGACGCCGTGCACAAGCGAGGAATGACGCTTATCCCCTGGACGGTCAACGAGCCGGACGCCATGCGTCGTCTTCTGTCCCTCGGGGTCGACGGCCTCATCACCGACTATCCCGACCGGGCCCAAGCCGTGCTCCGGGACAAGAACCGGTGAGGGCAAACGAGACGAGACGCTCGCGGCCGAAACCAAATCCCGGGCCGTTCTTGCCATCGGCCGCCGGGAATGATATGCTTTTGTGAAGAGCGGGCTGAGGGGTACACCGGGCCCACTGGAATTTCGTATCGTAGAAGGCTTACTACCGCTCTCTTCTCACGCGACACTCTTCCTTGCCTTGAGCCTCACCGTCGTAGCGAACCGGGTGCCCATTCGACAAACCGAGGACGGTTGGGAAACCTCCGTCGGCGGCCTGACCACGGCCTTGCTTCCTGTGCTGGAAGGGCAGGGGGGCGTGTGGGTGGGCATGGGGGAGGATCCCGACCTGCCCGAACGGCAGGAGTACCCCGCGGATGATCCCGACTTTGTGGTCCGTCGCGTGCCCCTCAGCACCGAAGAACTCGACGGCTATTATTACGGGATGGCGAACCAAATCCTCTGGCCGCTCTCGCACTATCTCATTCAGCACCTGGAGCTCAACGAGGACTTTATCGAGACCTACCGGCAGGTCAACCGGCGTTTCGCCGACGCGGTGCTTGAGGAGACCGACGTGGGGGCGGATCAGACCATCTGGATTCAGGACTACCACCAGATGCTCTCGCCCGGCTACATTCGGGAGAAGCGCCCCGACGCCACGATTGGTCTGTTTTGGCACATTCCGTGGCCGGCGATGGAGGTCTTCCGCATCCTTCCGTGGTCGCGGGAACTGCTCCGCGGGATGTTGGGCTGCGACTTGATTGGCTTTCACGTCGAGGAGTACGTCGACAACTTTCTGGAGAGTGCGGAGACGCTGCTCGGCGCCGAGGTGGAGGGCAACGTCATTCGGTACAACGGCCGCGAGACGCGTGCGGAGGCCCACCCCATCGGCATCGACGTGGAGCGGTTCAAACGCATGGCCCACGACCCGTCGATTGAGGAGGAGGCCCAGAAATTCCGGGACCGTCTGGGTACGGACTACGTGGTGATCGGGATTGACCGGCTCGACTACACGAAAGGCATCCACTCGCGAATGCTGGCCTTCGAGGAGTTCTTGGAGGACAACCCCGAGTATCACGGCAAGGTCAGCTTCTTTCAGATTGCCACCCCCAGCCGCACAGAACTGCAGTCCTACCAGCAGATCCGGCGCGAGGTCGACGAGGTGGTGGGGCGCATCAACGGGCGCTTTGCGCGGGAGAGCTGGGTGCCGGTGAACTATCGCTACCGCACCTACACGCAGTACGAGCTGTGCACCTTCTACCGCGCGGCCGACGCCGCGCTCATCACGCCCCTCCGCGACGGCATGAACGTTGTGACGCAGGAGTTTGTCACTGCCACGCAGGATGGGGTGCTCATTCTCTCGGAGCTGACGGGCGCGGCCTATCTGCTCCCCGAGGCCGTGCAGGTCAACCCGTATGATCAAACCGGCCTGGCCCAGTCCATCAAAGCGGCGCTGGAAATGCCGCACGCAGAAAAAACGGAGCGCCTACAGGGACTGAAGAAAACCATCGAATCGCTCGACGTGCACCGCTGGGCCGATGGCTTTCTGAACGCGCTCCGCGGGTAGGCAGGGCCCACACTGGACTGTCCTCAATCGTTAAACGTCATGCCCCCCGTTTCGGAGCGCCCCCTATTCTTCCTGGACTACGATGGGACGCTCGCCCCCATTGTCGATGACCCCGACGCCGCGGTGCCCCACCCGGACGTCCCGGCGTTGCTTCGACAACTCGACGCGCAGTTCCCGCTCTGGATTGTGACGGGCCGCGACATCGAGGCGCTGTCCCGGTTTCTCGACCGCCCGTACCGCGCCATCGGGCTGCACGGGGCGCAGGAAGGCACGGTGGGTGGCGAAACGCGCCAGCTGTTGCCCGAGGAGGCGATCCAGGCCCTCCGTCGGCTACGCCGGACCGTGCCGTCGATGGACGGACTTCGCGTGGAGGAGAAGAACCAGACGTTTGCGGTTCATTACCGCGAGGTCGCCGACGAGGCGGAGGCAAAAGAACGTCTTCGCGAATGGCTCGTCGATCTACCGGACGTGCTGGATGCAGTATGGGGAAAAAAGGTGGTGGAGCTGCGCCCCGCCGGCCTCACGAAGGGCACGGCGGTCGAGCGAATCGCAAACGAGCACCCCGATCACACGCCGGTCTACCTCGGCGACGACACGACGGACGAAGATGCGTTCGAGGCCCTCCAGGCGCGGGACGCCCAGACCGTTACGGTGAAAGTGGGAGAGGGGGAGACGCGGGCTTCGTATCGCCTGTCCGGTCCCGATGCCGTTGCGCGCTACCTGAGTCGGTATCTCTGACTCTCGATACGGCTTACGTGGGCAGACCGGCGTCCTCAACGAGTGCCAGCAGCTCGGACAGCATCATGGCGGTGGCGCCCCACACCGTGTGTCCCGCCACGTTGTAATAGGGCACGTTCACGTCCTCTCCGTTCAACGTCCAGGTCTCGACGTGATGAGTCTGTGGGTCGAGCAGGTGATGCAGGGGAGCGCGCAGAATCTCCGCCACTTCCCGATCCGTGGGCCGAAGGGCCGGGGCTTTCTCGACCGTTCCCACGAACGGATGAACACAGAAATTGGACGGCGGGATGTAGAGAGGAGTGAGGCCGCCCAGCAATCGAACGGACGAGGGGCGAAGGGCAATCTCCTCGTGGGCCTCGCGAAGGGCGGCGTCCCGGAGCGATTCTCCGTCCTCGCGCTCGCCGCCCGGAAATGAGACCTGGCCGGCGTGATCGGTCAGGTCCTCGCGCCGCACCGTGAGTACCACCGACGGCATGTCGTCGTAGGGCAGCAGGAGCGCCAGGGCCCCGGCCTCTCGGCAGGCCCGTTCCTCCACCGACAGGGCCGTCTGGCGCATGTCGTAGCGTGGAGCCATCCGCAGATGGGCCTCGTGGCCCGGAAGCGGGCGCTGGAGACGAGTGGACAGCCGGTCGAGAAACGAAACGGAAAACGTCATATCATCCCTCGACAAGACGCCGAGCAGGGAGAGGTTCCAGGACGCACGTCCGCAAAAAAACGCCCCTGGCCGGAGCAGACCGGTCAGGGGCGCAATTGGGGCTTCGGCCCACCACTGAAGCCGACGCACTGAGCTCCAAACGAGAGCTCGGGCGAATCAGGTCAGAGACATCACCTTACTTGATGTCGATCTGCCGGGGCTTCACGTCCTCCGTCTTCGGGACGGAGATGGTGAGGACGCCGTGTTCGTATGTGGCGCTAATCTTGTCGGCATGCACCGTCTGAGGGAGGGTAAAGGAGCGGTAGAAGTGGCCGAAGGGGCGCTCGACGCGCACGTATTCGGCCTCGTTCCCGGACCGGTCACTGGTCCGTTCCCCGCTTACGGTAAGCTCGCTGTCCTGGTAGTTAATCTTGAGGTCTTCCTTGCGCATTCCGGGCAGGTCGAGGTGGATGTGATAGGCCTCCTCCGTTTCGGTGAGGTCGGTGCGCGGGGCCCAGACGGCTTGCTGGGAGGAGCGGTTTTCCTCCTCGTTCTGCGAGGGAAAGAAGCGGCTAAACACGCGGTCCATCTCGCGCTGGAGGTCGTTCAGGGTGCGGGTGCGGCGGGTCATACCAGTCATGGCAATTGAGGGGTTAGTTTAGAAGAAAAGCGGAGCGGAGCATGGCAGCCCGTAGCGGCCATGTCTCCGCGCGAGAACGCAATTCTTCTTCAATACAACCCTCGTACCAACTTGAAACCCGGGCCCACGTGATCTGCCAGAGTGGCGGAGCATGCGACGAGATGACAATCGCGGGCCCAGCGTGGAGAACTTGTGACAAGTGGTGCGCGCCGGCCGCTGCCACCGCGTCCGCCCGACTGACGATCCGCCAGTGCGGCGCTACTGGCAGGACGCAGGGCGCACGGTGCCCTCTACTGCACCGAACCCGATGTGGTAGCCGTCGCCAGTGGCCTGCCCACGCATCACCACGCGGTCGCCGTCCTCCAGAAACGAGCGTGTCTCGCCGCCGGGCAACTCTACGGGCTCTTGCCCGCGCCACGATAGCTCCAGCATGCTTCCATAGCTGTCCGGCGTGGGGCCGCTGATGGTGCCGGAGGCCAGGAGATCGCCCGGCCGCACGTTGCAGCCATTAACGGTGTGGTGGGCCAGTTGCTGGCACACCGTCCAGTACATGTGGCGAAAGTTGGTCTCGCAGACCGTGTACGGCGCGTCCATCGAGGGCGTCTGCAGGCCCACATCGAGGTCCACGTCGAAGGTCCAGTCCTCCTCCTGCTGCAGGTAGTCGAGCGGCTCGGGGTCCTGGGGAGGGCCCGGAACGCGGAAGGGGAGCAGTGCGGCCGTCGGCACGATCCAGGGCGAGATGGAGGTGGCGAAGCTTTTGCCGAGGAAGGGGCCGAGCGGTTCGTACTCCCAGCCCTGAATGTCACGAGCGCTCCAGTCGTTGACGAGGCAGAAGCCGAAAATGTGCTTCGGTGTGTCTTCGATCGGGATGGGCGTCTCCCGTTCGTTGCCGGGGCCGACGAAAAAGCCCACCTCCAGCTCAAAGTCGAGCAGCTTCGTGGGGCCGTACACCGGAGGGGCGTCGGCGTCGGGGCGCGTTTGACCGCAGGGGCGCCGCACGTCCTCGCCGCTCAGGATGACGCTGCTGGCCCGGCCGTGGTACCCAACCGGCAGGTGCTTCCAGTTGGGCTTGAGGGCATTCTCGGGGTCCCGAAACATCGAACCTACGTTCCGGGCGTGGTGCTCCGACGAGTAAAAGTCCGTGTAGTCCCCCACGTCCACCGGCATTTTCATGGTTACCTCCGCGCGATCGTGGAGGGCGCGGGACTGCAGCGATTTGTTGTCGCGCAGCGCCGGGGTGTCGTCGCGGAGCAACTGTTGGAGGCGCTCCCGTACGGCTGCCCACGCTTCGGGGCCGAGGGCCATGAAGGCGTTGAGGGTCGTCTCGGAGAACGGCTGTGCGGCCGCAATCTCGGGGTGGTCGAAGTGCTTCTCCCGCTGGAGGACGGACAGGTCGAGCACGCGATCGCCAATGGCGACCCCGACCCGGGACGTGGACGCGTCCGGGGGGACGAAGACGCCATAGGGAAGGTTCTGGATGGGGAAGGGGCTCTTGGCCGGGATGTCGAGAAACGTCGTGAGGGGCGCTTGGGCCATTGAACCAGTGTTGGGACGTGTAGAAAGAGTAGATGGAACAGCAGAGCGCGAAGGGCCTCGGGGCCGGTCGGCCGATTCACCCGAGACGGCGGATGGGGACGCTTGGGTCCTCGGACGCTACAGCAGATCCAGGTCCCGGAGGTGGTCAACCGGTTCCTCGAAGCTGCAGCTGCCAAATGAAAGGGCAAGATCCTCGCGGGTGTGGCGGATGCTGTCAAGGGGAACGGACGCGTTGCGCCAGGCAAAGCGTTCTTTGAGGAACTGGAAGTTGGACGCGTCTTCGTCGCGCAGGATGGGGATGAGCTCGTCGGCGTCCAGCGCGTGCTCACTGGCAACGGCAGCGGCGGCAAAGATATTGAGGAAGCCGTGCATCTCGGCGTCGAACCCATCGTCGTAGTGGCGGAGGGGATGGTGAAGGCCCGCCGTCGCCTTGAACGAAGTGCCGGCGTCGCGGGAAGCGACAATGAGGGCCGCCACCTGCTCCACGCTGGGAATGTCGCTCGGTTCGGCCCCGCCACATCGAATTTTGAGGCCGACAGTGGAGCGGGCCGGGACGGCCTGGCGACTGTTGTGGTCGGCCACGGCCGCACATAGGGGCCGAAGGCGCTCGATACCGTCGGCGGCCGACACTTCGAAGAAAAAGTCAAGTTGTGCGGTCCCGTCGGCCACCACCTGCCGCTGGACATTCTCGAAAAAGGACCGGAGGGTCGGTTCCGGGCTGCCCGTAAGGGAAGACGGAAGCGGGACTTCCATTACGTCCACTATGGCCTGCCCGCCGTACTCCTCGTCGAAGCTATCGATGACCTCCAGGTCACGTCCGAGGGCGCTGAGGAAACTGTCGGGGTCTTCGCCCCCCGTGCCGAGTACTGAGAACCGGTACGGGTCGCCGGTAGAGAAGTAGCGGTGGAACGGGGACAGGTCGGGAAGGCGGCGCACCGGCAAGACAAAGCGGGACAGCATCCACGCCTCCGACTCCTCCCGGTAGGAGGCGTAGTTCTGGAGGGCGCGACGGAGCGACAAGTCAGCTGGAGGGAAGAGGCCGGCGTAGTCGACGATCCCACGCAGCAGGGCCCGAAGGCTTGGCGGAATGGCCGGGTCGGAGGTTTCGGTCGACTCCATAACAGAGAGGGGAGCATTGAGGGAAGGCCGTGCCCCGACGGGGAAGGGAGGAGCGCTTGTAAGTAAGCGATTCCGGGGGTCAGTTACAACGGGGAACACCGTCGTTATACTGAGTTCACGAAGCCATGATGGAAATGATTTTGCATCGGCTGGTTTTGGCTTGTAAGTTTTCTGCACCCACTACTGTCTTTGAACTGGGAGACGGCGAACAGAGACCGGCGCTGTGAGGACGGGCCCACATGTGCGGACTCGCCCGAGCCCCACGCGTACCGTCACGCATTTTGACCTGTTTTTTAGGACCGACACGAACCTATGATGACGACACGACGACCACTCCTCTCCTCGCTTTTTGCCACCGCCCTGGTGCTGGCCTTGATGGCGGGCTGCTCTGGAGGGAATCCATTCATTAGCACCGCCGAGAGTGCGCTAGAGGACGAGAATTATGAACGCGCCTTGTCTAATGTTGACTCGGCCCTGGCCCAGGACTCGGCCAACGTAGAGGCTTATCAGATGCGGGCACAGATCCTGCGTCAGATGTCCGATACCACCATGGACCCCGATGAGTATCGGGACCTCTGGGTGCGTGCTCGGGAGGCAGAGGAACAGGCCATCGAGTTCGATTCCGGTGTCCGGGATGATATCGAAGGGCGGCGCGAACTCGCCTACTTTGAAGAATTTCAGCGTGGAGCCAATGCCTTTAATCGGGCCCAGGAGGAAAAAGATACTACGGCCTTCCGTGTGGCGGCGAACTCTTTTGGGGCTGCCGGAGCCACCCGCCCGGACTCTGCCGGTGCCCACCTGAATGAGGCCTACGCCCGGATTAACTTGGGCGAGCGCGAAGAGACCATTCCGGTCCTGGAACGCTACGTGGAATCGGCCGACACGATTGAATCGAATGCGTACGTTATTTTGGGGCGCCTGTACATCTCGGACGACCAAGTTGATAAATCCATCTCCCTCCTGGAGAAAGGCACGTCCGAATACCCGGATGATGATGAGATGCAGTCGCTCCTTCTAAATGCTTATCAGGAGTCGGGCGATGCTGAGAAGGCCCTGGAGGCCTACCGGAAACAGGTGGAGAAGGAGCCGGACAATGCTACCTTCCGATACAATTACGGCTCCTTACTGCTCAGCGAGGAGCGGAATGATGAGGCCATTGAGCAATTGCAGGAAGCAGTGGATCTTGACTCGGACAACACAAAGGCACAGTACAACCTGGGGGCTGCGTTCGTGAACCGGGCGGTGGCGCAAAACGATAGCATCGCAGCGATCGAAGACGGTTTCCGCGAAGAGGATCGGGAGGCGTCGGAAGAAGAGGCACAGCGGATGAAGAAGTTCGCCCAGCAGCGGCAACAGGCCTTTGAGAATGCCATTCCGCCTCTCGAGCGCGCCCGGCAGATGAGTGGCGAAGACGGTGACTACCGCGAAGATGCATGTCGCGCGCTCTTTCAGGCCTACGTTCAGACGGAGCGGTCAGAGCAGGCGGCCGAGGTGGAGGAGTGCGCAGGCTTTGAAGAAGGCCGCGCGGAAGAACTGAGGGAGGAACAAGAGGAGGCTCAGCAGCAGGGCGGTGGCGGAAACTAGCACGCCGGCCTCACGCTGCAGGGTGTCCTGCATTCGGCTCAAAACCACAGAGCCCGGGCCCTCGCCCTCGTGGGTCCGGGCTTCTGTTGTTGAGCGCAACGTCCCTCAGCACTTTCGCTCCGAGAATGCGTCTATGAGATCCGCGATGCCTCGGGATCTCCCGTATTGTCGCATCGAGCCCTGTACTGCACTTGGTTCTGTATCGACCCGCCGCCGAGCCGACGACCGCTGAGCCCTCTCCACTCACCTGGAAGCGCTCCAGATCAAATCTGGAACGACGACGTTCGCGTGATGAGGAACCTGGACGTGGGTTTGCGGATGGTCTATGGCTGCCCTGAGAGTCCTCGGTCGTACGCCACAGGCACCTCCTCGCTCTCGTTCAGGCGCTCTGGTCCGAGTGTTGTGATGTCGCGGATCCCGCGCAAAGTGATTTCGGCATTCGCCACGTCGTTCGACTTCAGGGCCTCGCGTGAGCCTCCTCTTGCGGCTTCGACCACGGTGTGTACTCGCAGAGCCCGTCGGGTGCTGCACTCGTGTCGGCTGAACATCAATTCGCCGAAACCGCTTCTACAACGTTCATAGACACTCTCCTAGAGCCACCGTCCACCATGACTGATTCGTCTGCACCGTCCGCCGACTACGACATTCCCTCGGGGTTCGGCACACGGGCGGTTCACGCCGGGCAGGAGCCGGATCCGGCCACCGGGGCTGTGATGACCCCCATTTATCAGAGCTCCACGTTTGCGCAGTCCGCGCCGGGAGAGCACCAGGGCTACGAATACTCCCGTGTCAGCAACCCCACCCGCACGGCCCTTGAGCAAAACCTGGCGGGCCTGGAAAATGCAGAGCACGGCGTGGCCTTTGCCTCCGGCGTTGCGGGCATCGACGCCATCCTGAAAGGGGGGCTGCGTCCCGGGGATCACGTCGTGGCGATGGATGACCTGTACGGGGGAACCTTTCGCCTCTTCAAGGAGGTGTTCGAGCCGTACGGTCTGGAGTTTTCGTTCGTGGACCTCACGGACCTGGACGCGGCAGCGGAGGCGTTTCGCTCGGAAACCGAACTACTGTGGATCGAAACGCCCACCAATCCTCTCCTCCGCATCGCCGATATTGAGGCGCTCTGCACCCTTGCCGATGCACAGGATGTGGACGTGGTGGTCGACAATACCTTTGCCTCCCCGTTCTTGCAGCAACCTCTTGCCCTGGGCGCCGACCTCGTTCTGCATTCCGCAACGAAGTACCTCGGCGGCCACTCCGATCTCATCCTCGGGGCCGTGTGCACCAACTCGGACGCGTGGGCGGAGACGCTCCGGTTTCAGGTGAAAAGTGCCGGGGCCTCGCCCGGGCCCATGGATTCGTTCCTCACGCTCCGCGGCACCAAGACGCTCCACCTCCGCATGGAGCGCCACTGCGACAACGCCCGGCAGCTCGCGGACTTTCTCGACCACCACCCGAAGGTGGGCCGGGTTCGCTATCCGGGCCTTGCCGCGCATCCCGGGCACGAAACCGCGGCGCGGCAGATGGACGACTTTGGCGGCATGATCTCATTCGAGCTGGCTGACGACCGCGTGGAGGCCGCCCAGCAGGTGCTGGCGGGGACGGAGGTCTTTCTCCTCGCCGAAAGCCTGGGCGGGGTGGAAAGCCTCATCGAGCACCCGGCGTCCATGACGCACGCCTCCATTCCGCCAGAGGAGCGCCGGGCCATCGGCCTCACGGACTCGCTCATTCGCCTGTCGGTGGGGGTGGAAGACATCGACGATCTGCAGGCGGACCTCGACCAGGCGCTGGCGGGCGTGTAAAGCCGCTCCTTCAGGCGAACCGGAAGGAGGCGAGGCCGACGACCGCTGAGCGAGTTACCAGCCCAGCGTCCCGGGCCCGCCCTTGAAGGGGCCCACAATGTCGTCGGTAATCCAGCCGCCGTAAAAATCGCCCTCCTGGGCCCGGACCTGTTCCGTCCCGACGAAGCAGGCGTCCATCTTGCTGGGGTAGAACGCCACGTGATCCTGAAGGACGGCGTATCGCGTTGTCGGACTCGGATAGGCCCAGGCGGCCCCGCGGACCGACCGATTGCCCACCGTCACGGTGTAGTACACCGCCCGGCCCTTGAATTCGCACATCGAGGTCCGTTGCTCTCGTTCTAGATGCTCGAACGCGATGTCTTTGGGGGGCACATAGTAAACCGGCGGATGACTCGTTTCGAGCACGCGCTGTGCATCCGTTGAGTCGGCGAGGGTCGTGTTGTGGAACACCACCCGGACGCGCTGGGCGGCGGGCTCCACGGCGGGGGGACGAGGGTAGTCCCATACGGATTCCTGGTTGGGACCGGGCTCGATGCGGTCGGAGGACGAAGGCATGGACAAGAGAGGTTAGGAATTGTCGGGCAAACGCCAGTGGGTCGCCAGGGTATCAATTTCAGCACGCAGGGGGCGATCCTCCTCGATCGGGGCCACGGAGGGCATCCAGTCGGGCGGAGGGGGAGCCGGGCCGTCGGCGCGGCCTGCGTCGCGCAGGTGCGTCAGTTGGGCGAGGCTGAGGCCGAGCACCGCGAGGATGGGGGCGAGGCGTTCGGTCTGTTCGTGGGCTGCGCGCGCCGCCAGGGCCCCCATCGACACGATGTCCTGGTTGTCATTGTTGGTGGGGATCGACGAGGTGGCGGCCATCTGCGCGTTCTGGCGGAGCTCGGCCACGAGGGCCGTGGCGGTGAGTTGAGCGCCGGCCAGGCCGCTGGTGGGCCCGGGCTGCCAGGCGAGGAGCGGGGGCGCCCCGCCGTTTTGGTCGGGCGACAGGAGGACGTCAATCTGCCGCTCTGCCAGGACGCCCACCTGCGTGAGGGCTTCAGTGAGGGCGTCGGCGGCGAATCCCACCTGCTGTCCCTGAAAGTTACCGCCGTGGAGGGCTGAGGGCCCCTCGGGATCGATGATGGGGTTGTCGTTTGCTCCGTTCAGCTCCGTCTCGATCACAGAACGGGCGTAGGCCAGCTGGTCGCGGGCGGCCCCTAGCACTTGAGGGGCACACCGCAGCGAATACACCTCCTGCAGGGGGCGCCGGTCCTGTTCGGCGTTCCCATGCCGGGTGGCCTCCGCACGGATGGCGGCGGCACTCTTTTCCTGGCCCGTGTGTCCGCGGGCCGCGTGGAGTTGGGGCGCGAGGGCTTCCAGCGAGCATCCGAGCAGGCGGTACGTCCATCCGGTGAGGGCCTCGGCACGTTCCAGCAGGCGCCGGCCGCGGGAGAGGGCCAGTGCGGCGATCCCCGTCATGAACGACGTGCCGTTGACGAAGGCCAGAGCGTCGCGGGCGTCGAACGACACGGGGCTGCAACCGATCGCCTGAAGCGCCGCGTCGGCCTCAAGGAGGGTGCCGTCGTCATCGAGCATGTGTCCGTGGCCGGCGTAGGCACGGGCCGCGTGGGCCAGTGGGGTGAGGTCGCCACTCGCGCCGAGGGAGCCAATTTCGGGGACGGCGGGTGGCGGGGCAGCTTCCAGAAGACGGGCGAGGGCGTAGACGGTGGACGGACGGGCGCCCGAGTGGCCCTGGGCAAGCGATTGCAGCCGGGCCAAAACCATGGCGCGGACCCCGTCGGGCGCGGCCCAGTCGCCGCTTCCGGTGCTCAGGTGGGCAAGGAGGTGATCGCTCTGCGCCGCCGTCTCCGGAGCGGCCGTATGGGCGAGGAGGGGGCCGAATCCCGTTGTGAGACCGTACACCTCGTCCCCCCGCTCACGAATTGCATCGAGGGCGTCGCGAGACCGGCGGAGGGCCTGATCCACAGCGTCCGTCCACTCGATGCGCGTGGACCGGTCGCGGGCGGCCTGGTCTACGTGCTCACAGGAGAGTGTCGTCTCGGGACCGAGGGCGACGGTGGGAGAGGCCATGAAGGACGGCTATGGAGACGAGGGCGTTCCGGACTGGTAGGCCTCGGAGAGCGAGGCGCTCATGGCGGTGCGATCGACAGTGCCTTTCGAGTGGGTCTGCCACGCCTCGGGCGGGACGGTCGTGCTCCACACGAGACGGGAGCCAAGCGAGCCGAGGGTGGCGCGAAGCGTCTCCAGGTCCGGCAGCTCGGTAGAGGCCGCGTCCGGGCAGAGGGCGACGGCCACGTTGTCGCCATCCGGCGTAAAGAGGAGGGCGTCGCGGAGGGTGCCGAACGTCGTTTTGAGCGTTGATTCCAGGGCTCCGGCCTGCACGAGGCGGCCGTTGGAGAGCTTGAAGGAGGCGTCCTTGCGCCCCCGGAAGAGAAAGCCGTCGTCGGTGCGTTCTACAAGGTCGCCGGTGTGAACGGTGCGCGTGGGATCGACGCGGTCCAGCGTGCCGTTGCGCCAGAAGCCCACGCAGGCGTTTGGGCCTTCAAAACACAACTCCCCGTCGTCGGCAACCGTCACGCTGCACCCCACGGGAGCGCCAATGTAGTGGGCGCGCCAGGTGCCGCGAGGGCCGAGGGTGATGCCGGGGCCCGCCTCGGTTTGGCCGTAGCCAGCCCGCAGGGCTGTCTGGGAGAGGCGCTCGGCGAGGGGAGCAGATACGGGGGCGCCGCCCACGATTCCGCCCTGCAGGTCGTGGAGGAGGGCCCGTCCGTCGGTGGTCTCGAAGAGGCGCTGGATGGTGAGGGGAACCGAGGAAAGGTGGGTTGTGCCCCAGGCCTCCCGGAGGGAGACCAACTCGTCCGGGCTGCGGCCGCCGTGGGGATCTCGAATGAGTTCGGCGCCGGAGAGGAGGGCGGGAAGGAGGTCGAGGACAAGGCCGAAGCAATGCGACCAGGGAAGGACCGAAAGCACCCGGGCATTGCGGAGAGCAAAGTGGGGCAGGTGGCTCGCGAGGACGGAGAGGACATTGCGGTCCGAAAGCGCGACCCAACGACCCTGGTGGGTGCCGGAGGTGCGAAGGAGGAACCGAACGTCCGGGGTGCGCTCGGTCCGGTGGGACCGCAGGGCATCGGGCGTAGAGCGGGGGCCGGCGTACTCATCGGAGCCCCAGGCGTGGGGATTGCCGTCCGGGGTCACGGCCGCACGGGCATCGAGGGGGGCGAGCAGGGAGGCCGCGTCCGTACCCGGAGGGACGAGGACGACAGTAAGTTGCTCCCACAGGGCCGCCACCAGCACCTGGATGAAGGCGGTGGAGGGGGGCAGCCCAATCACGAGGCGGTCGCCCGGCTGCAGGCCGTGGGCGCGAAAAGCGTCGACCCAGAGGCGGGAGCCGGTCCACAGGGAGGCGGCGGGTGTGATCGTGCCGTCCGTAATCAGGGCCGGCAGCGGCTCATCGCAGAGGCGATCGTAGAGAAGGTCGTGCCACGGATTGGAAAACGAGGCCCCAGGGGCCGTGCCGTGGGTCGGGCACTGGTCAAGGGCCGCCTGTACGGCGGCGACCGATTCGGGACTTTCCGCCGTGCGGGGCAGGCCGCTCCACTCCGACGGGTCCGGGGTGCCGTTCGTCCGCATTCCGGGTAAGAGGTCAGGGCGTAGAGAGAAAGCGGTTCGGGGGAGACTGGTTAATACTTCTCAACCAGAATCCAATTGTTACCGGCCGCATCGCGGTGCAGAAGCACGTCCACGAGCGTCGGACGCATCTTGTACGTGTAGGTGTAGGTAAACGTCTCGTGAAGGTCGCCCCGCCGCACGCCTTCCTTGAAGCGTCCCCAGAAGAGCCGGTTGTTTGTGCAGGGGGCAACCTGCGTGAAGAAGTTTCGGCCCACGGCCTCGTCGGGCGAGACGCCGCTCAGTTCGGATTCGTACTCGTTGAAAAATTGCACGACCCCCTCATCGTCGACTTGAATAATTCCGAACGACGCATTGTCGAGCTGCTCCTCGCTGGCATGCTGCAACTTTTCCCCGAGGTTCTCATCGTCGAAGTGCAGTGTGTCCACGGTCGGGGCCTCCTCGGAATCATCCGCGGAGTTCGTAGCGCCTGAGTCGAGGACCGGGGCGTCGTCGTGTTGGGCGTCGTCAGACACGAGTCAAGGGGGAGTCGTGAGGGGACCGCGAAGGAAACCTCGGTTATGCAGGCCGAAAGAGAATCCAGCACACGGGGCGATTCGACGGGCAGTGCAGCTGCACGAGCAGTGTCGTATTGGTATCCGCGCCGGTGAACGTGTGCAGAAACCGGGTGTCCCGGGGACGGTTCGACAGCAGGTCCCCGAGGGCGTCCGCAGAGCGGGGGGCGGCCCGGGCAAGCGGCGTACCCACGAGGGACTGAACCTGGCGGGCCGATACGTCTGGCCATCGGAGGGCGGCTGTGTTCGCCCGGCAAATGATGCCATCATCGTCGACGCAGAACGCCCCAACCGGGAGATCTTCAAGGGCATCGGGCTCCAGGTCGTCAAGCCGGTGAATCGTTTCGGGGGACAGCAGCGGCTCGCCGGCCGGATGCTGTTGACGCTCCACGTACAGGTCGACCAACTGCTCCTCCATGCTGCTGATCAGGGCGAGGGCGTGATCGGGGGTCTGCACGCCGTGCTGTGCCAGCTGTTCCTGCTGCTCGTACAACGCCTCCAGCTGATGTTGCATGCTGCGCAGCATCTTCAGCGCGGACTCGGAATCTGAAAGGTCCGCATCCAGGAGTCGGTTCCGGTCTGCATACAACTCGTCGAGTTGCTTCGAGAGACTGCGGACCATGGCGGCCACCGCATCCGGATCCGACACGCCGAGCTCCGACTGCAGGCGCTCGCTGTGGTTGTTAGAAGCACCGGTTGGCTTCGATACAGGATCCGCGGCTGCGTCGGCGTCCCGCTCGACGTACAGGACGTTCAGCTGTTCGGCAAGTTGTTCAACCATCTTCACGACCGCGTCGCTGGACGGGACGCCCAAGGTGCGGCATAAATTCTCCTCGCGAGCCAGATGGGTGTGGAGTTTTTCGTAGGTGTCCTGCGTGTCGGACGATCCGGTGGACTCGGTCGCGCTCCGGTGGGGGGCTCTCTTTTCGTCGTAGAGGACCGAGAGTTGAGCTTCCATACTGTCGATGGCCCGCAAGGCATCCTCAAGGCACTGGAAGTTGGAGTGCGACAGTGCGGTTTCGGCCTCCCCCAGTTCCTGAACGCGGGGCAGAACGGCCTCAGGATCCGATACGGAGAGAAGCTCCATGAGATCGTTCCAACGGTCCCGGTACCAAGATGAGTCGTATGAGTCGGGCATCGCAGAAACGGGGGACGTACGAGCAGCTCCGGGGACAGAATGAGCGCTATTAGCACAGAATAAATCTGCGGGGGAGGATGTCCGTTCCCCCCTGTGCGACCGAATTGCCCATGCGTTACACCGGGTGCGGGCGGGCCGCGATCACGCGACGCCGGTGCGATCGGCAATCAGGTCCTGGAGTTCAGATTTAAAGCGATCGGCGAGGGCCTGCGCCTCCTCCTCGGTCGGCGCCTCGGTGTACACGCGGAGGATGGGCTCCGTATTCGACGGTCGCATGTGCACCCACGAGTCGGAGAAATTAATCTTGAGCCCGTCGAGCGTAGAGTGGTCTTCGTTGGGATACGCCGCGGCGAGGGCATCCAGGAGGCGGGCTGGGGCGAGGTCGGGGAGCGGCAGCTGGTCCTTCGCCATGGCGTAGTGCGGCAGGTCGTCGTGCAGGGTGCTCAGCGACTGGCCGGTCTCGGCAAGGTGTTGGAGAATAAGGGCCGTTCCCACGAGGGCATCGCGTCCGTAATGTAGGTCGGGGAGGATAACGCCACCGTTGCCCTCGCCGCCGAGCACCGCATCGACGGCTTTCATGCGTTGCACCACATTGATTTCCCCAACGGCGGAACGATGGACGGGTTGGTCGTGGCGGGCAGCCACGTCGTCGATAGCCCGGGAGGAGGAGAGGTTGGTCACGAACGGGCCGTCGCGATGTCCCCACAGGAAGTCAGCCGCGAGCACCTGGGTGAGTTCTTCGAGCACGAACCGGCCGGTGTCGTCGACCAGGGCGAGGCGGTCGGCGTCAGGGTCCACGGCCAGGCCCAGGTCGGCACCGACTTCGGGGACGGCGGCGGCGAGCTCTGTGAGATGGGCGGGCCGGGGCTCGGCGGGGTGGGCAAAGCGGCCCGTCGGCTCGCAGTTCAGGCAGTGAATGTTTTCTTCCGCCACGCCCAGGCGGTGCAGCAGGCGGGGCAGGGCCTCTCCCCCAACTGAGTTGACCGCGTCCACGGCGACGGTAAAGTTCTGCCGGGCGATCCGGGGCGGATCGATGAGGTCCAGTCCCAAAATGGCGTCAATATGAGGGCCGAGCGCGCTTTTTGTGGTGTAGGCGCCCATCTCGGCGTGGCGCACCGGGGCGGCAGTGTTGGCCTCCGCCATGTCAATCACGGCCTGTCCTTGCTCCGGCGTGAGGAACTCGCCGTGTTCATTCAACAGCTTCAGGGCGTTCCATTCTTCCGGGTTGTGGGAGGCGGAGAGAATCACTCCCCCGGCGGCCTCTTCAAAGAGAACGGCCATCTCGACGGTTGGGGTGGGCACCGGGCCCACGTCGATCACATCGCATCCCATGCCGCGCAGGGTGCCAGTGACGATTTGACTACAGGCGTCGCCGGTGGTCCGGGCGTCCCGCCCCACGACGACCGCCGGCATCCGGCCGGCCGTTCGGGCGCGCTGCCGGCACCAGGTGCCGTAGGCTCCGGCGTACCGCACCAGCACCGAAGGGTCGAGGCCGTCCCCCACAATGCCGCGAATGCCGGAGATGGAGGCGATGAGCGTACCGGAGGAGGACATAGGGGGACGGGTCTTGTGGAGAGAAGGCGGGAGGCCCTCAGGCATCGGGCCGTCGCTGCGTAGCGCAGGTCGCTCAAATGGTTCCGTTCGCGTCCTCTTAATGGAACCGAGCAGGCCTCCTGTCGTGCCAAAATTCAGAAGAAAACCCTCTACTCACACGCCCCCTTGTGGCGCATGCCGTCTTACAACAAGGCAGATCCAACGACGGACTGGCGGTGGCGCCGCCGGTTTTCTGTGCTCACGGTCCTAACCACGGTGCTCCTCATTTGCTGGGGCGGGGTTGTGACCAGCATCGGCGCCGGGATGGCGTTTCCCGACTGGCCCACCTCTCTTGGATCGTACAACCTTATCAACCCCGTCGACGAATGGTGGGCGGTCCCGGCGTATTTGGCCGAGCACGGACACCGCCTTGTGGCCAGTGTAGTCGGCATGATGACGGTGGTGCTGGCCGGATGGACCTGGTGGGCCGACCCGCGCCGGTGGATGCGGTGGCTCAGCGTGGCGGCCGTGGCCCTGGTCATTGTGCAGGGCATCCTGGGCGGGCTCCGCGTGGTGTGGGTCTCCCTCGATCTGGCGACGGTGCACGCCTCTGTGGCGCAGCTTTTTTTCGCACTTCTCGTGGCCATGACCCTGTTTACGACGGAGACCTGGCGCACCGGACGCGGAATCGTGACTGAGACGACGGCGTCGCAGCGCCTGCGGTGGCTGGCCTACGCGTCCACGGGGGGAATTTATCTTCAGATTGTGCTCGGCGCCGTCCTGCGACACTCGGGGGGTGGTGTCTCGCCCGGGTTTACCGCGATTCACGTTACGGGGGCGTTTGTTGTTGTCGGACTCGTGGGGGCCACGTTTATGGTCGCAGAGAAGCACTTTGACGACAATCCCGTCGTACGGCGGGCGGCCTGGGGACTGCTCGGGGCCATGGGGTTGCAGTTTGCTTTGGGGCTCGCGGCCCTGATTGTGATGCTCTACGAGCAAACGCAAACGGGACTGAGCCTTGCCCCCGTGCTCTTGACGGTCGCACACCTGGTCGTGGGAGCCCTGCTCTTTGGGGCATCGATTATTACGACGCTGTTAGTGGCTCGTCCGACGCTGATAGAATCGTCTGACGGCCGCACCCGTTCGACCTCTTCTGAGCCGGTCCTCGCAAATTCACCGTAGGTTTGCGTCCGCTTCCTCGCTCGCTCCTGTTGTCTCCAGCCAGCTCTTATGCCAACCCCCCCTGACCAGTCCTCATCGGACGCCCCGGCCGCGGTGTCCGTGGTGCGAGAAGGGCAGGGCGTTCGGCCGTCGTCGCGATCCGTGACGGCAGTGCTACGGGATTATCTGGAGCTGGCGAAGCCAGAAATCTCGTCCGTTGTGACCCTGTCGGCCTTTGCGGGCTTCCTGGTAGGATCGCCTGCAGGGCTGGATGGATGGACGCTGCTCTGGACGATGATTGGGGTGGCGCTGTGTGCCGGCGGCGTGGGCATGCTCAACCATGTCCTGGAGCGACGCTACGATGCCCAAATGAAGCGAACGGCGTCCCGCCCGCTTCCGGCCGGACGGGTGCGTCCTTCGCGGGCCCGCACGGTTGGGGCACTAATGGTGTGCGCCGCGGTCGGCCTGCTGTGCCCCCTCGTCAACGTCATCACGGCCGTCATCGCGGCGGCCACGGCCGTGCTGTATCTCTTTGTGTACACCCCTCTGAAGCGCATCACGAAGTGGAATACCCTCATTGGGACCGTGCCGGGGGCGCTGCCGGCTCTTGGCGGATACACCGCCGCCACCGGGTCGCTGGGCGCGGGCGGCTGGGCGGTGTTCGGGGTGCTGGCCTGCTGGCAGATGCCCCACTTCCTGTCGCTGGCCTGGATGTATCGGAAGGACTACGCCCGCGGGGACTACGCCATGCTGCCGGTGGTGGAGCCGGAGGGCCACTCGACAGCCCACCAGATGGTGGGCTTCTGTGCTCTGCTTTTACCCCTGAGTGTGGTGCCGTCGCTCGTCGGCGCCGCGGGTTGGCTCTACGGAATCGGGATTGTGCCGGTGGGCCTCTGGTTTTTGTGGACGACCCTCGTGTTTTACGGCGAGCGCACCGGTAAAAACGCTCGACGGGTTCTCAAGGCGTCGGTCTTGTACGTCCCGGTACTCACAGCTCTCCTGCTTGCCGACTGGTGGCTGTAATCGGAGAGCCCGGGAGTGCCTCCGTTGTGTTTGTAACCTGATTGCTTGCTCTATGGCTCGCCCTGCCGTCGACATTCGGGGAATCACGCACCGCTACGGTGCGCAGATCGCTCTCCGCGAGGTGAGCCTCCGCGTGGAACCAGGGGCACTCTACGGCCTGCTTGGGCCGAACGGCAGTGGGAAGACCACGCTGTTTCGCATTCTGTCCACCCTGATGCCGCCGAGCGAGGGAGACGCCCGCATTTTTGGCAAGGACCCGACCGCCGAGCCCGACGCTGTGCGCCGTCAGCTCGGAGTGGTCTTTCAGGATACAGCCCTCGACGGGGCGCTGACGGTTCGGGAAAACCTGCGGTTCCAGGGGGCGCTTTATCGCCTGCATGGGGCTGCTCTCCGAGAGCGCATCGGCGACTTGCTTTCTCACTTCGGCATCTCCGCCCGGGTGGACGATCCGGTCGAGGAGTTGTCCGGTGGACTTCGCCGGCGGGTGGACCTGGCGCGCGGCCTGCTCCATCGCCCCCGCCTGCTCCTCCTGGACGAACCAACGACGGGGCTCGATCCCGCCGCTCGGCGAGCGTTCTGGTCGGCCCTCAGCCGGCTGCAAGACGCTGAAGGCACGACGCTCCTCATGGCCACGCACCTGATGGAAGAAGCCGAGCGCTGCGACCGTGTCGGCATCTTGTCGGAGGGGGCGCTCGTGGCCGACGGCGCGCCGGCGACCCTGAAGGCGGAACTGGGGACCGAAACCCTCTGGCTGGAGGCCGAGCATCCCCCGGCCCTCCGCGATCGCATCGAGGCCCAATTCGGGGAGTCCACTCGCATCGTGGGACGCCAGGTACAGGTGGCGCCGTCCGACCCGCCGGCATTCCTGGCGGCCCTCTACGAGGCCTTCGGGACCGACATTCAGCGAGCCACCATCCGCCCCCCCACCCTCGAAGATGTGTTCATGGTTCATGCCGGTCCACCGCCGGCATCGGACCCGGAACGGATTCTCGCCCATCAAGGAGAAGAAAAAGGGCGCCTCTGATTGCTTTCGGGGAGGCGGCGCCTCCTGCGCTGCATGCTTCCCTGTGTCTCCACTCCGACCGACCGGCTCGAATCTTTACTGCGATGTACGTCCTACGCACCATTGGGGCCCTGACAGGGCGCGAAATTCTGAAGTTTGTGCGCGACCGGAGTCGCGTGCTGGGAGCGGTGGCCCAACCCCTTGCGTTGTGGCTGCTGCTGGGCCTGGGCTTTCAGGGGACGTTTCAGGTCCCGGGCGGCGGGGCAGGGGACATCGGATACGTTGAGTTTCTTTTCCCCGGCATTCTGGCACTGGTCCTGCTATTCACAGCCATCTTCTCGACCATCTCGGTCGTGGAGGAGCGAGCGTCTGGGTTCCTCCAGGCCGTTCTCGTGGCTCCCACCTCGCGCGTTGCGCTTGTGCTGGGCAATGCCCTCGGCGGCACATTGCTGGCCACCGGCCAGGCCCTTCTGTTTTTACTCGCGCTTCCGCTTCTCAACGTAACCCCGACGCTCGGTGGACTGGCCCTGCTTGCCGCCATTTGTATGCTGACCGGACTCGCCTTCACGGCCCTTGGCTTTGCCATCGCCTGGCGCATGGACACCACGCGCGGCTTCCACGCCGTGATGAACCTCGTGCTGCTGCCGCTCTGGTTTCTGTCCGGTGCCATGTTTCCGGTCGAAGGCGCCGCGCCGGTCCTTCAGGGCCTCGTGTGGGCCAACCCGGTCTCCTACGCCGTGAGCGGCCTGCGCCATGGGCTCTACGAGGGGACGACCATGACCTTGGCGGGGCCCACCGTTTCCCTGGCCGTCACGGCGGGCTTTGCGGTGCTGATGATTGGTCTCGCCGTGTGGCAGGTAAAACAGCCCTTCTTCCAGACGTAACCGTTCCGGGCTCGGCCCGTACTCTTCTGCCCGCACGTCTCACCTCGGCGCGACGGGTCCATGTCCATCCTCGAATACCTTACCGTCCTCGTGTCCATCGTGGTCGGGCTGGGGATAACCGACCTTGCAGAGAGTGTCCGCTATCTCATTCACCCGGATCAGTCGGTGCGGTGGCACTGGCTCCCCCTCACGTGGAGTATTTCCGCTCTGTTGATGGTGGTGGCGTGTTGGTGGGGCTTCTTCGATTTTCTGCAGGCGGAGGTGTGGCGGAGCCCCGTGGCGTTCCTGATTGTGCTGTTTACGGCGCTGAGCCTCTATTTTCTCTGTGCCTTTGCGCTCCCAGACCTGGACTGGAAGGAGGACGCCCTGTCGTTTCCTCCGGAGGGGGCCGCACACATCGACCTGAAGGCCTTCTACTTCTCAACGGCGCACCGCCGGCTCTTTTTCGGGACGGCCATTGCGTTCATTCTTCTGTTCACGACGGTGGCCCACGTTCAGCACAGTGCCGGGCAGGGCGCCCCGGTGGGATGGACGGCCTGGGCGATTGTGCGAACGAGTTTTCCTTTCGTGGCGACCTACGGCGTCCTCATGATAACTGAACGGCGCTGGGTCCACGCGATCCTGACGGTCGTAGGGCTTATCCTCGCCGTCTCGCTGCTCTTCGCCCTGACCCCAATGCTCACGCAAGAGGGATAGCCGGAGACTGTGAACCCGGCCCGATGCGAAACGTCCGGCGAGCGTGCGGCGTTCGCCCATGTGATATGCCAACAGCTACAACTGCCTCCCATACCGTCGGCACCGCCGCGGACCGCGTGGACCTCAAGACGATGGGCCGCGCGGCTTTGAAGGACTTTGTCGCCAAGCACGGCGCGCCTCGCTACCGCGGCGACCAGCTCTTCCACTGGATTTATGGAAAGGGCGTGTCTGACTTCGAACGCATGTCGAACCTGCCAAAGCGGATGCGCCGCGGCCTACAGCGCGACGCGACGGTCGAGGACATCGAGATCGTCGAGCAGCAGCAGGCGGCCGACCAGACCGTGAAAGCCCTCTTCCGGCTCCCGTCGGGACGCAAGGCGGAAACCGTGCTCATCCCGGCGATCGACGAGCGGGGGGAGGCGCGCCGACTCACGGTGTGCGTGTCGAGCGAAGTGGGCTGCGCGATGGGCTGTACGTTCTGCGCCACCGGCCGCATGGGCTTCCGGGAAAACCTGACGCCCGGGGCCATCTTTGACCAGGTGTGGCACATGAACGAGGTGGCCGAGGAGCGCTTTGGACGGCCCGTGACGAATGTGGTCTTCATGGGGATGGGCGAGCCGCTTCTCAACTACGACGCCGTGCTCGACAGCATCGAGATTCTGACCGACGAGGACAGCCTCAACCTGTCGGCCCAAAAGATTACGGTGTCCACCGTCGGTCTTGCGCGGCGCATCAAAGACCTGGCCGACGACCAGCTGCGCACCAACCTGGCCGTCTCGCTCCACGCGCCGGACAACGAGACGCGCAGCCGCATCATGCCGGTCAACGAGGCGGAGAAGACGAGCCTCCCCGCCCTGAAAGAGGCCATCCAATACTACTCGCGGACAACGGGTCGTCGGGTCACCTACGAGTACTGCCTCTTCAAGGGGGTCAACGACAGCGAAGAAGACGCCCGCAACCTCGCGGACATCACGCGCTGGGCGCCAAGCAAGGTGAACCTGCTGATGTACAACCCGGTCGAAGGCCTCAACTTTGAGCGCACGTCCGAGCAGCAACTCAATCGCTTCGTGGAGGTGCTCGTGCAGGAGGGCGTCACGGTCACCGTTCGCCAGAGTCGGGGCCAGGACATCGACGCCGCCTGCGGGCAGTTGGCGAATGACGAGGAGTGAGGGGGACGGGCGAGAGGGGAGGGGCGAAAGGTGAGAATCGAGCCCTCACCATTGAGAGACAGGACGACCCTCGCCCTTCGCCCCTCTCCTGTCCATTCTCGATCCTCTACAGTCACCGCACATCCAATTCATTCAACTCCGTTTCTGACGTAATGGCTTTCTCATCCAACGCCCCCGACTGGCTCACCCGACTCCTTCAGGGTCTGCTTGGCATCCTCGGCTTCTACGCGGCCGTTCGGTTCCTCCCGCGCGTCTTGAAGAGCATGACTCGACGCTTCTTGTTCGGCCTCATCGGCGAAATCCTGCTGGTGGCTGTGGGGCTCTTTCTCACCCGCCGTGCAACCGAGGGCCCGTCCCGAAATGGCGCGCCCGCCCCGGACGAGGATACCCGAAGAGAAAACCGATGAATGCACAGGTCTTTGGTGCGGAGAAACCCTCCTTGCGCTCCCTACGATGCACTTGAGAGAAGCCTAGAAGTCCCCATCCCACGTGTCGTTTCACTGCTGATTTGCCGCCGCCATGTTCGAAGACTCTCCGTTCCGAACCGAGCACCTGGGCGTCATCACGCACGGCTCGCTGAACGAAGGCATCGAGATGAAGCTCGACCCCAGCGAGTCGGTCGAAAACGTCGTGGCGGGCACGTTCGTCGTGATCCAGGGGGAGCAGCACGACTTCTTTTGCATGATCACGGACGTGGAGATTGAGGCGGCCAACGAGCAGATTCTGCTCAACCCACCCGACCCGTCCGACGACCTGCTGCGCGAGGTGATGCAGGGCTCCGGCACCTACGTGACGGTGCAGCTCAAGCCCATGCTCATGATGCCCAACGCCGATCATCCAGAGCTGACGGAGGAGGAACCGGCGTCGGTGAAAACCATCCCGGCTCACTTTTCGCCGGTCGCCCAGGCGGAAGCCGACGACGTGGCGCGCGTCTTTGGCGATGAGACGCACGGCGACGGGCGCACCTTCTTTCACGTGGGGCATCCGATCGGGATGGAGGAGAGCCCGGTGTGCATCGACCTGTCAAAGTTTGCCGAGCGCTCGAACGCGATTTTTGGAAAGACGGGCACCGGGAAGACCTTCCTTACGCGGCTCCTCCTGGCAGGGACGATCGTGACGGGGCGGGCCGTGAATCTCGTCTTCGACATGCACTCGGAGTACGGATATGGGAGTCAGGCGGAGGGCGAAGACAGGCAGGCCCAGTTCGTGAAGGGGCTGCGCGACCTCTTTCCGAGCAGGGTGAGCCTCTTTTCGCTCGATCCCTCCACGACTCGCCAGCGCGGCCATACCCCGGACCACGAGGTGCACCTTCACGCCGACCAGATCCAGCCGGCCGACATCCTGCCGCTGCGCGACACTCTAAACCTCAACGCCACGGCGGCCGAGAGCAGTTACCTCCTCAGGAATCAGTACGGCACCCGCTGGCTCACGACGCTCCTGGAGGCACAGAGCACGGACGACTTCGAGCGGCTGGCCGACGAGACCGGCGCACACAAGAATTCAATCGAGGCGCTGCGGCGCAAGCTGGCCCCGTTTCAGGAATACGACTTCTTTACCACGCGGCCGTCGCCCGACGACTACGACGTACTCGATGCCCTGCTCGAAAACCTGGACAGCGGGAAGTCCGTCGTCCTTGAGTTTGGGCAGTACGACGACCTGCGCGTATACCTGCTCGTGGCCAACGCCCTCACGCGCCGCATCCGGCGCGCGTACGAGGAGAAGACGAACCGCTACCGGCAGACGCAAGATGCAGCCGACAAGCCGCAGCCCCTCATGATCACGATTGAGGAGGCACACAAATTCCTGGAGCCCGGCATTGCCCACGAGACGCCCTTCGGCAAGATCGCGCGCGAGATGCGGAAGTTCTTCGTGAGCCTCCTGGTGGTGGACCAGCGGCCCAGCGCGATCGACGAGGAGGTGCTCAGCCAGATCGGCACCAAGATGGTGGCCAAGCTGAGCGACGAGAAGGACATCGGGGCCGCCCTGGTGGGCACGAGCGACGCCTCAAGCCTGCGCGCGATTCTTGCCTCCCTCGATGCGCAGCAGCAGGCGCTCCTGCTCGGTCACGCCGTGCCGATGCCCATTGTCGTGAAGACGCGCACGTACGATCAGGACTTCTACGACGCCCTCCGCTCGCATCCGGCGCGGGGAGGGACCGCCGGGGGCGAGCGGGATCCGGATCAGGAAATGGAGGACCTGTTCTATTAACGAGGAGCCGGCCCGAGACGTCTTGTGAGAATCAGATCACTGATCCAGTCCCGGAGCATCGGACGTGTCCGGCGTGCGAAGGAGCCGGTCGGGCACCTCCTCCGGAATCGTCCACACGAAAATGAGCTCCTGGGTCATGGGGTCGCTGCCCATCTCAATGGACTCGTCCGGCTCCCACTTGCCAATCCGGAAGTCGTGGGACACCACGCGGTCGCCCGGATCGAGCTCCTGGAGCAGCTTCGGGCGCAGCTTGACGTTGATCTCGGGCCACAGGTAGAGGGCGACGACCGTGGCGTCACTGAGGTCGGTGTCGAACAGATCCATCTCGCGAAACTCCACTTGGTCGGCCACCCCGGCGGCCTCGGCGTTGGCGCGAGCCTCTTCGACCAGCTCCGGATCAATTTCGATGCCGACGCCCCGGGCGCCAAAGTCCCTGGCGGCCACGATGGGAATCCGTCCGTCCCCGCTCCCAAGGTCGTACACGACATCATCACTCGTCACGTCGGCGGCCTCCAGCATGCGGCGCACCACGCGGTCGGGCGTCGCCACGTAGGGGGCAACCTTCTCTGTGGTGTCGGAGGGCGGGGCGTCGGGGACCTGGGCGTCCGTCGTCCCTGGCCAGGCCGCCGCCACAAAGGCAGCGAGAACCAGGAGGGAGAGAAGCGGTCGTCGCGGAATCATGGAAGAAGGAGGGGGCAGTGGGGAAGGGGGAGCAAATAACATTCGGAGAAAGGCCCGGTGTGACCGCTTGGTTCCCTGCTGCCCCGTACACACCCGCCCACAAAGGCGGGATGTGGGGAAGTTTCGCAAAAACATGTAGGGGCGGCCTCTTCAATTGAAATGACTGCCCGGCGCCGGTATCTTCCAAAAATCCAGCCGTTCTCATGCGGGCGGTCCTGGTAATTTCCCGCTGTCTCCACATCGATCCTCCCGTCTTATGGCCGACTCCCCGGCATCGTCTGAAAGCCTGCCCACGAGCGACCCCTCGTACGACCTGATTGCGTCGCGTCGGCAGCCGCTCGACGCCATTTTCCAGCCCGAAAACGTGGCATTGATCGGCGCGAGCGAGACGCCCGGAAGCGTCGGGCGCACGCTCCTCTGGAACCTGGTGAGCAACCCCTTCGGCGGCACCATCTTTCCGGTGAACCCGAACCGGGACAGCGTCCTCGGCATCGAGGCGTATCGAAGCATCACGGACGTGGAGGCGGATGTCGATCTGGCGGTGATTGCGACGCCGGCGCCCACCGTGCCGGGCATCGTCGAGGCCTGTGGCGAGGCGGGCGTGCAGGGGCTCATCATCGTGTCGGCGGGCTTCCGGGAGGTGGGCGAGGAGGGGGCCGAACTCGAACGCGACATCAAGGAGAAGGCCCGAGAATATGACATTCGGATTGTGGGGCCGAACTGCCTGGGCGTGATGCGCCCGCCCAACGGCCTGAACGCAACCTTTGCCGGAGCCATGGCAAATGAGGGAAACGTGGCATTCGTCAGCCAAAGCGGCGCCCTTCTCACCTCAATTCTCGACTGGAGCTTCCGCGAAAACGTGGGCTTTAGCTCGTTCGTCTCCATCGGGTCGATGCTCGACGTGGACTGGGGCGACATGATCGAGTACCTGGGCGACGACCCCAAGACGGACAGCATCGTCCTCTACATGGAGTCGATTGGAAATGCGCGCTCGTTCCTGTCCGCGGCGCGCGATGTGGCCCAGTCCAAGCCCATCATCGTGATCAAGGCGGGACGCACCCAGGCGGCCGCGGAGGCCGCGGCCTCTCACACCGGCACCCTTACGGGAAGCGACGCCGTGCTCGACGCCGCCTTCCGGCGTAGCGGCGTGCTTCGCGTGGACGACATCAACGACCTCTTTTACATGGCCGAAGTGCTGGGCAAGCAGCCCCGGCCCGAAGGGCGCAACCTCACCATCCTCACGAATGCGGGCGGGCCGGGCGTGCTGGCGACCGACGCCCTCATTGGCGGCGGAGGCGAACTGACGCCCCTCTCGGACGAGGCGATGGACCAATTCGACGAGATACTGCCGTCCGCCTGGAGCCACGGCAATCCCGTTGACATCCTGGGGGACGCCGACCCGGAGCGCTACGCCCAGTCCCTGGAGGTGGCGGCCCAAGACGACAACAGCGACGGCCTCCTGGTGGTACTGACGCCGCAGGCCATGACCGAGCCCACCAAGACGGCCGAGCACCTGCGCCCCTATGCCCGCGACAACAGGAAGCCGATTCTGGCGAGCTGGATGGGGGGCGACGCCGTCGCATCGGGCGAAAAGATTCTGAACGAGGCGGGGCTGCCCACCTTCGCCTACCCCGACACGGCGGCGCGCGTCTTTAACCACATGTGGCGGTACAGCTACAACCTGCGGGCTCTTTACGAAACCCCCAGCCTGCCGGCGGACGAGGAGGGGATTCCCGATCGAGAGGCGGCCGCCGACATCGTGCAGGAGACGCACGAGAGCGGACGCGTACTCATGACGGAGTATGCTTCCAAGGAGCTGCTCTCGGCCTACGGCATTCCCACCGTCGAAACGCGAATTGCCGAGACGGCGGAAGAGGCGGTGGCTGCGGCGCAAGAGATTGGCTATCCCGTGGCCGTCAAGATCCACTCCACCTCCATCACGCATAAGTCGGACGTGGGCGGCGTGAAGCTGGGCCTCGGCACCGACGAGGCTGTGGAAGAGGCCTTCCGGACGATCGAAGGCAACGTGACCCCCGACGGGTTCGACGGCGTCACCGTCCAGCCCATGATTGACCGCACGGACGGCTACGAGTTGATCATTGGCAGCAGCATGGACGAGCAGTTTGGGCCGGTGCTGCTGTTTGGATCCGGGGGGCAGTTGGTGGAGGTGTACAAGGACCGCGCGCTTGGCCTTCCGCCGCTCAACACAACGCTCGCCCGGCGCATGATGGAGCAGACGGACATCTACGAGGCGCTGGAGGGCGTCCGGGGGCGCGACCCGGTCGACCTCGACGCGCTGGAGGCGATGCTCGTGCGCTTCAGTCAGCTGGTGGTGGAGCAGCCGCGCGTCAAGGAGATCGACGTGAACCCGCTCCTGGCCCGTCCGGGCGACGGCGGCCTATTGGCGCTGGATGCCCGGGTGGTGTTGCACCCGTACACCACGGACGAGGACGACCTGCCCACGCCGGCCATCCGGCCGTACCCGCGGCAGTACATCAGCACCCACACCATGCTGAACGGGGAGGAGGTGACGGTGCGTCCCATCCGGCCTGAAGACGAACCCAAGCTCGTCACCTTCCACGAGCGGCTCTCGGAGCGAAGCGTCTATCTGCGCTACGCCAGCCTGATGAAGCTGGAGCAGCGCGTGGCCCACGAGCGACTGGCGCGCATCTGTTTCATCGATTACGACCGCGAAATGGCCCTGGTGGCCGAGGACGGCGACGGCCAGATCATCGGGGTTGGGCGCCTGACGCAGCAGCCCGGGCGCAGCGAGGCCGAGTTCGCCATGCTCGTCATCGACGAGTACCAGGGCGAAGGGGTCGGCACGGAACTGCTGCGCCGCCTCGTGGAGATTGGCAGGGACGAAGGCCTCGACCGCATCACGGCCGACATCCTCCAGCAGAACCAGGCCATGCAGCGGGTCTGCAGGAAGCTCGACTTCCAAATCGTGCACAGTGACGATCCGGCGGAGGACATGGTGAAGGCCGTGAAGCCGCTGACGGATTCGGAAGAGAAGTAGTACCCGGAACAGGACGCTCCGACTTGCCCGCCCCGCCGGTTCGTCTTTTTGCCTGTGGACGGGCCACGTTGGGCCGGGAGGGGCGGGGGGACGTCTTTCATCGTGAAGCAGGCCTACCAGTTGAAGCGATCGTCCCGGACGGCCGCGTGCACACCCCGGTGGTCCGGTTGCTGTTCGGAGCCGCTCTCGCGGACGGGGGCCAATTTGTACTATCCTTCTCTATGGAACTGCTTTGTGATGAGCCGACGCGTGATTATCGACACGGACACGGCGGGGGACGACGTGCAGGCGATCCTCTTCAGTTGTCTTACGGATCGGGTGGCGGTGGAGGCCGTCACGATCGTGGCCGGAAATGTCCCCTTCGATACCCAGGTCGAAAACGCGAAGTATGCATTGTCGCTGGCAGGAGCGGAGGCGACGCCCGTCTACGAAGGTGCAAGAACGCCGCTGCTGAAAGACTTTCACCACGTAGAGCACATTCACGGGGAGGGCGGAATGGGTGGGGCGCCCGTTCCGGAGACGGGAGTTCCGTCGGCCGAGGGATTTGCGCCGAATGAGATTGTTCGGCGGTGTCGGGCCGCGCCGGGCGAATATACGCTTCTTTGCATTGGGCCCCTCACAAATGTTGCGCTTGCGCTCGCGGAAGAACCGGCCCTGCCGTCGCTCGTCGACGAGGTCTGGATGATGGGTGGGGCTGTGCACTGTGTGGGCAATGTGACCCCCGCGGCGGAGTACAACGTCTGGGTCGATCCGGACGCGGCGAAGCGGGTTTTTGAGGCCTTCGAGGTCACGCTCGTGGACTGGGGACTGTCGCTGCGGGCCTCGGTGCTGCCGCCGACCAAGGTGGAGGCGGTTCGGGACATGGATACGCCTCTGGCCACTGCGATGGCCCCCATCCTTCGGGCCGTTCACGAATTTACGCGTAGCGAGCAGGGGATCGACGGGGTGCCACAGCCCGACTCCCTCACCGCGGCGCTGTTGGCTTATCCAGAGCTTCGGGGCAAGCAGGCACCGTATCCGGTGGCGGTGGATGCACGCGGCGGCCTCACCCGAGGCTATCTGAGCGTCGACGTGGACGGGGTGACCGGGGACGAGCCGAAGACCCGTGTTGTAGAGTCGGCCGATACGGACACCTTCTGTGACATGGTGCTGGCCCTGCTTCGAGATCGAAATCCCGATCGAGTGGAGACGAAGTAAAAAAAGAATCCTGCGGCCCGGGTCTCTCTTGTCGCGCACGGGCAAAAGAAAAAGGCTGCCCCTCCCGTAGGGGAGAGGCAGCCTTTTTGTTGTTGTGCACGGGTTGCGCCCGGGGCGCGAACGTGCGAGGGTGGGGTTACATCATGCCACCCATGCCGCCCATTCCGCCCATGCCGCCAGCGCCGCCGGCCGGCATGCCGCCGCCGGCACCACCGCCGTCGTCATCGTCGTCCTCGGAGTCGAGGTCCGCAATGACAGCCTCGGTGGTCAGCAGCATGCCACCCACGGACGCCGCGTTTTCGAGCGCGGAGCGGGTGACCTTCGTCGGGTCGAGCACGCCCTGGTCGAGGAGGTTGCCGTACTCCTCGGTGCGAGCGTTGAAGCCGAAGTCGCCCTCGCCGTCCTTCACCTTCTGGACAACGATGGAGCCTTCCTCGCCGGTGTTTTCGGCGATCTGGCGCAGCGGGGCCTCCAGGGCCTCGCGGACAATGCCCACGCCGATCTCCTGGTCCTCGTTCTCGACCTCAACATCGTCGAGTGCTTCGAGGGCGCGGAGGTAGGCGACACCACCACCCGGGAGCACGCCTTCGTCGACGGCCGCGCGGGTTGCGCTGAGGGCATCCTCGACGAGGGCCTTCTGAGCCTTCATCTCCGGCTCGGTCGCGGCACCCACGTTCAGCACTGCCACGCCGCCGGCCAGCTTGGCCAGGCGCTCCTGCAGCTTCTCCTGGTCGTAGTCGGAGGTGGAGTTGGAGATCTGCTGCCGGATCTGGTTGACCCGGGCGTTAATCTCCTCTTGCGAGCCTTCACCGCCGACAATCGTCGTGTTGTCCTGGTCGATGGTGATGCTGTCCGCCTGCCCAAGGTAGTCGAGCGTGGCGTTTTCGAGGCGGTAGCCCTTCTCTTCGCTGATGACGGTACCGCCGGTGAGCACGGCGATGTCTTCGAGCATCGACTGGCGACGGTCGCCAAAGCCGGGCGCCTTCACGGCGGCCACCTTCAGCGTGCCGCGCATCTTGTTGACCACGAGCGTGGCGAGGGCCTCGCCCTCCACGTCCTCGGCAATGATCAGCAGCGGGTTGTTCGTCTGGCTGACCTTCTCGAGGATCGGCAGCAGGTCCTGCATGTTGCCGATCTCGTCGTCGTAGATGAGGATGTAGGCATCCTCCAGCACGGCCTCCATCTCCTCGGAGTCCGTCACGAAGTAGGGCGAGAGGTAGCCGCGGTCAAACTGCATTCCCTCAACCACGTCGAGGTATGTCTCGATGCCGCGGGCCTCCTCGACCGTGATGACGCCGTCGGTGCCCACCTTTTCAAAGGCGTCGGCAATGAGCTGGCCGATGGCGTCGTCGTTGTTGGCTGAAATGGTAGCCACCTGCGAGATTCGGTCCTTGCCCTCGACCGGGTCGCTCTGGTTGCGCAGGTGCTCTACCACGTGATTGGCCGCGGTCGTAATGCCCCGCTTCACGTCCATCGGGTTTGCGCCGGAGGTGACGCTCTTCATGCCGGCATTGATGATGGCCTGCGCCAACACAGTGGCCGTGGTCGTGCCGTCGCCCGCGTCGTCGTTGGTCTTCGACGCGGCCTCCTTTAGCACCTGAGCACCAATGTTTGGCAGGCGCTTCTCGAGCTCAATCTCTTTGGCAACGGTCACGCCGTCCTTCGTGATGGTCGGCGAGCCGAAGGACTTCTCAAGCACGACGTTTCGGCCCTTGGGGCCGAGCGTCACCTTTACGGCGCGCGCCATCTGGTCAACGCCCTCCTGAAGGGCGTTGCGCGCGTCGGTATCAAATTTAATCTGTTTGGCCATAATTGCGTATTCGAGTTGGTTTGGTTCGTGTGCAGTTCAGTACAGGTTGTCCGCAACCGCGATCGTCGCGGGGGCTTAGTCTTCGATAATGCCGAAGATGTCGCTCTCACGCATGATCAAGTACTCGTCCCCGTCAAGCGTGACCTCGGTGCCGGCGTACTTGCCGTACAGGACTTCCTGTCCTTCCTCCACCGTCATATCAATCTTATTGCCGTTTTCGACACGGCCCGGTCCAACGGACTTGACGGTGCCCCTCTGCGGCTTTTCCTTTGCCGAATCCGGGATGTAGAGACCACTTTCGGTCGTTTCGTCCGCCGGTTTCGGCTGGACGACGACGCGGTCGCCGAGAGGTTTAATGTTCGTCATGATGCGTTCGGGGTAACTTTTGAGTGAGGTGCAAGTGAGACTTTGGCGCTGTTATCACTCGCCGGTGGTGAGTGATAACAACTCCGGTACAAGCAACATGAGAGGGGACCCTGTGTTCCAGTAAAGCGCGGAGCAGGGGTGAAGATCGTTTAGCGATTTTCGATTCATGAAGGCCGGTACATCCAAAGGGCCGGACGGTACCAATCCAATCGGTATGAGAGACGTCTCGCGTCAGTTTTCATCTGTTTGGAGAGGCCCTGGGAAGCGCACGAGGGTGTGGCTCGGCGCTGTGGCGTTGGCTACGGGACTTTTGGGACTGGCTCTGCTGCCGCCGGTTGTGTCTCCCGGTCTCCGCGCCGTTCTGATGGAAGGATTTTCGTCTGTGTGTCACCAGCTGCCCGATCGCTCCCCACATGTTCAGGGCATTGCCTTTGCGGTCTGCGATCGCTGTCTTGGGATCTACACGGGACTTGTACTTGGGACAGCGGTTACGGGATGGAGGTGGGCCGCGTGGGCGGCGGTGCGGCGCTGGGGCCTCCTGCCGCTCCTCCTCGTTCTCGTGCCGGTGGGGGTGGACTGGGTGGGACCGGTGCTGGGGCTGTGGGAGAGCACTCCCCTTAGTCGTGTCCTCACCGGGGGCCTGGCGGGCGTTGGGGGCGGGGCGTTCGTTGTGGATCGTGTCCTAGCCGCTGTATCGCCCGCGTCTCCCGGAAAGAGGGAGGCGTGATGATGCTTTCGCTTAAGTTCTCTTTTCTGTACTTTTCCTCTCCTTGCGGCGCCCGGCCGACCCTCTCTCGTTTCGTCCTCTGAACCGAACTGGTTGCATTCATGACGCCCCGCCAGCAGTCCATTCTCGTCGGTGCGGTGGTCACCGGCATCTTAAGCACATCCTACCTGAGCTTCATTAATGTGCTCTGTTGTCTTGGGGTCATGATTGGTGGGGCGGTGGCGGCCCAGCAGTACGCCACCCGCGCAGCGGGAGCCGGTACGAGCCCAGCGCTCAACGCGGCGGACGGGGCGGTGCTCGGCTCACTGGCCGGCGTAGGCGGCGCCATACTCGGTCCCCTGTTCGACTGGAGCCTGCGCCCGGTCGGCCTCGATTCGCAGACCATCTCCCAGGGCATGATGGAGGAGTGGATGCAGCGGATGGAGGGACAGCAAATGTCGCCGGAGATGATGGAGCAATTTCAGGGAGAGGGCACCACACTGCTGTTCCTCGGCAGCATGCTCTTCAACATTGTCTTGTACGCCATCTTTGGGGCGATTGGAGGGGCCGTTGGGGCGGCGATCTTTGGGGGAGACGAGCCCGATGGCGGCGGCGGGGTTCAGGTGGCCGAGGCGGAAGTCATCGAATAGACGGGCGGGCCTCGTTAGTCAAAAAGCGAGGGCTCAGTCTGCCGGCGGTCCAGTTCTTCAATCAGGCGTCGGTTGGCCCGGGGAAAGGCATAGTCGTCCAGCTCGTCAATCGCGACCCAGCGAAACGGCTGGTCCTCGCGCGCCTTGGGACGGCCGTCCTCAATGTGGCACCGGAAGGCGTGGAGGGTGATTTTGAAGTGGGAGTAGGCGTGGGAGAGCGTGTAGAACGGCTCTTCCACTGCAACGTCGATCCCCAGCTCCTCCCGCAGCTCGCGGCGACAGGCTGCCTCCATGGATTCGCCCTCTTTCTGCTTGCCGCCGGGGAATTCCCAGAGGCCGCCGAGGAGGCCCTCGTCGGGGCGTCGTTGAATCAGGAGTTGGTCGTCGTCGAAGACGAGGCCGACGGCGATGTCGTGGTGCGGTACCGGCGTGGAGTCGGGCGTGATGGGGTAGTCTTCTTCGCGCCCGGCGGCGTGGGCCCGGCAGACGTCCTGAAGGGGGCAGCGGTCGCAGTGCGGCGTGCGGGGTGTGCAAACGAGGGCGCCCAGTTCCATGAGGGCCTGGTTAAAGTCCCCGGGCCGGCTCGGATCAAGAAGCTCGTTGGCCAAGTCCCGAAGGGCGTTCTGGGCAGCGGTGGTTGTGGCGTCTTCCTCAAGGGCAAAGACCCGAGAGAGCACGCGCGTCACGTTGCCGTCGAGGACGGCGTGCGGCTTTTTGTACGCGATGGAAAGGACGGCCGCGGCGGTATACGGGCCGATGCCCTTGAGGTCGCGGATGGTCTCCATCGTGTCGGGCACCGTGCCGTTATGTTCATCGACGACCGTCCGGGCTGCCTCGTGCAGATGTCGGGCTCGTGCGTAAAAGCCGAGGCCCTCCCAGTACTTCAGCACTGTGTCGCGGTCGGCCGAGGCGAGGGCGTCGACCGTCGGAAAGGCCTCGAGGAAGTGTGGGTAGTAGTCGCGGACCGTATCCACCCGTGTTTGTTGAAGCATGATTTCGGAGACCCAGATGCGATAGGGGTCGTCCGTGTTACGCCAGGGCATCGAGCGCTTGTGCTCTTCGTACCAGTCGAGCAGGTCGGTGTGAAAGGCGTCGCGCTGGCGGTCGGTGGGGGACAGGGGGGGCGGCACGGATATGGGGAGCAGAGCGAGAGAGAAACAGGTGGAGCTAGGACGACTGGACCTCTACACGTACGATCAGGGTGTCGGGGGCGGCGCCGGGCCGGCGGGCCTGCAGGGAAAGGTCCTGGGAGCCGGGGCTCACGTCGCGCGTGATCCAGGTAAGGGAGCGGCCCGCCACGCCGCTCAAAGCGGGGCCGCGGAGCATGCGATACGACCCAACGGTGGTTCCATCGATGGTGGTTGGCAGGGTTAAAATCAGAGGCTCGCCGGCAGTTACGGTGGCCTTCAGGGTGTCGGGCAAGTCGGTGGCGTGTGCAACTCGTGCGTGTTCTGGAGGTTGGAGAGCTTCGTGGGAAAGCAAGGGTTGTCTCGCCCCGAGAAGGAGGAGGCCAATCCCGAGGGCGGCAGCCCCGACGATGCGTCGTGACATGCAGCAGGGGAGACGCGGCAATGAACAGTACACGCATCCTTCTATACCCGATGTTGGGTCCCGTGTTGCTCCTGCTGGCAAGTGGGACGGCACGGGTGTGGGCTCAGAGCGCCACGTCCACATCGGACGCTGCCCCCACCTGGGAACTCGTCGTAGATGGGTCCACAGTCGACTGGCCCGGGGCCCGTCCCACGGCCCCAATTGATAGTGCACGTGCCGTGGCCGAGCGGGTGCTGGATCGTCTGCGTCGGGAGGGGTACTACTACGCCCGGATCGATTCCGCAGACGTTGAGACGGCCGCGCGTCCACCGACCGTTCGTCTGCATTCCCACCGCGGCCCGCGGGTCACAGTAGACTCACTTCGAATTGAGGGGGCCGACGCCGTCCCCCGCACGGAACTCCGTCGCCTGCTGCAGACCGAGGTCGGCCGGCCGCTGAATCAAAAGCAGCTGGATGCCGACATTCAGGTGCTCCTCGACCGGTACGAGCGCGCCGGACATCCCCTTGCCGAAGTTCGCGTGGAGCAAACTGCGATTGACTCGACGCGCCGCTCACGTCTGCGCCTCGTTCTGCACGTGGACGAGGGCCCGGGCCTCTGGCTGAAGGACGTGGAGCCCGGAGAAGGGGCCCGCACCCACGGAGATCTACTGGCACACCTTGCCGGACTCACAGTTGGGGATTCCCTCACCAATTACGACCCGAAGGCGGTACGGGAGCGGGTCGCGCAAAGCCCTCTCTTCCGAGAGGTAGGGCCTCCCGATTTACGCGTGGGGCCGGAGGGCGGGGCCACCCTCCGGATTCCTGTGGACGAGGCGCCCCCCGGCTCGTTCGACATTGTCTTGGGATACCTCCCGGCGTCAGCCGGACAGAGCGGCCAATTCATCGGCAGCGGTCACCTGCTCCTGGAGCACCTCTTTGGCGGCGGGCGACAGGTCGACCTCACCCTCGACCGTCGGCCCGGTCGGGCCAGTGTCTTCGACCTCTCGATCGCGGACCCGTTTGTCTTCGACGTGCCCCTCCGGATCGAGGGGGACTTTCGGGGTGAGCAGCGTGATTCGACGTTTGGCGAGCGCCGCTACGGAGGAGAGGTGGGATACCGCTTCGAGGGTGGGGTGGAGTTGGTCGGCAGCCTAAATCGCGAGGTTGTGCAGCCGGGGCCCGTTGGGGCCGAGCTGCAGGGCGACCGGCAGCGCATCGCCCAGACGCGCACGCTCTTTTATGGCGTTGGGGTGCGCTACGAAACCCTGCGGCGGCCCGTCAATCCGCGCCGGGGCATTCGGCTGGACATCCAAGCGGAGCAGGGGCAATCGGAGCGCACCCTCCGGCGACGGACGGCGGACGGTGACACCACCCGCGTGTCCAAGGCGCTGCGACAGGAGCGCCTCCATGCCACGGTCCGGACGTACTTGCCCCTGTTTGTGCGACAGGTCCTGGTAGTTGGAGCAGACGGGGCCGTGCTCCGAAGCGAGACGTACGACCGGAGCGACCTCTTCCGGTTCGGGGGGGCGACCTCCCTTCGGGGCTACGACGAGGATCGATTTCTGGGACACGTAACGGCTCGCGGCCTGCTGGAGTACCGTCTCCTCCTCGACCGCCGGTCCTACGCGTACGCGTTCGGAGACCTTGGATACATCGAGCGGCCCCCCCTGCAGGAGGCCCCACCGCAGCAGTCGTGGCGGCCCGGATACGGACTCGGCGTGCAGGTGCAGACCGGCATCGGGCAGGTCCGCGCCAGCTATGCCCTCAATCCCGAGGTGGCCACCCCCGCCGATGGTCGGGTGCACGTGGGGCTGTCCGTTTCGCTCTAGGGCCCTGTTCTGTCATCCTCCTCACACTTCATGTCAATGACGACTAACTTCTACGCTCCGCCGTCGTCCATTCAAGGCCCTCGGGTGGTTCTGCCGTCGGACGAAGCCCGTCATGCCCGAGCGGTCCTTCGCGTGTCGGCCGGCGACCGGCTAACGGTGGTCGACGGAGAGGGCGGCTGGTACCGTGTTGACGTGCAGCACGCACGCGACGACCAGGTGGTGGGCCGAATCGTGGAGCAGCGGCAAGGTGTCGGGGAGCCGCCCGTGAAGGTGACGGTGGGCCTTGGGCTGCTGAAGAAACGGAAACGGTTCGAAACGTTTGTCGAGAAAGCTGTCGAGCTGGGCGTGCGGCGGGTTGTGCCCCTTCGCACGGCCCATACCGAAACCGACCGCTTCCGGCGCGAGCGCGTGCGAAAGAAGATGGTCGCAGCGCTCAAACAGTGCCGGCGGAGTCGGCTTCCGGCCCTGGAGCCCCCGCGGTCCGTTCACGAGATGCTTGAGCACCGCTCCGGCGGCGCCCGATTCATCTGTCACGGAACGGGAGCGGACCAGACGCTTCCCGTGGCCCTGCAACAGAGCGACTCACTGGACCGCGTATCCATTTTGGTGGGACCGGAGGGGGGCTTTCACGAGGACGAGATTGAGGCCGCACGGGCGGCCGGATACGCCGTCGTGTCGCTTGGCGCCCGGCGCCTCCGTGCAGAAACTGCGGGCCTCCTGGCGGTGGCGGCCGCGGTGCACGGATTCGGGGGGGAAGAGCAGCCGTCTCCGGACGTATGAAAAACGAGCACAGCGGGAGCATGCCGGAGACGCGGACCGTTGGGCCGAGCGCTTTGTCAAAAAGACCTACACTCCCTGTGGCGTCCCTCGAAGAAACCTCGTTGTCGTCCGAGCAGCTGGTCGATGGTGTGTTGCTGAAAGCATTTCGGGACGAGGTGCGGCTGCCCGATGGGGGCACGTCGGTCCGGGAATGGATCGACCATCCGGGCGCGTCGGCCATCGTTCCAATCTTCGAAGACGGCCGGACCCTCCTGGTGCGCCAGTTTCGCTATCCCCCGCGCCGGACCTTTCTGGAGGTCCCGGCAGGGAAGCTTGATGCGCCGGGCGAAGCGCCGGAGGCGGTGGCCGCACGCGAGCTGGAGGAGGAGACCGGCTGGCGTGCCGAGCGGTTTGAACGCCTCGGAGCCGCGTATCCATGCATTGGGTACAGCAATGAACGGATTCACGTGTTCGCCGCCTACGGCCTAACACGAGGCGAACAAGACCTGGCGGCGGGCGAGTTCGTAGAGGTGGTGCCGATGCCGTTGTCCGAGGCGGTGGACCGAGCCCGTTCCGGGGACTTGAAAGACATGAAAACCATCACGGCGCTCGTCTACGCCGCGGCCCACGCGAACGAAAGTCATCTCGCGTCGTAGGGGCATCTAGACGTACAATCGTTATCCCGGAACGCGCTGTTGCGCGCCGGGGGTCAACCTATTTTTTCACAGAAGCGGACGGTGGAGATATGTTCACGTTCATGGTTGTGCTTGTCGCCCTCATCGCGGCGGTGCTCATCCTTGTCATTCTTCTTCAGAGTGGGCAGGGCGGCGGCCTGTCCGGCATCGCCCAGGGCGGTCCGGCCCGTCAGGTGCTAGGGACGCGCCAGGCGCCCGATACGTTGGAGAAGGCGACGTGGACCCTGGGGACAATCTTTATCACCATGTGTGTGGTGATGAACTTCTTTGTAGGCACCGACGAGCAGGGCAGCGTTATTCAGGATCGTGCCCGTCAGGGACAGACCGAACAGCAGCAGCCTGCTGAGTCGCCGGGGGCGGGGCAAGACGCCGCGCCGCTTCCGCAGGGAAGCGAAGAGGAAGGGGGCGGCGGACAAGGCGGTGAGCAGGAGGGAGGAGGCGGTTCAGGCGGCAACTAAGATTGTCGGGCGAACGCCCGCGGCTGGGGGAAAAGACCGTCCCGGGCCGCACCTGTGGAATCACCTCCCGAACAGGGAGACGCCCTACGGAGCACAAGGCCACTGGTGAGGGCTCCGAAGCCCTGCTTCTCAAAAGATCGTCCAAACGAAAACGGCAGCCCCCGTCTGGAGGCTGCCGTTCGTATAGAAGCGCGGTGTGTGCGGATCGGTAAGCCGAATTTGGTCTGCCTGTGCCGACGCCGCGTCGACGCGCACAGGGAGGACGTCATCTGTCTGGAACGGCCGTCGCCGACCGTTTCAAGCGGCCTACCTGCACCGATGTTGGCGGGCCACCTTCGCGCCGAGGACCCAGCGCCCGGTGCGTCTTGGCCTTTCACCCCGTGAGGTTTGCCTGGCCGCTCCGGTCACCCGGAGCGCCGGTGCGCTCTTACCGCACCCTTTCACCCCTTACCCCGGCCCCTAAGGCCGGGGCGGGACTGCTCTCTGTTGCACGTGCTGTCGTGCCGGTCCGAGACCGGCGCGCCTTCCCGTTAGGAAGCACGGTGCCCTGTGGTGTTCGGACTTTCCTCACCACTTCTCCCGACAGCGGCCGGGAGCAGCGGAGCGACATCCGGACCCACACACATCTACAGCAAACGTCCGGGACGCGTCCGAGTTCGAGGGAAAGGCCAGGGCCGGCAAGTAAAAAAGCGCAGCGGCCGGGAGGCCATCTGCGCGGCGGGGCAAAGCGTCCTCGTTAGAGGTCCACCTTCTCTTTCATCTCGTCGATTGTCTCGTTGTAGAGGTCTTGGTCGACGATGATGCGTCCGGTGTGCTCGCAGGCGACAATGTTCTTTCGTTTGCGGATTTCGACCTGTCGCTGCGGGGGAACGGCGAAGCCGGCTGCGGCGCCGCGCTTGAGCGGGACCACGGCGCGTCCGTCGCGGAGGCGATCGCGGAGCTTCGAGTAGGCCTTGAGGTATCGGGAGCCGACCTCCTCCTCGGCTTCCTCGCGGATTTCTTCGAGCTTATCCTCTTCTGCCTCGGTGTCTTGTCGTACCTCCTCGAGCTGATCGCACTTCTCGTCGAGCACGTTTTCGAGGTCGTCGAGCCGCTCCTGCGTTTCATCGATGGCCGTCTGTCGGGCCTCGATGGTTTTCTCGGCTTTCTCGATCGTTTCGCGAGCTTCCGAAATGCGCTCCTTTTGGGCTTCAATTTCTTTCGTGAGCGCGTCGTACTCCCGGTTGTTGCGGACTTCGAGCTGCTGCTCTTCGTACTTTTCGATCAGGCCCTCGGCCTCTTTGATGTCGAGTTCGGCCTGCCGTTTGGCCACCTTGCTCTCCTGCACTTCCTCCTCATAGTTCTCGAGGCGCGTTTCGAGGCCGGCCTTTTCATCCTCAAGGTCGCGAATCTCCTCCGGCAGGTCGCCACGCAGCTTGTGAATCTGGTCGATGCGGTTGTCAATGTGTTGCAGCCGGACCAAGGCGCGAAGTTGGTCCTCTACAGAGGATCGTTTCTTTCGGGCTGTTGCCATAAATGGGGGGTTAGAGATCGTTCGAACGCCGGTGAACGCCATTTAGTGAGTACATTCCGGGCAAACGAAAGTTCGTTGCCCGTCTCGGGGATCCTTCCATTTCGTGCAAAGATATGTCGGAGATCGATTGTAGGGGGATCTCAGGACTGGGTGTGGGTCTTCATCGGACTGGTGCGGGTCTCGGTCCGGAGCCAGGCGACGTCGTCAAACCGGTTCGAGAGCCAGTCCTGGAGGAGGGCTTCCGTGAGGGCCTCCGTTTCGTAGTGGCCGGGGTCGACCAGGGCCATCTCGGGACGGCCGTCCGGGCCGAGAACGTCGAAGAACTCGTGGTAGGTCACGTCGGCGGTCACGTAGGCGTCGGCCCCGGCGCCGCGAGCAGTTCCGATGAAGTCGCTCCCGGCTCCGCCGCAGACGGCAACCTGCTCGATGGTCGCATCTTCGGCGCCAGCGTAGCGAAGGCTCTGGGCGTCCAGGCGGTCGGCCACGCGGTCGAGGAACGCGGGGAGCGGGAGGGGGGAAGGCAGCCGGCCCAGGGCCCCAAGCCCGGCCTGCGTGTTTTGCTGGTGCACGGGGTACAGGTCGTAGGCGACCTCCTCGTAGGGATGGGCCTCGTGGAGGGCTCCCAGGACACGATGAAGGTTCCAGCGGGCCACCTCCACCTCCAGCTTTTGCTCGTCGGCCGATTCGACATCGCCCCCGGCGGTCCCAATGTGCGGATTCGTGTTCTCCCCGGGCCTGAAGAAACCGGTGCCCGCAACGGCGAACGCACAGGCGTCGTAGTCGCCAATGCGGCCAGCACCTGCGTCGGCCAGGGCCTGACGGACCGCATCGAAGGCCTCCTGGGGGACGAACACGGCGAGCTTGTACAGCGTCTCGTCGAAGCCGTCAAGAAAGCCCACGTCGGTGAGGCCGAGCTGCGAGGCCAGGGCGAACGAGACGCCCCCCGGGGCCGCGTCGAGGTTCGTGTGAATGCTGTAGAGCCCGATCTGGGCTTCGGCAAAGCGGAGGGCCAGGGTGGAGACGAAGCCGTCGGCCGTCACACCGTCGAGCGGGCGGAAGAGAAGCGGGTGGTGCGTGACGACCAGGTCGGCATCCCGCCGGCGTGCCTCGTCAAGCACCTGGGGCGTGGCGTCGAGGGCCAGCAGGCCGGTGGTGACGGACCGACTGTTGTCGCCAACCTGGAGGCCCACGTTGTCGTAGTCCTGTGCCGAGCCGGGGGGCGCCCACGCTTCAAGGGCGTCGGCGATCTCGGCGATGGTGGGGGCAGAAGCCATGGGAGACGCAAGTGGTTTCTGAGACGAGAACGTGCCCTTTACATGGACTCCAGGTACCGGAGATTCGAGGGCGTGAACCGGCGGGGCGAGAGTTCAAAGTCCTCCACGAAGTCCGACTCGTCCCCGGTATTGCCTTCGATCAGCATCTCGAATTGGGCGGGCGAGATGGGAAGAAGGCCGAGGCGGCCCGCAGTGGAGACGCCCAGGCGAGCCATGGGCATGGGGATGTGCACCTTGGATTTGGGCTCCATTCCAGCCCCCTGGGCGATGCGGTCCAGGACCTCTACGTAGGGCAGGCGGTCGGGGCCGGCAGCAACGTAGGTATGCTCGTGGGCGGCCGGCAGGGCAAGGGCCTGCACGAAGGCGTGGGCCACGTCGGTCACGTGCACGGGCTGGAGCTCGTAGGTGCCGTCGCCGAAGACGGGGAGGACGGGAAAGGGACGGACCAGATCGTTCAAGAGCCGGGAGGAGAACTCGGGACGTTCCGGGTCGGGCATTCCAAACAGGAGGGCCGGTCGGAAGATCGTCCAGTGGTCAAAGCCGGCACCGGTCACGATTTGCTCGGCATCCCATTTTGTTCGCTGATAGGCCGTCCCCCCCGTGGGCCGGGCCCCGTTGGCGCTCATGTGAATGAATCGGGGAATGCCCGCGTCCTGGGCGGCACGGACGACGTGCCGGGTGCCATCAACGTGAAGGCGCTCGAACGTGACGCCCTTGCGGGGCTGCTCTTCAATGATCCCCACGAGGTGAATCACTGCGTCGCACCCGTTCATCGTATCCGTCAGCGAGGCGGGATCGGTTACGTCTCCCTGCACCGACTCGAGGGCCGCGTCTTGCACGGCGAGGTCCGAGGCGGAGTGCCGCACGAGGCAGCGGGGGCGGTGCCCATGATCGAGAAGGGCGCGGAGAACGTAGGAGCCAACGTAGCCGGTTGCACCGGTTAAAAATACGCGCATGGCCAGGGAGGGCCGGTCGGGCGGCGTTAGTCGAGGTGGGATTGAGCGGGGGGCAGTTCGGGACGAGGCTCCGGAGCGCCAAAGGAGGTCCCAACATTGCGGGCGGCAGCAATGAGCGGATCGTCGAGGGGGACACTGCGGGTGTTGTTGGCCACCTCGGCCAAGGGCACCGTGCGAAACGACCCCTCCTGCAGCGCCACCATCACGCCGTACGTTTCCGACACGACGAGCGACGCCGCCCGCGTGCCGAAAATCGTGGCAAGGTTTCGGTCGTACGAGGTAGGCGTCCCGCCGCGCTGCATGTGACCGAGGATGGTCGTGCGCACCTCACTGCTGATTCGGTCCTTTAGCTGATCGGCCACCACGCGGCCAATGCCTCCGAGCCGCACCGGGTCGGTGCTGGCCTCGATGCGCTCGCGAATGGAGCGCTCGCCGCCGGCAGGCTTCGCCCCTTCCGCAATGGCAATAATTGTGAAGCGCTGGCCCCCCTGCTCCCGCTCCTCACACACCTCCGCCACGGTGTCGATGTCGTATTCAATCTCTGGAATCAAGATGACATCGGCGCCGCTGGCCGTCCCGGCATGCAGCGCAATCCAGCCGGAGTACCGGCCCATGGTTTCAATAATCATCACCCGGTGGTGGCTCTGCGCCGTAGTGTGGATGCGGTCGATGGCCTCCGTCGCGATAGACACGGCGGTATCAAAGCCAAACGTACGGTCGGTGCCCACCAGGTCGTTGTCGATCGTTTTGGGAATGCCGACGACATCGACGCCGAGCTCCGAGAGGCCGTGGGCGATGGACATGGTGCCGTCGCCCCCAATGGCTACGAGCGCGTCCAAGTTGAGGTCGTTGTAGGTGCGAACGGCTTTCGCCGAGACATCGGCCCCGCCGCTGGGGTGATAGTTGAACGGATTGGCCTTGTTGCTCGCACCCAAGATGGTGCCGCCCTGGGTAAGAATGCCACTCACGTCCTGGTAGGTGAGCGACAGGACGCTCCGCTCGATGAGGCCGTGGTAGCCGTCGCGAATGCCCACCACTTCGGCGTTGTGGTGAAGGGAGAGGGTCTTGGTGACGGCACGGAGGGCGGCGTTGAGGCCGGGGCAGTCGCCCCCGCCCGTGAGAACGCCGACGCGCATCGGTTGAGAAGGCATGCAGAGAGGCGGGGCAATGAGGAGGACAGCCAATAGCATTTCATAATGCGGAGTGGAAGGCGGCCGCGCAAGGTCGGAATGCGTGGATCCTCCGAAAACTCCGTGTGGGGGGGCGTGCTCAGAAGAGACCATCCGGGCGCATTGTGCCCAACTGTCGGTCAAACGTCGACGGGACGGCGAGCACAAAGGATGATGTCGATGCCCAGTCTGGGCCATAGTGTATCGTGCAGATTACCTCGCCTTCGGCCAGGGCGTCTCTTTCATGCATCTCCACGGTTCGTTTCCGCTAGGTCGCCACTCGCTGTGGATGATGGGTCGACGGATGCGACGCCGGCCCGGCTGGCCGATTGTCGAGACCCCCGCCTTCAGGTCATTCGGCTGGAGACCAATGTGGGGCGGGCGGTAGCCAAGAATCACGCGCTCGAACGGGTTCGCGGATCGTACGTGGCATTTATGGACGGCGACGACGAATCCGAGCCCCACCGGCTGCAAGTGCAGGTGGCGTTCCTCGGGCAGCAGGGGCTCCGGTTTGTCCCCGGACACTACGTTGAAGACCACGAACTGTGGACCCAGGCGCTGCGGACGGCCCAATTTGCCAACCTGCCGGACGTGCTGCTCAATCACCATCACGTGTTGGCGGACCGGGTCGAGGACACGCGAGCCAAAGAGCGAGGCATCATGCCCGTCGTGCTGTCGCAGGTTCGGGCGCTCGGGATCAGGCCCACGGACCGTCAGCGACAGCCCGTTCGTTCGGCGGCGCCTGCAACAGAGCGTGCAGGTGCGGGCCCGG
>JBKHEM010000002.1:0-61170 GCA_046540815.1 Salinivenus sp.
GTTCGGCTACGCGGGGGCCCTGGATCCGGCCGTCACCGCGTGGCTTCCCCACGTCGTCTTTACAGGCGTGGCCCTCTTCGTCCTCTGGAAAACACGGACCTGACGCGAGCCCGGACGCTACGAGTGGTTTCCGTTGCCGACCTTTGCCAGGGCGCTGATGAGGTCGCTCTTGGTGAGGATGGAGTATCCCTGCTCTGGCCCATGCTCCACGAGGACGGCCCCTGCATTCTCCTCCAGGTAGGCCGAGAGATGCTCCAGATGGAGCGAGGAGGGGACCACGGGGAGCGGCCGGCCCATCACGCTCTCCACGGGATCCTTTCGCGTGTCCGGGTCCTCGATCAAATGGTTCAGAATGCCCGACTCGGTGACGCTGCCCACCACTTCCCCGTCCGTATCAATGACCGGCATCTGGGAGATCCCCTCCGCCGTCATTCGTTCGATGACGTCCCCAATCGTGTCTTCCGGAGCGGCCGCGATGATATCCTCCCGCTGCTGTCGAAGCCCCAACACTTCGCCCGCCGTCACCTCTGGCTTGTTCTGGAGGAAGCCGTGGTTCCGCATCCACTCGTCATTGTACGTCTTTGAGAGATAGCGAAACCCGGAATCCGGGAGCAGCACCACCACCACATCGTCCTCCGACAGCTCCCCCCGGTGATCGCGAAGCCACTGCAGCGCGCCGGCCATCGCCATCCCGCACGACTGCCCAATGAAAAGCGCCTCTTCCTGGGCCAGGCGCCGGGTCATCTGCATGGCGGGGGTGTCCTCCACCTCCACAAAGTCGTCCACGATATCGAAGTCCATGTTCTCCGGCAAGATGTCTTCCCCGACGCCCTCCGTAAAGTAGGGATAGATCTCGTCTTCGTCGAAAACCCCCTCGTGAAAGTACTTGTGGAATACCGAACCCGCCGGGTCGACGCCAATGACCGTAATGTCTTCATTTTGCTCCTTGAGGTAGCGGGCCGTGCCGCTGATCGTGCCCCCGGTGCCGGCCCCCGCCACGAAATGGGTGATGCGCCCGTCCGTCTGATCCCAAAGCTCAGGCCCCGTAGTCTCGTAGTGCGCCTGGGCGTTGGCCGGGTTGTCGTACTGGTTTAGATAAATCGAATTGGGAATCTCGTCGGCCAGCCGGCGGGCTACCGAGTAGTAGCTGCGCGGATCGTCCGGCTCCACGTTTGTCGGGCACACCAGTACCTCCGCCCCCAACCCGCGGAGCACGTCTACCTTTTCCTGGCTCTGCTTGTCGGTCGTTGTAAAAATGCAGCGGTAGCCCTTGGCAATCGCCGCGATCGCCAGCCCGGCGCCCGTATTGCCACTCGTGCCCTCGATGATGGTCCCCCCTGGTTCGATCAGTCCCTCCTCCTCAGCGGCCTCAATCATGCTGATCCCAATTCGATCCTTGACCGAGCCTCCCGGATTGAAGAATTCCACCTTCCCTAGCACGGTGCACGAGAAATCCTCGGTCAGCGTATTGATGCGAACGAGTGGCGTGTTGCCAATGGTGCCAAGGACAGAATCGTGCCACATGGGTCGACGTGAAGTTGTGGGAGGAACGTGATGGTGAAAGCGCTTCGGTCTGCTCCGGCGGGCCGGGCATCGCGACGCAGAAGCAGTATGTGGAGGGGATCCGTCTACGAGTATCGAGACGGAACAGTTGCCCGACAAATTTGATGGTAATCGTCATAATAAAGATAATGAGGACCGGGGACGTTGTCAGCCCACCCACCCCTCCGGGTCCAGTCTCTGAACCGGACCCTCAATATCGAGCTGTCCGGCTCCCCGTCTCACACTCGTGCCCCACCGCCTCCACCAATGGCCCCTTCCGACCCTGCCCCCACTGTAGAACCGACCCTTCTCGCCGCCACGTTTTCCCCGTCGGGCGACTTGCTTCACTGCAACGAAGCCTGGACCACCGCGCTCGGCCCCTCCGAGTCGCCCTGGGTCCACCTGGAGTCCGACGACCTGGAACTGGTCAGCAGCTCGGTTCTTGAGGCGGGGCGCGGGCGCCTGGTCAGCAACCGGGTGGTCACGCCACACATCCCCGACCGGGGCGAAGCCCATCCGGTGCTGCTGAATTTCATCCCAGTCTACACCTCCAGCAATGGGGCACGCTCCGTCTCGGCCGTGACGATCACGGGCGAAGTGATGGCTGAGCCCCCCTCCTGGATGACCAGTCAAACCCAGCGACACCGCATGGAAACGCTGGGGCGCATGACGATGGGCGTGGCCCACGATCTCAATAATCTGCTGAGTGGCCTGATTGGGCACGTCCAGCTCCTCTCGGAAAAACTCGCCGCTGAAGGAGACCCGAGCGAATCGCTCGATGCCTCGCTCCGAACGATCGAGCAAACAGCCGAAGACGGAGCCGCCCTCATCGAGAAGCTCCAACGCTATATTCGCCAAGACACTGAAAAGCATTTTGAGCGGCTCGAACTCTCCACACTCATCGAAGACTGCATCACCCTCACCCAGCCATACTGGTACAACGAACCGCGACGCGAAGGCATTGAAATCGAGGTGGAGCGTAGCTTCTCGTCCGTCCCGGACATCAAGGGCTCGGCCACCGAGCTCCGCGAGGTTTTTGTCAACCTCATCCTGAACGCCGTCCAGGCCATGCCCGACGGCGGCAGAATTACGTTCGAAACCTTCGTCGACGACCGGGGCCGGGCCTGCGCCCGGGTCCAGGACACCGGCATCGGCATGACCCAAAATGTGAAGGAAAATATTTTTGAGCCGATGTTCACGACCAAGGGAAAGCAAGGGACTGGTATGGGCTTGGCCGCCAGCTACGGCATCGTGCAAGAGCATGAAGGCGACATTGCCGTGACCTCCGCCCCTGACGAAGGCACGGAGTTTATCCTGTCGTTCCCCCCTGCAACCGACCGTCCGGCCGATTCGCCATCGCCGGAATCAGAGTCCCTGGAACAGCAGGGAACCGATGTGCTGGTCGTGGACGACGAGGACATGGTGCGCTCCATTGCTGAGCAATTGCTACGGCTCAACGGCCACGAGGTCGTTTGTGCACAGTCCGGTCACGAGGCCCTTTCGAAAATGGAGACGACCACGTTCGACATCGTCTTTACGGACTTTGGCATGCCGGAAATGACGGGAGCTGAATTGGCCCAGCAGATTCGTGAAGACCATCCCCGCCTGCCCGTGGTTCTTCTCACTGGATACACCGACACCGAGACCGCGGTGGAGAACGTGGATGCCATTCTCTCAAAACCCTTTAAGATGGAAGAGTTGGAGACCCTCATTCAGGACCTCGTCTTCTCATCGTAGCCGGGAGGAACGGGCGTCGAGTGGTGGCCTTTTCCCTGCTCCCGCTAGCGTAAAGGCAGCGCATGCCCCCTTCTGCGAGACGACACTCAAGTCATCGTGCGGGTACCACTCACTGAGGCCACAGGTCACACTGGGGTCGGCACCTGGTGCCGGGGCGTGCGCCGGGCCAATGGCTACGCCGAACACGTCGGGACGCTCGTCAACGGGTCCGTAGTCCGGGCCGGGGGCCGCTGTCTCCCCGTCCGACAGAGCCGGTGCACGGCCTCGGTTCTCAGATCCGGTGAATGCCTAGGGTGCCCGCTCTTCTGGATCGTCTTCTTTAGCGGCGCGGGGGTATTCTTCGATCACCCGCGCCTCCTCGATGTTTGGATCCAACTCGCGTTCAAAGGCCCGCTTTGACTCTGCCGCAATGTCCGACACCCGATCGGCAGTCTTGTCCACAAGGTTTGCCGTCAGCCGCATCACGGCGCCCCCGAGATAAACAGACTTGCCCAACCAGTTGAGGTCGCGGAAGGTGGTGCGGCGGCGGGGCGGGTCGTTCGACATGGCAGACGAGCGGGGGATGGGTGCTAGAAAATAGAGGAGAACGCGCCTTCGCGTTGCCGGGGATTAAGAGGACCCACCGCGGGGACGTTGTCGCTGGGACGTTTCCGGCTCGGCGGGCCCCGGCCCAGCGGCCGAGGCCTCGTCGGAATGGGGTCCTTCCTGCCGAACGGCCTCCTGCAGACCGTGAGCAAGGGTACGCCCCATTGTCTCAATCCCCTGCGCGATTGTGGAGGCCGTCGCTTCAATCAAAAATCGGGCTCGCTCTTCGGGCCCCAGTTCTTCAAACTGACGGCGCGTCTGGTTGTATTGAGACTCCTTGGGATCGTCGGCCATCGGTTGAACCGTTTGGACACTGGAGACGTTGGGATGGCGCGTTGGGCTCGCGCCTCGCATACTGTGGACGACCGCCTCCGACGGATGGTTTCTCCTCCCCCAATTTTCTTCTGCCTATGAGTGCGTCTGCTCCCAACAATGCAGAGGCGCCCCACGCGGAGGGCATCGTAACGCGTTCCACCGGCAGTTGGTACGACGTCCGCGTCGCGGGTCGCGTCATCCCCTCCCGCGTCCGCGGAAAGTTTCGGCTCACCCGCCAGAATGTGACCAATCCCGTGGCGGTCGGCGATTGGGTGACGGTGCGCATCAACGACGAGGACGGGACCGGGTACATCACGGACATTCACGACCGCGAGAACAAGCTGAGCCGGCGGGCCGCCGGTCACCGCACCGGCGAGGAGCACATCATGGTCGCGAACATCGACCGCGTCTGGATCATGCAGTCGGTTACGCGCCCCCGGTTCAACCCGGCCTTCGTTGATCGGCTTCTCGTCGCCGCGGCGGTGAATGAGATTCCTTCGGGCCTCCTCATCAACAAAATGGATTTGATGGGGAGGGAAACGCAGCCTACCGTGATGGATGTCCACCTCCGCTACGACGACCTGGGGATTCCAGTCCTGCTCACGAGCGCGATCGAAGGCCTCGGGCTCGACCAGGTGCGCGAGGCCTTCCAGGATCAAACAAGCGTCATTACCGGCCCCTCCGGCACCGGCAAATCCAGTCTGCTGAACGCCCTTGAGCCCGGCCTCGACGTTGAAACCGGCGAGGTGAGCGAAAGCACCCGGAAGGGCACCCACACCACCACCCACGCCGAACTCCATCCCCTTTCCTTTGGCGGATACGTCGTGGACACGCCCGGCATCCGCGAGTTTGGGCTGCGCGATGTGCACCCGAAGGACTTAGCGCACTTTTTTCCCGATCTCGCCCCCTACGTCAACGACTGCAAGTTCCACGACTGTACACACGACCACGAGCCGGGCTGTGCCATCAAACACGCGGTGGAGCAGGGACACGTGCACCCGGATCGGTACGAGAGCTACCTCCACATCCTCCACTCTCTTCAGGAGGCCCAAGAGCGGCGCCGTCCCCAGTAGCGGGCGTCTCCGTCTGAGGCATTCGCCTACCCTCGAACCTTCTGGGTCGCCTTGTCCCCCTTCTCCACCAATAGATCCAGAGCCTCGTCCATCGTGAGGGCGTCAATCGACTGCTCGTCCTTTAGCGAGGCGTTGGTGCCGTCGTGCTTTACATAGGGCCCGTACCGCCCCGTCCACACCTCGACCGGCTCGCCGCTCTCAGGGTGCTCCCCAATCACACGATCCGGTTTGTTGCGGTCCTCTTTCTGCTGGATGAGTTCGAGCGCCCGATCGAGCCCCACAGTCAGCACATCATCCTCATCTTTCAGGGAGGCAAAGGTCCCCTTGTGCTTGACGTAGGGCCCGTATCTTCCAATGTTGGCTGTGATGGGTTGTCCGCTTTCGGGGTGCGTGCCGAGCTCTCGGGGCAGGTCAATGATCTGAAGGCCAAGGTCGAAGTCCACATCGTCCGGCTCCACCCCCGGAGGAAGCGAGACGCGTTTCGGCTTTCCCTCCTGCTCGTCATCGCCAAGCTGTACGTAGGGCCCGTACGGTCCCGACTTCAGAAGGACCGGCTGATCGGCCTCAGGATGAATGCCCAGAACCCGATCGCCCTGGTTGGCCTCCTCCAGAATCTCTTTCAGCTTCTCTTCCGTCGTGTCACCGGGCGCCAGATCATCCGGGAGAGAGGCCGTGACGGTCGTATCGTTCATCGGCCCCTCCACGTACGGCCCGTACTTCCCCACGCGGACCACGTACTCGCCCCACTGATCGGGGAAGTGGATTTCGCTGATGGCCCGGCCGTCAATTGTGTCGAGTGCCTCGTCGACGCGCTGCTTTAGCCCCTTCTTTCCCCTGTAAAACTCGCGGAGATACGGGTCCGACGCCTGGCCGCCACGGGCAATGTCGTCGAGCGTCTTCTCCATCTTCGCCGTGAAGTGCGTATCCACCAGTGGTTCGAACTGCGCCTCCATGAGGTTGTTGGTGGCGAAGGCCGTAAAAGTGGGCACCAGGGCATTGCTCTGCTTCCGCACGTAGCCGCGCTTCTGGATGGTATTGATGATCGAGGCGTACGTGGACGGTCGCCCGATGCCTTCCTCCTCCAGCGTCTTGACGAGCGAGGCCTCGGTGTACCGGGACGGTGGTTTGGTCTCGTGCCCAATGGGCTCGATGTCCCGGACGCGAAGTCCCTGCCGTCCATTCCTGGCCGGCACCGCACCGTCGGTCTCCGAGATCGACGTTTCACCAACTTCGAGGTCCGGCAGCGGACGCTCCCGATCTTCCAGTTCGGCCTCTGGATCGTCCGATCCCTCGACATAGGCCCGGAAGAAGCCCGGAAAGTCGATGTACTTTCCAGAGGCGCGAAAGCGGGCCGTCTCGTCTCCGGCATCGGCGTCGAAATAGACATTCACGTACCGCACCTTCGCATCGGCCATCTGCGTGGCGAGCGTGCGCTTCCAGATGAGGTCGTAGAGCGCCCCCTCGATACCCGTCAGGCCCAGTTCCTCTTTCGTCTTCATTGCCGAGCCCGCCGGACGAATGGCCTCGTGGGCCTCCTGCGCGCTGTCGGAAGAGCTGTACTGCCGCAGGCCGTCGCTAAGGAATTCGTCACCGTATCGCTCCGCAACCGTGCGCCGCGCCCCTTTTACGGCTTCTTCCGACAAGTTCGTCGAGTCGGTTCGCATGTACGTGATGTACCCGTTCTCGTAGAGCCGCTGAGCAATGCTCATCGTGCGACCCGAAGACAGGTTGAGCTTGCGGTTGGCCTCCTGCTGAAGCGTAGACGTGATGAAGGGCGCGTAGGGCGACTTTGTCCGCGTTCGCTCCTGCCGGTCGGCCACGCGCCACGGCCGCTCCGGCAGGCGCTCGGCCAGGGCCGTGGCCTCCTCCTCGTCAAGCAGCCGGACGTCTTCGCCCTCGGTCAGCTCGTCCTTAAGTCGGCCCGTGTTTTCGTCGAAGTCCTTTCCCGAGGCCAGGCGCACGTCCCCGAGATGGGTCATCTCGGCCTCGAAGCCAAGGCCCTGCTTCCGGAGCTGGGCCTTCAGGTCCCAGTAGGTCGCCGGGACGAACGTGATGCGCTCCTTTTCTCGAAGAACCAGGAGCCGGACCGCCACACTCTGCACCCGGCCCGCCGACAGCTTCGGCTTAATCTTGCGCCAGAGGAGCGGGGAAATCGAATAACCCACAAGTCGGTCGAGGATCCGCCGGGCCTGCTGAGCCTCGACGAGGTGTTCGTCGATGTCGCGGGTGTCGTCAAGGGCCCGCTGGATGGCCTCTTCCGTAATCTCGTGGAAGACCATGCGCTCGACCGGCACGTCGGGCTCTAATACTTGCACCAGATGCCACCCGATCGATTCCCCCTCCCGGTCTTCGTCGGTGGCGATGTACAGGCTGTCGGCCGTGTCGAGGGCCTTCCGAAGACTCTTGACGACCTCCTTCTTGTCCGACGGAACCACGTAGAGGGGCTCGAAACCGTTGTCCACCTTTACGCCGAGGCGGGACCAGTCTTCGTCCTTGTACTGAGCAGGAATTTCCTTGGCCGAAGCGGGCAGGTCGCGGATGTGGCCCATGCTGGCCTCGATCTGGAATCCATCCGACGGCAAAAAGGCGCGGATCGTACGCGCCTTGGTCGGGGACTCTACGACAACAAGGTGATTCATGAGAGAGGGAGATGGCGGTAGAGAATGTGCACAACAATCCCGGGAATCGTCGACTCTCCGGGCCATGAGAATTTACAGACGGCTCCAAAAGCACGCCCTTTCCGGCAGGGTCGTTCCTGCAATTTCTGTAACCTCTGGGAAGCAAGCGGTAGATTTCCCTCGGCTCCGCTTGACCGGAACGGCCGGATTCAAAGCCTCAACCCAACAAAAACGGCCTGCCGCCCCGGGGGACGACAGGCCGATGATGACGCTCTTCTTCTTTGGGCGCCTTATCCTTGCACCGGCTCATCCGCCGTCAGGCCTATCTCGAGCGAATCTTCGCCAAGGAGATGGTCGAGGTGATGGGCCCGGTCCTCGGCCTTTGTCAGCACCTTCTGGAGTTCCCGCTTGGTGCCGTGATCGCCGTGGTCGATGGCCAGGTCGATGGCCTCCCGAAGCTGTCCGCAAAGCGTGCGCTCCGCGTCAAGGTCATGCTGGAGCATCTTGCGAAGGCGATAGGTCCCTTCCGGCTCGTGCTCCACGTGCGACAACTCAGCCTGCTGCGCCGGGCTGCTCGTGGGGATGCCACCGAGGGCCGTAATGCGCTCGGCCACACGATCCACGTACTTGTGGACTTCCGTGTAGTGCTCCTCAAAGAAGGCGTGCAGGTCCGGGAACTGCGGGCCCTCCACGAGCCAGTGATGCTTGTGATACTGGTGATAAAGCGTCCACAACGTGCACTGAATTTCGTCCAGCTTCGGAATCAGCTGTTCGGCCGCCTCCTGGTCAATCCCAACAGGGTTTTCCTCAATCATCTGTTGCGGACGCCAAGGCTCGCCATGGTGCGTGTTCGCTTGCTTCTGCTTGGTTGTGGTAGCCATAATGCGGATTGGGAGGTTGGGTGACAGGTCGTTGATGATGCGCCGCTTATCGACACGGGGGTGCGGGGACCCCGCTGTCAGAATGTCGGAGAGCGTGCCATGACAGGGTGGCGTTTGCTACTGCCGCTTTGTATCAAATTTGTCTACAAGTACAGCACTTATAGTGTGCACAAACCCGGTGCCAGACCGACGGATCCCCTCCTGCCTCTTTTGGAATTGCAGGGTCGTAACACCAGTAGCCCACCGGTCAATCCATTTCATCTGCGTAAGAGGCGTGCCGAACCGGAAGCCGATCTCTTCCGTTGGAAGCCCTTCCGACCGCGTTGTACTCTTTTCTCTTGTTCACTTCTCAAGTGATGTCTCCTTCCCAAGCCGCCTCAACAGAACAGAAACTCGCCTACCGCTTCGGCAACGGCGCAGCCGAGGGCAATCGCGACCAAAAAGAGCTTCTCGGCGGAAAAGGCGCCAACCTTAACGAGATGAGCACAATCGGGCTTCCCGTCCCGCCGGGATTTACGATTCCTACGGACGTGTGTGCGTACTACGTTGAACACGATGGGGCATGGCCCGACGGACTTGCTGCGGAGGTAAAAGACGGCATCCGTCACGTTGAGGAGGCAATGGACCTGCGATTCGGCGACCCCTCGCGGCCCCTCCTCGTGTCGGTTCGGAGCGGTGCCGCTCAGTCGATGCCCGGCATGATGGACACCGTCCTCAACCTGGGCCTGAACGACGAAGTGGCCGAGGGACTCGCCGCCATGATGGACGACAAACGGGTGGCGCTTGATGCCTATCGCCGGTTTATCGACATGTTTGGTGATGTGGTGATGGGCGTAGACCGGAGCCGGTTCGAGGAGGCCCTCTCTACACTGAAAGAGAAGCGCGGGATCGAGCAGGACATCGACCTCAGTGCCGCCGATTTACGCTCACTTGTCAAGCAATACAAAGACATCTACCGCGCGGCTACAGGCCAGTCGTTTCCCGAGGACCCCTATGAACAGTTGGAGCGGGCCATCAATGCCGTGTTCGAATCGTGGATGAACGAGCGGGCCGTGCGCTACCGCCGCATCAACGATATTACGGGCCTCCGGGGCACAGCCGTCACGGTACAGGCCATGGTGTTTGGCAACATGGGCGAGCGCAGCGGCACCGGCGTCTGCTTTACCCGAAATCCCTCGACCGGCGAACCGCACCTCTACGGCGAGTTCCTGCCCAACGCACAGGGCGAAGACGTGGTGGCTGGCATTCGCACCCCGCGCGACATTCAGGAACTCGACGACGAAATGCCGGGCATCTACCAGCAGCTCGAAGAGGTCTGCGCGACGTTGGAGACCCACTACGGCGACATGCAGGACCTGGAGTTCACCGTGCAGGAGGGCACGCTCTATATCCTGCAGACCCGCGACGGAAAGCGAACGGGTCCGGCGGCGGTGCAAATTGCCGTGGATATGGTCGAGGAAGGCCTGGTGAACCGGGCCCACGCCGTACAACACCTAGTGGAACCGAGGCACCTGGAGCAGCTCCTCCACCCTCGTTTTGCGGATGAGACCACGGACCCGAACGAGGTTCTGGGGAAGGGCCTGGCCGCCTCTCCGGGGGCCGCCGTGGGACAGGTCGTGTTCTCTGCGGAGGACGCCGAGGCGTGGCGCAAGGAGGGACACGACGTCATCCTCGTGCGCACCGAGACAAGCCCTGAAGACGTGGGCGGAATGGATGCTGCGAAGGGGATTTTAACGTCCCGCGGGGGCATGACCTCTCACGCCGCAGTCGTGGCCCGCGGCTGGGGAAAGCCCTGTGTGGCTGGCTGCAGCGACATTTCCGTGCGTGAGAAGGCCCGCTCGTTCACCAATGGGGACGTGACAATCGAAGAAGGAGACTGGATCTCGATAAACGGCTCCACCGGCGAGGTCATTCACGGCAAGCAGCCCCTCGTGGACCCCGAAATGAGCGACGAGTTCTCCCACTTCATGGAGTGGGTCGATTCCTTCCGCGACATGGGCGTGCGCACCAATGCCGACACCGGCCCCGACGCCGAGCAGGCCCTCGAATTTGGGGCCGAAGGCATCGGCCTCTGCCGCACCGAACACATGTTTTTTGGCGACGAGCGCATCACAAAGATGCGGCGGATGATCCTGGCCGAGGATGAGACAGATCGTCGGGACGCGTTGGCCGACCTACTGCCCTACCAGCGGGACGACTTCCGCGAGATTTTTCGTGCAATGGACGGGCATCCGGTCACCATCCGGCTTCTGGATCCCCCCCTCCACGAATTCCTTCCCACGGAGCCGGAGGAGCAGGCGGCCCTGGCCGAGCGACTCGGCCGCCCCGTCGATGACATTCAGGCCGGGCTCAATGGCCTGGAGGAGTTCAATCCCATGCTGGGACACCGAGGCTGTCGTCTCGGCATCACCCATCCCACCATCACGGAGATGCAGGCACGGGCCATTTTTGAGGCCGCGCTCGACGTACAGGCCGACGGCGTGGATGTACAACCGGAGATTATGGTCCCACTCATCGCCACAGAGGCCGAGTTCACGAACCAAAAAGCCCTCATCGACGACGTGGCGGAGACGGTGTTTGACGAGCGGTCCGCCTCCGTGGACTACCAAGTTGGCACCATGATTGAGGTGCCCCGGGCGGCACTGCGTGCTGAGGCTGTGGCGGAGACGGCAGACTTCTTTTCGTTCGGCACCAACGACTTAACCCAGATGGCCTTCGGCTTTAGCCGAGACGACGCGGGCTCCTTCCTCCCCTATTATCTGGAGCACGAATTGCTGGAGCACGATCCGTTTCGCGTGCTCGATCGCGACGGCGTGGGAGAACTCGTCGAGATGGCAACGGAGCGCGGACGGGCCGCGTCCGAGGCCCTCAAGGTCGGCATCTGCGGCGAACACGGGGGCGAACCAGCGTCGGTTCGCTTCTGCTATGATACCAACCTGGACTACGTCTCGTGCTCCCCGTACCGGGTGCCCGTGGCGCGGCTGGCCGCGGCCCAAGCCGCCCTCGAATCGGAGGACCGGGCTCGCTAGGTAAAGGCGTTGAGGCCCGTGACGTCTTGACCCACCACAAGCGTATGCACCTCGTGGGTCCCCTCGTAGGTTACCACGCTTTCGAGGTTGGCCATGTGCCGCATCACCGGGTACATGCTGGTCACCCCGTTCCCGCCAAGCACCTGACGGGCCGAGCGGGCCACATCGAGGGCCATCTCGCAGTTGTTGCGCTTCGCGAGGGACACCTGTTGCGGACGCATTGACCCGTCATCCTTTAGCGACCCCAGGCGCCAGTTGAGCAACTGGGCCTTCGTGATTTCCTGAACCATCTCCACCAGTCGCTCCTGGATGAGCTGGAAGTTGCCGATGGGCTGGCCAAACTGCTCGCGGTTGACGGCGTGCTGACGGGCCGCATCGTAGCAGGCCATCGCGGCCCCCACCACGCCCCAGCAGATCCCGTAGCGCGCCTGTGTGAGGCACGAGAGGGGGGCCTTGAGCCCTTCGGCCGTCGGCAGCCGATGGGCCTCGGGAACGCGCACGCCTTCCAGCACCACCTCGCTCGTGACCGCGGCCCGAAGCGACCACGTGTCGTCGATCGTTGGCGTCGAGACGCCCTCCCGATCCGTTTCGACCAGGAAGCCCCGGACGGTTCCTTCTTCGTCCTTGGCCCAGATCACCGCCACGTCCGCAATCGACGCATTCGTGGACCATCGCTTGTGTCCGTCCAAAATCCAATCGTCCCCGTCGCGCCGGGCGCGGGTCTGCATCGCCGAAGGGTTCGACCCGACATCCGGCTCCGTCAGCCCGAAGCACCCGATGGCCTCTCCCCGCGCCAGTTGCGGGAGCCACCGCTCCTTCTGTGCTTCGCTGCCGTAGCGCCAGATGGGATACATCACGAGAGACCCCGTCACCGAGCAGAAGGACCGGAGCCCCGAGTCGCCTCGCTCCACCTCCTGCATCATCAGCCCGTACACCATGTTGCTGTGCCCTCCGCCCCCATACTCCTGCGGAAGGTGGGGGCCCAGCAACCCGTGCTCGGCAAACGCCGGGATGAGGTGCCGCGGAAACTCCGCACGCTGGGCGTATTTTTCCAGGATCGGTTCGACTTCCTCCGTCACGAAGGCCCGCACCTCGTCGCGTAATGCCTTTGCTTTTTCCGACAGCACCGCATCCAAATCAAAAAAGTCCGGGGCTTCAAAGGCCGCAGGATCCCACGTAGACGACACGGCTTCGGACGTCCCATTTGGGGAGGCAGGATCGATCGTCTGGTTGGAGAGGGACATGGGACAATGTCGCTTGAGGAAAATCGATGTGGGCGGCCCACAAAGTCTCTACGGAAAACCGTTGACGGGGACACTGCGTTGTGCAGGGTCGGAGCGGCACCGATCGTCGCAGTGCCGTTCGCATCCGGACTCCCGGGGAGCCTGTGGGGATCGGATGCTACGATCACTGTCTCGGCTTGATTCTACCACTCCAACTCGTCCGTATGCGTTCACGTCTGTCTGGTCTTCTCGTTGCACTCGCCATATTACTCACCCACGTGCCAGAAGCAACCGCACAGCAGTCCCCCCGCTACGGGGTCGGCCTGCAGTTGCTCAGCACCACGGTGAACGACAAGAACAACCTGGACGTGGGCCCTGGGGTGCGCTTTCGGGCGTCGGCCCCCCTAAATCGAGACGTATCCCTTGGATTTGGAACGTCCTTTACAGGGTTTATCTTCAGGGGTCGCGACGATGCCAAGTACGCGTTTGACCCCCAGGCCTCCCTTATTGTCACCCTTCCCGGTACGGGAGAGGAAAGCTTCTACATGCTCGGCGGACCGGGCGTCTACCTGCCCTTTGGAAATACCGACGCGGCCAGTGGCCCCACCTTTCACCTGGGCGCCGGCAAGGTGTGGTTGCTAAACGAGAGTTCTTTTTTCTTCGAGATCAATCCGGCGCTGTATGTGGGCTCCGAATCCACAATTCTCCTCTTTCCCCTCCGCGTCGGCGTGATCTTCTGAGTGCCCCCTCGTCCGGAGTCGCTGGACTCAAAGGACCCGTCGGAGGATCGATTGGAGTCGCTCGTGATCGTCGTCGAGCAGTCGGCTGAGGGCCCGTCCGGCCTTCACGAGGGCCGGGCGCCCTCCGGCCGCCCCACCATGGGCCTCGTACACGCTGCGTAGGACCGCCACCAGCAGATCGTCGACGGGCACGGCCGGGTCCGGGTGTTCCACCAGTGTCCGGAGCACATCCGACGGCACCCCAAGGGCCCGGAGGGGCTGATCGGGGCACCGATACACGAAATCGTGGATGTCGGGGGGATGCGGCGGGAGGGTCTGCCGAAGCTGTCCCGCCGAGTCGCGACACGCCAGGAGCTGAACGCGGACCGTAGTGCGGAGCAGCTCCTGCACCATGGGCATCTCTTCCGCCCGCTCGTCCGGCGAAAGGCCAAGCGCTACGGCCTGCCGGTTCGAGTCGTAGCTCCCGGTTTCAACGTGACTCACAAGGCCGAACAAGTCTCTTTCCTCGGCGTGGGGCACGCGTACCCAGGTCCCAAATGCAGGCGCATCCACCTCCTCGTATACTTCGGCCACAAACCGGCGCGTACTCGACTCGATAACCTCCCCAATGGCATCGGACGATTCCATGGCAATGGATGGATGATGGAAGATAGGATCAACGGTCTGCCGGCGCTGCCCCCCCGGCGATAGCTTTAAACCCGAGGCCACTGCTTGGAGCGTCGTTTCCGTGACGCCGTGTAGGACAGGCCGGCTCGCTGCAGGCGGCGCTCCACGAGCCGAAAAAACGCCTCCCGCTCCGGCCCGCGAATGACGGCCTGCTCGTGGGCTTCCGAAAGAATCAGGGGATACCCCTCTCCTTTTTCGCACTCGCGGAGCACCGTGGCGTGAACCCGGTCGCATAACGACGCGTCGTCGGCCACCCACCGCGGCAGCTCCACGCGTGCAATTTCCCCTGTCCCTGTCGCCGACGGCACACGGAGGTAAAAATAGCATACCTCCGTGCCGGGGGGATAGGCGGACTGAATGTGGGATACCGACCCATAGGTGGCCGATCGTTCACCCTCTTGGAGTCGTGCTTCGAACAGGTGACGATCGAGGAGGCCGTCGAGCGGCGGCGCGTCCGGCGCCTCCAAGTCCAGGTCGAGTTCAGGGGCCTCCAGTTCCCCTACAATAAACCGGAGCAGGTTTACGACCTCGGTGGTGGCCGGCATGCTGATGTAGGACGCGAGCGGACGCTGCTCGTCGCGAAACGACTGAAGGTAGTCGGTATAGCGAGCAATTAACGCCTCCTCTAGCGCCTCGTCATTCATGCCTCGAATCATCCACCGGATCAGCGTGCCGTCCGCAAGGGCAAGGAGGGGGCGCCCCTCCACCGCCGCGACGCGCGCCGTCTCCAGCAGATGCTCAAGCTCCATCTCGTCCCGCAGCGCCGACACAAGGTCCGTCGTCAGCGAGCGAAGACGCTCGTCGACGTGGTCGCTGAGGACGTCCTCAAAGCGCAGACGGGGCACGGCCTCCAGGAGGGGAGATTCCTGTGTGCCATACTGAAAGGCAACCTTGCTCACGTTTAGCAAGAAGTACAAAGGGTCTACGTGGCGGTCGGGATAGATCTGGGAGCCATCCGTGGCCACGACAGTGATGGGCGTGGGACGTTCGGGAGCCCGGCGGGTCCGAGCGGGCGGCTCTCGAAGGGCCGCCACGAGTCGACGGGGCTCGACCTCCTCCACGGCCGCCTGAATGGATTTCCACTGCGCATCGCACGCGTCGAGAATGGCGTTTGCTCGCGCCGTCTGATGCGCGCGCCTTTCGCGGGCATCCGCCTCATGGGATTCAAACGCGTCAATCTGTTCCCGAAGCCGACGAAGATCCAACATGGCAGTGGCTTCTGTTTGAACAACAAAGCGCGTTGGGCCGCTGATTTGACAGGCCTGGCCCAGGTCTCGGAATTCCGGGTCCGCATCCAGATATTGGGAACTCATTCCACCAGCAACGGGAGCCACCCTACTCACAAGGCCACCTGTTCTATGATTCCGAAACGGACTCGTGAGGCCCTGGGCCTCGTCGTGGACGTGGCGATGTTGGGCCTCATCATCGCCAACCTCATTCTCATTATTGTGGACTGGGGGTTTACAACCACCTTTGTACAGGACCAATTGCAACTCTATGCCCCGAGCGTGTACCGGTGGTACAACCAGACGATCCACCAGCACTTTGTCTTCTACGACCTCCTGTTCGTCTCTGTCTTCGTGGTGGAGATTTTGGTCCGGTGGGGCCTGGCGATTTACCGGCAGCGCTACCATCGCTGGTTCTTCTACCCATTTGTGCACTGGTACGACGTACTCGGTTGCATTCCAGTGGGTTCTCTTCGCTCACTTCGCCTCCTTCGGGTCATCGCAATGGTTCCGAAAATGCAGCGTATCGGACTCATTGACCTTCGGAATACATACCTGTACGCCACCTTCGCAAAATACCGGGACATCATCATCGAGGAAATCAGCGACCGGGTGACCGTCCGTATAATTAATGGGCTTCAGAACGAAATCCGAGGAAGCGAGCAGGTCACCCAACGCATCCAAGAGGAAGTATTTGCCCCGCAGCGCGAGGCCCTCATCGAAGCACTCACCCATCGGCTGCAGGAAGCCACCGCGGTGGCGTACGGAAGCCAGCAGGAGGACTTCCATCAGTACCTTGACGGCGTGATCGCCCAGGCCGTGAACCAGAACCGGGAAATCAACACCATTGCCTCGCTGCCCGGAATTGGTCGGCCCGTTGCAAACTTACTCGAGCAGGCCATCAGCGACATTGTCTTTAACGTCATCGACCAGATGGTCGCAGATGTGGCCTCCCTGGACAACGACCGCGTGATCGCAGAGGTCACGGCCATTTCGTCCGACGCCCTGCTCAGTCCAAAATACGACCAGCGGCTGAACCGACTCGCCCGCTCCATCGTCCTACAGTCCCTCGACGTGATCAAGGACCACGTCCAAATCCGTACCTGGAAGGAAGAGGCCCCCGCCTAGTCGTGCCCTCCCCACCATCCCCCGTCGGCCTTTACGTTCACGTACCGTTTCGTCGTGCCCCTCGGCCCTACGACGATGCGGCCTACGCAATGGTCTCGCCCGCGGCGCGCCACCGGTACTTGTCCGCCCTTGAGACAGAGGCAGAAGTGTTTGCCGCACCTCGCCTCGCCGATCGTTCCGTGACATCCGTGCATGTGGGCGGTGGGCGCCCCTCCCTGCTCCCTCTCTCCGACCTCCAGCGGATCCTTGCCATCCTGCCCGTCGACTCCGTTTCCGAACTGACCGTGGAGGTATCGCCCGCCGATGCGTCGGCGGAGTACATGGACGGCCTCGCAGACTTGGGGGCGACGCGGGTGTGCGTCGAAGGACTCTCGTTTTCCACTGCTGCCCTCCATTCTCTGGATGCGCCTGCCCCGGTCGACGCCGTCGAGGCGACCATCGAGCGGGCCAAATTGACCGAGATCCACTCTCTTGCTCTCGACCTCGTGTTCGGGATGGAAGGACTTTCAACCCAAACGTGGACAGAAACGCTCCGGCGCGCCGTGGCCCTGGACCTTCCCCACCTGTCCATCGCCGAGGCGCCGTCGCCTGCGTCCGCAAACGAAGGGGCCGATCAGATGGAGCGCGCCCTGTCCCTTCTGACCGATGCGGGCTACGAGCACTACAGCCTTACTCATTTTGCACAGCCCGGCCATCGCTCTGCGCACCAGGTGCACTACGATCGTCACGGGAGCGTTCTTGGCCTGGGGCCCTCCGCCGCAAGCCTGTGGTGGACACAACCATCCCCCCCTCGAGCCGAGCGCTGGTCGAACGTCGAGGACCTGGATGCGTACGTCCGGCGGCTCCGCCAGAACAAGTTGCCAGCCACCAATCAGGAGACCTTGTCCGCCCACGCCCTGGGTCGCGACTATATTCTTCTTCGACTGCGGACCCGTGACGGCCTGGATCTCGGGGTCCTCCGCAACTCGTACGGCGTGCGTCTCTCCGCGGCGGCCGAGGCCCTCGTTGACCGACTCCGTGCCGAGGGCCTCGCCGTCGACGCCCCCAATCGGGTCCGCCTTACGCCCCGCGGTCGCCTCCTGACGGACGCTATTACACGCCGCCTTCTTTCCTCATTGTAGCACGTACTGTCCGTCCGCCTCATGTCACGCATCTCCATCCGACGGGCCAACACAAGCGCGGATGTCGAATCTGCCCGACGGCTGTTTCGCGCATACATTGAGGGCCTTGACTTTGACCTCGATTTTCAGAACGTAGAGACCGAACTCCAGGCCCTTCCCGGGCCGTACGCGGCCCCCGACGGGGCCATACTCCTCGCCGAGGTTGAGGGGCGCGATGTTGGCGTGGTTGCCGTTCAGCCGCTGGATGCGGACGGGGTGTGCGAAATGAAGCGGCTGTATGTCTGCCCGGATGCTCGGGGCCGCGGGGTGGGGCGTGCGATCGGGGAGGCGCTCTTGAACGTGGCCCGGGACCTTGGCTACGACACCATGCGTCTCGACACGGTGGCCTCGATGAAGCCGGCCCGCGCCCTTTACCGGTCCCTCGGGTTTGAGGAACGATCGGCCTACTACCACAACCCGCTCGACAATGTCGTGTATATGGAGCGGTCCCTCTGAGAAAATCCCGAATCCCATGTCCGCCTTCCGGTTTTCTCTACTCGCCACGCTACTGCTGGTCCTCGCCTCCGGCTGTGGGTCGGACACCGACACGTCGGACGCGGAGGACGGAGACACCTCGTTCCAGCAAGAAGGCACGCTCACGTTTTCCCAGCCGAACGGCGACACGCTTGCCACCATCGCCATTGAGATTGCCGACACCGATGCCGAGCGGAAACGGGGCCTCATGCAACGGCGCTCTCTCAGCTATGATCGGGGCATGTTGTTCATCTTCGACGAGGAGAGCACCGACGGCATGTGGATGAAAAACACGCCTCTCCCCCTCGACATCGTCTTCGTCTCGTCCGACTCCCAGGTAGTCGACATCGCCCGGCGCACAACGCCCTTTTCCGAAGAGACGATTGAGCCCGCCGCTCCCCGAAAATATGTGGTCGAGGTACGGGCGGGATTTGCCAATCGGTTTGACATCACGGACCGCACGCGCGTTCACTGGACCCGCAATTCATAACTCCCCCCCACCGATCCCATGATCCGTTCGTTTCTGCTCGTTGCCGTCGCAACCCTTCTTCTCATCAGCGTAGGGTGTGGCACAGACGACTCCTCCCCCGATGCTCCGTCCGACACGGCGACGACCATTCCATTCGATCGCGAGGGGGAACTGGTAATCTTACAGGACCGCGACTCGCTGGTCACCCTCGACCTTGAGGTCGCGGACACCGACTCCGCTCGCGAGCGGGGCATGATGCAACGGGACGGGTTCCCAAACGAGACCAGTGGCATGCTCTTCCCCTTTGACGCGGAAGAAGAGCGCTCCTTTTGGATGGCCAACACCCCCGTTGCGCTCGACCTCTTCTTTATCGACGCGGACTCGCAAATAGTACGGATCGCCCGCTACGCCCGACCCAATTCATCCGACCCCATTGAGTCGAAAGATCCGGCGCAATATGTTCTCGAAACCCCCGCCGGCTTCGCCGACAGTTACGGCGTACTCGAGGGAGATCGCGTCCGGTGGAAACGCACAGACGACGGGGAGTAAACGGTCGTTTACACCCCGACTTACATCCCGAACGATTCTCCGCAGGCACACTCGCGGGTGGCCTGGGGATTTGAGAAATGGAACCCGTCCCCGTTAAGTCCCTCTGTGAAATCAAGCTCCGAGCCGTCAAGGTACAGTCGACTCTTCTTGTCGAGGACCACCGTGACCCCCTCGTGCTCCTCCACGACGTCCTGGTCCTGTACGGTTGTATCCCATCCCAGATCGTACGTTAGCCCCGAACAGCCCCCCGGCACAACGGCCACACGGAGCATTGTGTCGCTCAGATCGACGTGTTCGTCCCTTGCCACCTCCTCAATCTGGTCGATGGCGCGGTCGGTGATCGAAATGGTCATGGCTGAGTCGAACTACCGGAAGTGTGATGCAGAGACTGTACCTCAGGGGCAATCCAGAGGTTTCTCCGGTCCTGCCCGCGGACCGCAGCCCAAGTTGCAATGAAGACGTGACGACCCTCGCCTGGCGAGGAACGATGGGTTGGGGACCAGGTTGTAACCGCACGTTGTCACTGATCCAGCTGTAAACGAAGGTTTACACGACAGAATCGACCCGGCCGTGCCGGGTCTGACACGTCGCCACCTGCATAGGAACACGCACGAGATCAAACGAGGGACGCACACCCATGAGCACGTCCGAAACTGAATACCTGAAAGGAAAGGCCAGCGAGGAGTACAAGCACGGCTGGTACACCGACATCGAATCCGAAAAGGCGCCGAGGGGCCTCAATGAGGACATCGTCCGCTACATCTCGAGGCGGAAGGAAGAGCCGGAGTGGCTCACCGAGTGGCGCCTCAAAGCCTACCGGTACTTCAAGCAGCTTCTTGATAGCGGACACTACCCGGACTGGGCTCACCTGGACTACGAGCGCCCCGACTTCGAAAACATGCGCTACTTTGCGGCGCCCAACGGGCAGTCCCAGTACGAGAGCCTCGACGATGTGCCGGACGAGATCCTGGAGACCTTCGAGCGCCTGGGGATTCCGCTGGAGGAGCAGAAGGCCTTGACCGGCGTGGCCGTCGACGCCGTGATGGACAGCGTCTCGGTCGCCACCACCTTTAAGGAAAAGCTTCGGGAGAAGGGCGTCATCTTCAAGTCCTTTGGAGAAGCCGCCCAAGACCACCCGGAGCTCGTCCGTCAGTACCTCGGCTCGGTGGTGCCCTACACCGACAACCTGTACGCGGCCCTCAACTCGGCCGTCTTCAGCGATGGATCCTTTGTGTACGTGCCGGAAGGCGTCACGTGCCCGATGGAGCTGTCCACCTACTTCCGGATCAACGAGGCAGGTACCGGACAATTTGAGCGCACACTCATTATCGCTGAGCCCGGCGCGTACGTGAGTTACCTGGAGGGCTGCACGGCCCCGATGCGCAAGGAAAACCAGCTCCACGCGGCGGTCGTCGAGCTTATCGCCCACGAGGACGCCGAGATCAAGTATTCGACGATTCAGAACTGGTACCCCGGCGACGAGAACGGCGAGGGCGGAATCTACAACCTCGTCACCAAGCGGGGCATCTGTAAGGGAGACAATTCGAAGATCAGTTGGACCCAGTTGGAGACCGGCTCGGCCGTGACCCAGAAATACCCCTCGGTCATCTTGGCCGGTGACAACTCCGTGGGCGAGTTCTACTCGGTGGCCTTCACGAAGGGACACCAGCAGGCCGACACGGGCACAAAGATGCAGCACATTGGGAAGAACACCAAGAGCACCATCATCTCGAAGGGCATCTCGGCCGACGTGGCGGACAACAGCTATCGCGGCCTGGTTAAGGTGAGCGCAAACGCCGATGGCGCCCGCAACTTCTCGCAGTGTGACTCGATGCTGCTGGGACCGGACTGCGGGGCGCACACCTACCCGTACATTGAAAGCAATAATCCGACCGCCCAGATCGAGCACGAGGCGACCACCTCGAAGGTGGGCGACGACCAAATGTTCTACTGCCACCAGCGTGGCCTGGGCGAAGAGGAAGCCCTCAAGCTCATCGTGAATGGCTTCTGCCAGGAGGTCCTGCAGGAGCTCCCGATGGAGTTTGCCGTGGAAGCCAAGGAGTTGCTCGACATCGAACTTGAAGGATCGGTTGGATAATTGTGCTTGGGGGTTTGGGCGTGTTGGGGTGCGGACTCACGCTGCCGCTCCCTTGCACGCCCACGCTCTCCCACCGACCGATGAAGGGATTCTGAACCGTCATACGACTACACTTTTCGAACTGCACCACCCAAACCGAAACGAAACATGGCACTTTTAGAGATCAACAACCTGCACGTCGGCGTCGAGGACGAAGACATCAAAATCCTGGACGGTGTAGACCTCACCCTCGATGCGGGCCAGATGCACGCCATCATGGGCCCGAATGGCTCCGGCAAAAGCACCCTCGCGTCCGTGCTCGCGGGACGTGAAGAATACGAAGTCCTGGAGGGTGAAATCTGGTACGATGGACACGACTTGCTGGAGATGGAGCCAGAGGAGCGAGCCGAGGCCGGCGTGTTCCTCGCCTTTCAGTACCCAGTGGAGCTCCCCGGCGTAAGCATGACGAACTTCTTAAGGGAGGCCGTAAACTCCGTCCGCGAGGCGCGGGGACAAGACGAGCTGAGCTCGGCCGAATTCCTCCAGTACATGCGCGAGCGGGCCGATATGATGGGCCTCGACGCCGACCTCACCAAGCGATCGGTGAATGAGGGCTTCTCCGGTGGAGAAAAGAAGCGCAATGAGATTTTTCAGCTCGCCATGCTGGAGCCGAAGCTGGCCATCTTGGACGAGACGGACTCCGGTCTTGACATCGACGCCCTGAAAAATGTGGCGGACGGCGTCAACACACTGCGGAGCGACGACCGCGGATTCCTCGTCATTACCCACTACCAGCGCATCCTGGACTACATTGTGCCGGATCGCGTCCACGTAATGATCGACGGCCGGGTCGTGCGCACGGGCGACAAGGAGCTCGCCCTCCAACTCGAGGAGCACGGCTACGATTGGGTCCGCGAGGAGGCCGCCGCAGCTGCGTAGCCGGGGCGTCGGGGCCCGGCGACTTGGCCCCGCGTTCTCCTTCCGTTTGGATCCGTCTGTCTTCTTCAGTCAACCCCAATGCATCATGTCTACAACTGCCCTCGACACCAATGAGCGCCCGGAGGACCGGTTTATCTCGGCCTTCGCGGTCAACCACGGTGAGGCCCTCAACGGCACGAACGCCTCGATCTCCAAGCAGCGGACGGAGGCCATCGAGCGGTTCGCTGAGCTTGGCGTTCCGACCAACGAGTTGGAAGCCTGGAAATACACTGACATCCGATCGACAATCGATCGGCCCTACACCCTTCCCCTTTCCCCGGAACAGCCGTCGCTCGATCAGAGCGACCTGGCTCCGTTCCTGATCGATGAGATGGACGCCCATCGCGTCGTCCTCGTCAATGGCCGCGTCGACGCGTCCCTCTCGGATCTCGGCAATCTCCCCGCGGGCGTGGTCGTAAGCAGCCTCGCGGAGGCCGGGGCCGAGCACCCGGACATCGTGGAAGAACACTACGGCGAGTACGTTGACTTTGAGAACGAGGCCCTTACAGCCCTCAACACGGCCTTCGTACAGGATGGCGCGTTCGTCTATGTGCCGTCCGGCACCGTCGTAGAGAAGCCCATCTTCTTCCTCCACCTTACGGTCACCGACCAGGACCTGCTCCTTCAGCCCCGGCACTTGTTCGTGGTGGAGGACGGCGCCATTGCCCGCATTGTGGAGGCTCAGCACTCCCTCTCGGACGCCCGCACGTTCACGAACACAGTTAGTGAGTCTTTTGTCGGGGAAAAAGCCAACCTCGACCACTACCTGATTCAGGACGAGGGTCTCTCAGCGTCGCAGGTGCACACGCGCGCCGCCCGACAGAAGGACGACAGCGTCTACTCGACCATTACGACCACCTTCTCGGGCGACGTCATTCGCAACAATGTCACCATTGAGGCCGATGGCTCCTTCTGTGAGTCGAATTTCTATGGACTCGTCGTGGGAAAGGACGACATGCACGTCGACAATCAGACGTTCATGGGACACGTCCAGCCTGACTGCTCAAGTAATGAGCTGTACAAGCACGTTCTGAACGACGAGTCCACGGCCGTATTTAACGGCAAAGTGTACGTCTCCCGTGGGTCGCAGCGGATCGACGCGTACCAGCAAAATGACACCATTGTCCTTACCAAGGACGCGGATATTTATACGAAGCCCGAACTTGAGATCTATGCCGACGACGTGGTCTGCAGTCACGGGGCCACCACCGGTCAGGTCGACGAAGAGGGGGTCTTTTACCTCCGCTCCCGCGGCCTCAGCGAGCGCCGTGCCCGCATCCTGATGCTGCAGGCTTTTTCGCAAGAGGTGATTGAGGAGATTCAGAGCGATCCCCTAAAGGCACATATTGAGGATCGCATCCGCTCGCGGTTTGCCAGCTACTTCGCACAAACATAGGGACGTGTGGAGGCGTGGGTGTCCGGGTACAGGAGTGTTTTTGTCCTCCTAATGTCCACGTCTCCCCCTCCATCCCGCCAATTGCCATGCCCGTACAGACTAAGCCCACGTCTAAGACAACCTTCGACGTAGAGTCCTTCCGCGCGCAGTTTCCGGCGTTGCAGCAAGACATCTACGAGGATACCCCCCTCGTGTATCTCGACAACGCGGCGACGTCCCAGAAGCCGTCGACGGTGATCGAGCGGATGGAGACGTACTATCGCCAGGAGAACAGCAACGTTCATCGCGGCGTGCACCGCCTCAGCCAAGACGCGACCGAGGCGTACGAGACGGCGCGCCGGTCCGTGGCTCGCTTCTTGAATGCGCCGACGCCGGAGCAGGTGATCTACACGAAAGGAACGACCGACGGACTGAATTTAGTCGCCAATACCTTCGGCGAAATGGTTGTGGATGCGGACGACGAAATCCTGCTGACGGAGATGGAGCACCATTCCAACATTGTGCCGTGGCAGATGCTGGCCGAGCGGGCGGGGGCCACAATTCGGGTCCTGCCCGTCACCGACCGCGGGGAGCTTCGGATGGATCGGCTCGGGGACTACCTGACGGACAACACCGCCTTGGTGGCCGTTACCCATGTCTCCAACACCCTGGGGACGATCAACCCCGTCGGGGACATGATCGATGCGGCCCACGCCCAGGACATCCCGGTGGTCGTCGACGGGGCGCAGTCGGCGCCGCACCTGCCGGTGGACGTCCAGGCCCTCGACGCCGACTTCTTCGTGTTTTCCGGCCACAAGATGTTCGGCCCTACGGGCATTGGCATTTTGTACGGGAAGCCTGAGCACCTGGAGGCGATGCCTCCCTATCAGGGCGGGGGCGACATGATTGACCAAGTGTCGTTCGACGGCACGACCTACGACGATCCACCTCATAAATTTGAGGCCGGGACCCCCCACATTGAAGGAGTCATCGGCCTTGGAGCGGCGGCCGACTTTATAATGGACCTGGACTGGTCTGCCGTCCAGGCCCACGAGGACGATGTGCTGGAGTACGCAACTGAGAAGGTCCGGAGCATCGACGGGATTCGCCTCGTCGGGACGGCTCCAGAAAAAACCAGCGTCCTCTCCTTTGTTTTCGAGGACATTCACCCCTACGATGCCGGGACCTTTCTCGACCGTCAAGGGATCGCGGTACGGACTGGGCACCACTGCACGCAACCCCTAGTGAAGCGCTACGGGCTGCCCGGCACCATCCGAGCCTCGTTTGCGGCGTACAACACTCGGGCCGACGCCGACCGCCTGGCGGCCGGCTTGCGTCGCACGCGTGAGATGCTGGCATGACCCGTCCGGGCCCAGAATCCTATTCCGTGCCCACGTTGTATCTTAACGACATGAGGCCCTTTCACCACTGCTTCTTCTCTACTTATGCCTGCCTCGAACACGGTGTCCGATCGGGCCGAGAAAATCATCGACGAGTTTGCCCTGTTCGATGATTGGATGAACCGCTACCAGTACCTCATCGAGATGGGGGACGACATTCCGCTCCTGCCCGACGAAGAAAAATCAGACGAGCACTACGTCCACGGCTGCCAGTCGGACGTATGGATTCGGGCCAAGTACGACGAAGACGACCAGGTGCTTCGCTTTGAGGGCGACAGCAATGCGCGCATTACGAAGGGGCTTGCGGCCCTCATCATTCGCGTGGTGGACGCTCAACCACCGGAGGCCGTGGCGGAGGCCGACTTCGATTTTCTCGATGAGATTGGCCTCCACGAGCATCTGAGTTCTCAGCGCAATAACGGCCTAGAGGCAATGATCGACCAAATGAAGAAGCGGGCCGGAACCTTCCAAAACTAATCCTAACCCCCTCTTACCATGAATCCTGCAGGCGCCATGCCGGGCATGCCCGGTGCCGGAGGCGGCGGTACCGCCGACATTCCCGACGACAAGAAAAATACAGACATCGAACGCCCGGAAACGATCCCGGACCACCTCCAGGACACCCCGGACGACGACCTTTATCAACGGATCGTCGATTCAATCCGGGAGGTGTACGATCCGGAGATTCCGGTCAATGTGTACGACCTGGGGCTCATCTACCAACTGGAGGTGGATGAGGATGCACACGTGGACGTGCTGATGACCCTCACCGCCCCAAATTGCCCGGCCGCCGGCATCCTCCCCGGCCAGGTGGAAGACGCGGTGCGCGACACGGAGGGCGTCGAAAGCGTAAACTTGGAAATGACGTTTGAGCCGCCTTTCTCCCCCCAGATGATGTCTGAAGAGGCCCGCCTGGAGCTGGGCTTCATGTAGGCGCCCTCCGCTTCTCTTTGCGCATGCCAGCCCTGGCGTTCGCACCCTTTTGAACTTCGCCCTCCCCCGAGTATGGAGTACGCAAAGACCATCGCGCTGGCAGAGGACCTGCTCTCCCAGGGGCGGGGGGCGGACGTGGTGCGCATGATTGATCCCCTTCTCGACTCGCTGGACGCCCCGGCCGCCGACACCGGCCAGATCCGACTGCGGGCCCTCCGCGCCAAGGTGGCCGCCACCGTGGACGAGCACCCTGCGGAGGCCCTCAACGTTCTTCCGGATCGCTCGACGGTGTCGGATCTTTGCACGTGCGTTCGGGCAGACGTGAACCTCTGGCGAGGATGGGCGCATGCCCTTCGGAATGAGGCCGTCGGGGAACCGTCGCAGGCCCTTCGACTCCTGGAAACGGCTCTGGAGCTGCACGCTTCCATCTACAATGCCGACGGGGTCTGCTGGGCACACCTTGGCTCCGCCCTCGCGTACCTCTCGATTGACGAGTTCGCCCTGGCCCACCACGCACTCAACGAGGCCTCTTCACGAGTCGAGGCCCTGGAGGACACGCTGGCACGACAGTGGGAGCACCGACTCCGTCTCCCCGTCCTGCAAGCCGCTGGGGCGTATGCGGACGCCCAAACCCACCTGGATGCCTTCCGGTCGCATGCGACCGACGCCGACCACTCGGCGGCCCGAGCAGTGGCCTCGGCGTACGCCGCGTCTCTGCACGCGGCTATGGGAGACGCCCCATCGCGCATTTTAGAACATGCGTCCCACGCCGAAACCGTCCTTTCCCGGTCCCCCGCGCAACGGTCCCCGCTCTTCCTTGCCTATCGGGCGCTGGTGGAGTCACACCTTCGATCCGATGCACCGCACGCCGCTCGCGAGGCGGTCCGTCGAGCCGAACGGATTTTCCCCGACGGCCCCACTTCTGCACTTGCCTCCCTCCGGGCCCGGATTGCACTCGACACCGACACAGAGGCGCCGGAGAATGAATTAAAAGCGCTTCTCCAGTCGCCGCACCCGCTCCCGCGTGGGCTTACTCGGGCCGGTGTCATGCACCTTTACGGCGCTGTGCTTGGCCGTCAGAAGCAGGCGGAGGCCGCTCGCCTCTGGCTCAACCGGGCCCAGCGCACCGCCCGTGAAACCGGGGATCGCGAAACGCAACTGCAGGCACAATGTGCGCACGGAGACATTGCCCTGCACCAGAATCGACCCGGACTGGCTCAGGACCTCCTTCCTTCCTCCGACGCCCTGCCTCCCCAGGCGCTCCCCCTTCACGCCCAGCGCTTCGCTCTGCAGGGGGCAATTGCCCAGGCAACGGGCGACACGCAACGGGCTCGTTCCGCCTATCAGATCGCCAGTGCCGCCGCTACGCTCAGTGAAGATGCTTCCCTCACCCGCCGCCTTCGGTCTCGCCTGAACACCATTGGAACACCCAACAATGCGGAGTGGGGGGTACTCCTGGGACACGCACCGGCCTCCTTCCGCCTGTCGGCGGACCTTTGTCTTCAGGCCCTTGAGACGCGCGTGTCTGCCCGCTGGGTCGGCCTTGCTCAGTCGGGCGATGACGATTCGTTTTCCATAGTGCATGAGCGCGGCGAGCCTCCCTCGCGCCTCACGCCCCCCAACCAATCTGCTTCCTCGGAGGACGAGTCCGTCCTGTGGCAGTCGCTCCTTCCAAGTCGGAATCTATTTCACCTTGGCGTTTCCTTTGACGACTCGTCTCCCGGCGGCTCCGAAGATCAACGGTCGGCCGTGCAGGACTGGGCTCTTCCCCTCGGGCTGATCCTGGATCGGGCACGACGCGCCGACGTTCCCCCCCGGTTCGCTCCTCCGACCGCGGACCCCCCCGTAGCAATCGTGGCGGAGAGCCGTGCCATGCAGTCGGTTCTTGAGTCCATCCGTCGCGCGGCCGCCAGCCGCTGCCCGGTCGTACTGACCGGAGAGAGAGGAACGGGAAAAGCACGGCTCGCCCGCCGTCTGCATCACCTAAGCGCCCGGTCCGACGGTCCTTTTGAGCGTGTGGTCCTCGCCGATCTGCAGCACACCCCGCCTGCCGATCGCCTGTTTGGGACCGACGACCCGTCTGGGGAAACGCCCGGCGCCTTGCACGCCGCCGATGGGGGAACTCTCCTCATCGAGGATGTGGAAACTCTGTCTCCGGCAACCCAGGCCGCTTTGCTGGAGGTCTTGGATACCGGGCGGACGGCCCGAATGGGAAGCGCCGAAACCACTACGGTCGACGTTCGAATCGTCGCCACCACAACGGCCTCCCTCGACGAACATGTGCGAAACGGCTCGTTTCGCCCCGACCTTCGCGACCGGCTCTCCGCTCTGTCGGTCGCCGTCCCCCCGCTACGCAATCGGCGGGACGACATCCCCCTGTTGGTCCGCCGGTTCTTGGACACCATGCGCCCCGACGGCGCCCCCATGGCGTCGATCACCCAGCCGGCCCTGGAGGCCCTGCTCCGATACGACTGGCCCGGCAACGTCCGACAGCTCCGCAATGAAATCGAGCGGGTCCTCGTCCACGTGAGCAGCGAGCCAACCCCAACGATTGAAGCGAGCAGCCTGCTCGACACCATTGTGGAACAGGCCCAGCGGCGCTCGCCTACAGCGTCGGACAGCGCGGCGGACGCCGTGCTCCATCCGAACCAGACGCTCAGCGACGTGCTCTCTCAGACTGAAACGGACGTGATTGAACGCGTGCTGGAGGCCTGCGACGGACAGGTCACCGCGTCCGCCGAGGTCCTGGGACTTACGCGGCAGGGCCTGTACAAGAAGATGAAGCGCCTCGGAATCGATGCCTCCGAGTTTCAACCGGAAGCCGAACCCGCGTCGCCAAGATCCTAACCAGTAATTTCCTTTTCTCTCGCCCCTCATGCCCTCCCTCACCCCCTCCACAAACGATTCTCAGTCCCCGCCGTCGGTCCATCTCGACCACGCCTCGGTGATGACAACGGATCTGGAGGAGGCAACGACCTTCTACGTCGACCTCCTGGGGCTGACCCTTCAAACCGTGGAAGACGATCCTGTCCGGGAGGGTCGGGTGCGCGCGATGTTGGGCGATGGCTCCGGACACGCCGTGGTCGAGCTCATCGAAATGCCTGAAATGGCGCACCCCTCGGTCCCAGGGCGTGGCGCCATTCACCACCTCGGGTTCTCCCTCTCTCCCCGCGACTGGCACGCGCTTCGCTCGCGGCTCGACGCCACAGAATACAACTACCAGGAGATGGACGGTCGCCTGTTTGTCCGCGACACTGACGGCCTCGTGCTCGAAATCGAAAAAGCGTAGCCCGCTGCATTCCGGCCTGGTGTGCCCCGGACGTCCTCAATCAGTGGACGAAGAACCCTCTTTCGATTCGGGCGTCCGCACGGTGTTGGGAAGCTCGTTTTTGTTGCCGGGTCCAGCGTCCATCCCCCTCCGCTCCAGCAGCCGCCCGCACAACTGCACCGCTTCCACGAGCCCGTCCGTGAAGTGATCGTGTCGGATCCCTTCCCGGATGCAATCCACGACCTCCACCCAGTCGTCCGGCTGGACGTGCTGGTTGATTCCTGTGTCTCCCAGTACCTCCACGCGGTGTTCGAGGAGAGACACAAAAATCAGGATGCCCGTCCGGTCCCGTGTGTTGAACACCTCTTCTTCCACAAACGCCTGGAGGGCCCGGCGGTGAACGGTTTCGTCAAGCAAATCGCTCCCGGCCGCCCTCCGGCGCAACACCGGCACTGTGGTCGTCAAAGCCCCCCCGAGCACGCTGGTCCCCAGGACCACTAACGCCACGCCCCCAGGCGTATACAGCCACCCGAGTGCCCACCCCGAGTAAAATTGAAGAACGAGGAGAACGGCGACTAGACCAATCAAGCCCCCAAAGACGGCCCCACGCCAGGTCGCAACCTCGTACTCGTCACTCTTCGGAACGACCACAGGGACAATTTCTCCTGCCGTTCGTGTCTCCGCCTGCTCGACCGCCGCCCGCACGCGGTCACGGTCAAGCGCATCGATGAGCGTCTGCATGGGACGTCGGACGAAACGAGCGTGTAAGAAGCTACGGCTGCTGGGACGGCTCTGGAGACGGCTGGGGCGCCGACTCGCCGGATCCTCCGGACTCCTGTTCCTGGATAACCTCAATGGCGCGCTCGGCCTGATTGTAAAACGGATCGTCCTCACTCGCGTGCCGCTGCACCGACGCAAACTCCCGCAGTGCCTGGTCCAGGCGGTTGATTTGGAGGAGCGCGAGGCCCTTCTGGAACCGAGCCGGGACGAAGGTCGAGTCCTCGTCCACTACGGCGTTTATGGCACGAATGCCGCGCATCGGACTGTTTGTGAGAAGATAGGCCTCGCCCATCCGGGTGCGGGCATCAAGATCGTCCGGACGCTCGTCGGAAACCGCACCGTAGGCCTCCGCCACGTGACGGGCCACCTCCAGTGCCTGCCCCCGATCCCCTTCCCCTTGCAGTTTTTGCATCCATCGATACAGGAGGTCCGCCGCACGCCGACGATCATCGACCGCGCCTGTCTCGTCCGCGATCTCTGTCTGCACCGCCGCGGCTTGCCCCGGCGCCCCCGCCCCGATGAGCAGGTTGGCTATTTCGGCCTTGATCTGCTGCTCTTCTTCCCCCTCCGCATTTTCGACTGCAGCGCGGAGTGAATCCACTTGGTCGGCCACATCCCCTTCCAGATCCTCGCCAGACTCGTCAACGAGGGTAGAGAGATCCGTTGGTTCTGCCGACTCCGAAGATGATGTTGCACCATCTCCGGTCCCTCCTCCACCGGCCATGGGAGCGTTCCCTCCCCCTCCGCCGGCATTGGGAGCGTTCCCTCCCCCTCCGCCGGCATTGGGAGCGTCCCCTCCCTCGCCGCCTTGCGGTGCTACCTCTTGTTGTTGCGAAGAGGATTGCGAGGCGCCCTCCTGTCCGCCCCAGTCGTACTGCTGGCTCCAGCGCGTGGCAAAAAACAGGACGACGACGAGCGCCAGTGCTCCCCCGACGAGGAGGGTAATTTGTTGCCCCATTGCCCGTTGCGGATCCGTCGGATCCTCAGCGTTCGACGAGGGGGAGGACTCGCGATCCGGCTGGGGGTCCGCCTCCGCCGTCGTGGGGAGATCGGCCGTGACCCGGCGCGTGCCGGCCGGGGTCTCCTCCGGGGTCACCTCCTGCAGTTGCTCTCCGCATCGGCTGCAATAACGAGCGCCCTCCGGGTTTTCCCATCCACACTGATTGCAGTAGACGGACGAGAGCTCCGGCGAGGGCTCCGATGCATCGTCGGGAGCGGGCGATTCTATCGGCCCCTCATCGGATCCAGATATGTTTTTTTCTGAGTCATCGGGCGATGGGCGGGACGCCTCGAGGCTTTCATCCTCAGACAGTGACACGCCACACAGATCACACTGGGTGGCGTCAGGGGCAACCCGCGCGCCACAGGAGGGGCAGGTCGGTGTGTTGTCGGACATATGTACTGCAGTCGGTACAACAAGCGCAAATGAAACGCGGCGCGTGGGGCTTACTCGTCCCCCTGATGCGCCTCGTCTACGTCCTCTCGGAAGTGACGGGAGGGGCGGAAGACCGGCTCGTATCGATCTTCAATGTGAACCGGTTCGTTGGTTTGTGGATTGCGTCCGGTGCGGGGCGCACGATGTTCAACTTCAAAGACCCCGAAGCCGCGCAGTTCAATGCGGCGCCCCTCCTCCATTGCCTCCATCACCGTGGTCATAAACCCCTCCACGACGGCTTTGGTCTCTACTTTCGTCAATCCAGTCCCCTCTGCAATACGGTCTACTATATCGGCCTTAGTCACGGGACATGCCGGGGCGAGCCCGGGATTTGTCGTACAGATATCGGAAATGGATGATATCAAACGCAAAAGGCCCGGTCCGTGATTCCGGTGTCGCAGAAAGATTTGCGGGGCCGTCTGCGGTAGTTTTTTTCGCCGGTCCCTTCGCGATCAAAGAAACATTCCTGCACGATTCGCGAAGGATACCCGCGGCGTTCCACAGTGCTACCTTCCCCGCCAGTTTTTTTCATTCCAATGCAATTTCGATTTTGGGTTCTCTTCACCCTTCCGGTCGCCGGAATTCTGCTCGCCTCCACCGGGCATGCCCAATCACCGGACAAATGGGCGCAGGAGGTCGACTACGAAATGGACGTGCGCTTGAATCCCGAAACCCACCGAGTGGACGGTCAACAGGAGCTAACCTACACCAACAATTCCCCCGATACGCTCCATACGGTCTACTACCACCTGTACTTTAATGCCTTTCAGCCGCAGTCCATGATGGCGGAGCGGCATCGCCACCTCCCGGACCCGGACGGGCGCACGGTCCCCCGCATTTTTAACCTGTCGCCCGAGGAGCAGGGCTGGCAGAAGGTCGAATCGCTGACACAGGATGGGACGCCTGTGTCTTACGATGTCACCGACACGATCTTAGAGGTCGATCTCGACGAGCCCATCCCGCCCGGTACGTCCACCACGTTCGAGATGGAGTACCGCTCCCAAGTTCCCCTTCAGACCCGCCGCAGCGGACGCAACAGCCGGGGTGACAGCATCGATTATACCATGACGCAGTGGTTTCCGAAGATGGCAGAGTACGACGAGCGCGGCTGGCACGCTAACTTTTACGTCAACCGCGAATACTACGCGCCGTACGGCGAGTTCGACGTACGCATCACGATGCCCGCCGAGTACACGATCGGAGCCACCGGCGTCCTGCAAAATCCCGAGGAGGTGGGGCACGGCTACGACATCGATGGAACCGGAACGTGGCGCCCCTCGGACCTGCAGGCCGACCGCGACTCCCTCACATGGCACTTCCGCGCCGAGCACGTTCACAACTTCGCCTGGTCCGCCGATCCGGACTACATCCACGACAAGGTGACGGCCGACGGCACCACGCACCACATCCTGTATAAGGAGGAGGTGTCCGAGCAGTGGAGCCCCCTCCAGGACGACATGCCGGAGCTCACGCGCTTCTTCAGCGAGGAGTACGGCGACTACCCCTATCCGCAGATGACGGTCGCGCAGGGGGGAGACGGCGGCATGGAATACCCCATGTTCACCGTGGTGAGCAGCTACGACGGCCCTGCGTTTGAGGAGAAAAGCAGCTACCAGTCCGTGCTGGGCACCACCGTTCACGAGTTTGCCCACATGTGGTATTACTCGTCGCTCGGGAGCAATGAGGCCGATTACGCCTGGATGGACGAAGGCTTTACAAGTTACGCCACCGAGGAGGGCATGGCCCACCTCCTCGGTCGTCCCGCCAACCACACGGGCTCTCGGCTGAGCGTCGTCACCATGCACGACATGGGCCATGCTGAACCGTTCAGCACCCCGGCCGACTGGTTTGAGACAAACTTGGCGTACGGGATCTCTTCCTACCCCGGCGGGCAAATGCTCGTCGATATGATGGGCTACGTCATCGGCGAGGAGCAACGCGATGACTGGCTGAAGCGCTACTTCCGCGAGCGCAAAGGATCGCACCCCGATCCGTTCGACCTGGAACTCTTTGCCGAACAGGAAAGCGGGCTTATGCTCGACTGGTACTTCTGGCAATTTACCGAGTCGACCCGTACGGTGGACGACGCCATCACGGACCTGGATCAGCGCACGCGGGGCGACAGTGTCGAGGTCGACCTGACGCTGGAGCGGAAGGGCTCGATCCGCATGCCGCAGGATGTAAAACTGACCCTGGCGGATGGCTCCACGCAGTGGCTCAATGTCCCCCTTGCCTCGATGCACGGCCACAAACCCGTGCCCGACGACTGGATCGTGACCGAGCCGTGGCCGTGGGTCGCGCCCGAAAAAACGATCTCCGTGACAGTGCCGGCCGAGGTGGAGGAGGCCGTCATCGACCCGAACGGCAAGACACCGGACGTGAATCGCCTCAACAACAGCGCCTCTCTTCCGCTCGAAACTCGCTTCCTGCGCGCCCCGGAGTCGGACTGGTTTGACTACCAGGTCGGGATCCGTCCGCTCGCAGGATACGCTCACGACTTCGGGTTCGGGGGTGGGCTCCAGGCCCGCGGGCAGTACTTCCGCGGCGACTACCGCCTCCGCACCACACTCACCCTCTGGCCCGCGGTGCTGTTTTCGAACGGCGCGGACCCTTCCCTTCCCGACGACTTTGTCTCCCCGGATCTTTTGACGAGAGAACGCAACAGTGGCTCCTGGATTGATGGCATCGATTATGAACTGAGCTACGAGCGACCGTTTTCGCCCTTTGGTGCCCGGGCAACCCTCGAACTGTCCTCTATGAAGCACCTGGGCATCCTGGAAAACCAGGTTTCGTTCGACGTGCCCCTCCGCTCCCCCCTGGTCGACACGGAGGAGCGCCTGCAGGTCTCTTTGCTCCAGCAGCTAAATCCGAGCGACCGGGCGTTTGGACTTGACCGCACGACCCAGCAAATTCCTGTCGATTGTGTGTTTGGCTCCTGCCAGTCCATCACCCGATCGGAGCCCACAAATCCCTGGGGCCAGTCGCACACCCTCTCCGGTCAGGTCGAATACACCGTCCAGAACGGGAGCGACTACATCGCGACGCGTGCGGAAATCGGCGGAGCCCTCCGGCCGTACGAGACCGCGCCCTCAGTGAACCCGTCCTCGCTCGATCAGGCGTCCCGACTCACCCTCGAAGCCCAACAGCACGCCGATATTGGTCCCCTTACCGGCCAGGCCAACTTTCAGTTGGGCCTCGGCGCCGATGGCTTGCTCCCGCACAAGCAGTTCGTGTTGGGCGGCCGGTCCATCGAGTCCCAGTGGCGAAACGACACCTACCGTCAGGCCAGTGCAGCGTTTGAGCGCCCGGTGGCCGACGCGCACCTCGTGGGCTTCGGCCCGGCGGGCCCCGTGGCCTACCTCCGGTCTGAGACCGCCACGTTCGATCGATTCGGCCGCTCGGGTGAAAATACCCTCGCGGGACGCCTCTCCATCGGTGGGCAGCCGTTCTCGAACGTGGCCCCCCTCTCCCCGCTCCACCTGTCCGCCTTCTCCGGCCTGGGCACCGTCTGGAGCGACGGCGCCTTCCTCTCGGGCTTCGCCGCTGACAACCTGGTGGGCGACGCCGGGTTTGGTGCTCGCTACAGCCTCTCCGAGATCCCACACCTGGACCGCTGGACCGCGCAGTCGGATTTTCTGCAGGGCCTCGACGTCGTCGCGAAGTTTCCCTTCTGGGCCAGCGACCCGGATCTCATCAAGGCGGGGCAGGATGAATTTGCCTTCCGCTGGCTTATCGGCGTGGAGCTGTAGGTGGAATCAACCCGGTGGGTCCTCACCATCTTCCCGCATCTCCCGTTGCCGCATGGGCATGGCGTCGATGGTCTCAAAGAGGGATCGGACGGGGATGGGCTCTGCCTCGCGCCGTTTCTCGGTGCCGTCCTTGCCAACCAACACGACTCGATAGGCGTCCTCAGGCACGTCGAATTGGTCGTAGAGGCGTTGCGTGGCGGCGCGTGTGAGGGGGCGTCCGGGCTCCTCCGGCGCCGGGTGCAGTGTCCCTCCTCTACTTCCCGAAAGCATGATCAGCAACAGGTCCCGGTCTCGGAAGCCATCTCTGGCATTTCGGAACTGACGACGTTGCGACTCGACGGCCCCAGCCGTGTCCGTCGGGGCGAACACGAAGACGAGCCGATGCTCCCATCGATAGTCATCGAGGCGGAAGTCCACTGAGTCGGCAGGCGCAGCCATCGCCACGCAGGGAAGCAGAAGGAGGGAGAGGCCAAACCCAATGAGGACGGGCAACCGACTCATTCGGACGAGCGATTCTTTGGAGACGTCTGTTCCGAAAATCGTGGGGACGGGGGTCGTGCTTCTGATGCGGTCGATTCGCGCTCTTCAAACCGGGCCGCGGAGAAGAGATCATAGCCATCGGGGTGCGAGGTCCCACTCACCAGGTCGGCGAGGAGGCGTCCCATTCGGAATCCGTAGCTCATGCCGTGCCCCGTAAAGCCGGTGGCAAAGTGGCTTCCGGGCACGTCCGGCACCGCCCCCACGACGGGTCGTCGGTCCGGAGAGAAGCCCATGATGCCGCTCCACCGCCGTTCGACCGATAGGGACTGGGTCCAGGGAAAGTGACGGTGGAGGTACCGTTCGATGGATGCCTGTACCGCCGGTGTGGTGGCGTCGGTGGCCGTCGCCTCCGCCTCGGCATGCGGGTGTCGTCCTCCGCCCGCCAGCACGGTGCCATCCTCCAGTTGACGCACGTAGTACGCGCCGTCGTGCGAGTAGACCGGGACCGAAACGTGCTGGGTGTCGGCGGGATGCGTTGCGAGCATTTGGGCCCGCATGGGACGCACGAATCGGCCAAGCGACGGGACCACGCTCGGCAGGGAGGGGCCCACGGCAAGCACCACCTGATCGGCCCGAAATCGGAGGTGCGGGGTCCGCAGGGCCACGCCCTGCCCCTGCGCTCGGAGTTCCTGCACCGGATGCTGCGTGCGGAGGTCGGCCCCGCTTTCGGCCGCGATGTGGTGGACGAGCCGGAGGGGATTCACGACCGCCCCTGTGGTAACGAACAGTCCTCCCGCAAAGCCAGAGGCCTGCAGGCGTGCATTCGTCTTTTCAGCGTCGAGGTGAACCACAGGGGCCCCGGCGGCGCGGAGGCGAGGGACGCACTTCTGAAGGCGCCGATTCTCCGTTTCCGTCGCGGCCACCGACAGACTTCCGTCCGACCGCCAGTCGAACGATGCCGAATGGAGTTCAGACGCTAGCAGGTCGCGGTTGTCTCGCGTAAAGTGCCAGAGCCGGCGGGCGGTGCGACGTCCGTACTGTTCGATGTCTGTCAGAAAGTCGGCGTCCGTTCCCTGCACCACAAACCCCGCATTGCGTCCGCTGGCCCCCGCCCCGAGCGTTCCGGCCTCCACAATGGCGACGTCAAGCGAGGGCTGGCGGCGACGGAGCCAGTAGGCCGTAGAACAGCCCACAATCCCTCCCCCAACAACAATCACGTCGTAGGACGTTTCGCGCTTGCGGTGGGCATGCTGCCAGATAGAGGTGGTCATGCGAACAGGCCGAGCCGGTGCAATCGAAAGCGGACCCCAGACGGAGAAATCGCCTAGCTTCCCGTACGGATGCCCTCCATCACCAGTTCGGTTCGGGCCCGAAATTCCGAAGACTCAGACGGTGGGCCCCTGCTACGCCTGCACGTCCACCACGACCCGCCCGCGGATGACTCCGTCCAGCACCTCTTCACTCACCGCCGGCACGTCCGAAAGTCCAATGGTGCGTGCCGTCATGTGCTCGAAGTCCGCCTCCGTTAGGAGAGAAGCCAGGCGCTCCCACGCTGCCAGGCGTCGGTCGTTCGGGCAAGTGTTGGAATCGATACCCAGGAGATTCACCCCACGAAGGATGAACGGAAAGACTGTCGTGTGCAGTTCGTGTCCACCTGCATTGCCGAAGGAGGCGACGCTACCGTGACGCTGAAGCTGTGCGATGAGCGTGGCAAGCGTTTTGCCTCCAACGGCGTCGACGGCTCCAGCCCACCGTCCCGACTCCATCGGACGGTCGGGGCCCTCATCAAACTCCGTGCGTGGCACGATTCGGGACGCCCCACATGCCCGCAAATACTCGTGCGCGTCGTCGCTCCCGGTCGACGCGACCACGTCGTAGCCACGCCGGGCAAGCAGCGACACCGCCATACTGCCCGCTCCGCCGGAGGCCCCGGTCACGACGACGTCGCCCTGATCGGGCGTAACGGCGTGCTCCTGCAAGGCCATCACGGAAAGCATGGCCGTAAATCCTGCAGTCCCGGCCACCATGGCCTGCTTTGGGGATAGCCCCTCGGGAAGCGGGACGAGCTTTCGAGCCGCCACCCGGGCCCGCTGGGTATACCCTCCCCAGTCGACCTCGCCGAGCTGCCACCCTGTTCCAATCACCCGATCCCCCGGCGAGAACATATCAGCGTCGGCTTCAAGCACGACGCCCACGAGATCGATGCCCGGCACGATGGGATACTCGCCCCGAATGATGTTTCCTTTCCCCGTCACGGCCAGCGCATCCTTATAGTTAAGGCTCGAATACAGCACCTTCAGCCGCACCTCGTCGCCGTCGGCTCCGGGCACATCCGCAAGCGAGAGGGAGCGTACCGAAGGAGCGACCGATCCGTTGGCGCGATCCAGAATCAGAGCATCGAACATCTAGTAGGGGGAGAGAGCCATCTGTGAGCAAGAACGACGCACACGTGCACGTGATTTACTTGCATTCGTCGCTCACCACCGCACCGTCATCGAACACCGTGCAGACGTGCGTTGTGTACTCGAAAGGGTCGCCGTCGAAGAGTGCAAGATCTGCCTTCTTTCCGGCCTCCAGCGTGCCAATATCATTTAGTCCCAGGATCTCGGCCGGGGTTCGGGTCACGGTGGCGAGGGCCGCCTGGCGATCCATGCCGTGGGCCGCAGCAATGGCGGCCTCGTAGAGCACGACACGGGTCTTCGGGACGTAGGGCTCCCAGCCGCTTTGAATGGCCACCGGCACGTCAGCCTCGTGCAGGGAATCCGCCGTGGTGAAGGAGACATTCTGCGTGGGCCCTGAGGGCCGGGTCATGGTCGGGTGCAGAATCACGGGGACATCGGCCTCCTGAATCTCATCAATGAGCAGGTACGCCTCCGCCGCTCCATCCAGAATCAGGTCGAATCCAAACTCGTCCTGTAACCGAAGCGCCGCCTGAATGTCGTGGGCCCGGTGGGCCGTGATGAGCGCCGGCACATCCCCTTGAAGAACGTCTGCCAGCGCCTCCATGCTCAAATCCGTCGACACGTCCTCTCCATTCTCCTTTTTCTCCAGGTACGCTTGGGCATCGGTGAGGGTACTTCGGAGCATCGCCACACTTTTGGCGCGGGTGCCGGGCGTTTCAAACCGCGTGGACGCGTCAGAGCCCAACGTGAATGCCACCGCGGCGAGCGAGTCCTGAACCACGTCCCCAACTGTCTCGCCACTGGTCGAGAAGATACCCGTCTGACCACTGATGAGGGCGCCGGGGGCGTGCCCGGAATGGACCGTCGTGACGCCCAGGTCGCGCACAAAGGAGACCAGTTCCTCGCGCGGGTTGAAGGCGTCGATGGCCCGCAGGTCCGGTTGAATAGGCTCTGAGGTGTCGAGCTGGTCTTGATCCGCATCAACATTGTAGAGGCCCGAGAGCCCCACCGTCGCCCGGGGATCGATGAGCCCGGGAGTCACAACGGTGGCTTCATGCACCTCGGCGTCGGAGGGAATCGACACCTCGGACGCCGGCCCCACCGCTTCAATGGTTTCCCCTTCGACCAGGACCACCCCGTCCACGATTGGCGGTCCCGTCATAGTGTACACGGTATCGGCCTGGACGGCCGTCTGGCCAACGGCCGGTGTCGTGCCCAGGAGGAGAACGGCGATCAGCAAGAAGGAGCGAACGAGCGAATGTGGCATCGGCATGTGCGGTCGGAATTCAGCGGAGAAGAACAGTGGTCGAGGAGTTCTCTACTCGTCGATTCCATGGACGTGCTGGATCGCTTCATCGAGGACGCGATAGCCTCCCGTCGCGATCTCCTGATCGGCTTCTATGGACCGGTCGAACACCTTCTCGCCCTCCACCCAGGTCTGCTGTACCTTTGTGTAGACGCTCAGGGGATCTCCCGAAAGGACCACAAAATCAGCGTCCTTTCCCCGTTCCAGGCTGCCCACCTCGTCGGCGAGGTCCATCTGCCGGGCGGCTTCCAGGGTCACAGATTCCAAAGCGGCGTCGCGGTCCATTCCAGCCCGGACGCCAAAGGCTGGGGAGCGGAGGAAGAGGCGTGAGTCCGTGATCGGATCGTCGGTGTGGTACGACACCCCGACCCCTGCCTCGTCGAGCACACGACCCGTTCGATAGACCAACTCGTCTGCCTCATGCTTTCCGCCGGGCGAGTCGAGGGTAATGATTGAAGCCGAGGCGTCCGCTTCTGCAATTTCCTCTGGGACCTTCCATCCTTCGCTTATGTGGTGGAGCACAAGCCGGAAGTCAAACTCCTTGCTTAACCGGATCGCGGTCAAGATGTCATCGTGGCGGTGGGTGTGGAAGTGAACTATTCGGTCTCCTTCCAGCACGTCCACCAGCCCTTCCATCTGCAGATCGCGCTCAGGCATCTCATCGGAGCTTTCAGCCTCGTCTTTCTGTTCCTTGTACGCCTCCGCCTCCGTCAGGAGCTCCCGGGCCATGGCCGCCGAACGAGCCCGTGTGCCTGGGAAGGAACCCTCCTCCCTCTGCGGGTTGGTCCCGTTTGCCATCTTCATGCCACCACATGCTTCAATGGACCGATCATCACAGGCATTCAGGTCGGCAATTGTGGTGCCGTCGCGCAGCTTGAGATAGGTGGTCTGTCCGCTCAACAGATGGCCCGATCCGGACAACACGTTTACGGCGGTAATTCCACCGGCCCGGGCTCGGTCCAGCGACGAGTGCATCACGTTGATACCGTCTACCGTGCGCACGCCCGGGTGCAGGGCCGCGGATTCGTCCCCCCCACTCACCTGCCCGATGTGGGAATGCGTGTCAACGAGCCCCGGCATCACCACTTTGCCCGATAGGTCATGCTCCTGGGCCTCATCGGGTACCTCAACTTCTCCGTTGGCCCCTACAGCCTGGATCTCGCCCTCGTGGACGACGAGAGTCCCCTCCTCAATGGGCTCCGAAGCAATGGGGTACAGGGTGGCATTCCGAAACACGTGGGGCTGCTCTTGCGCATCCGCGGGAGCGGCGAAGAGAAGACACGCCGTGAGAAAAAAGAAAAGCACCGTTCGCATCGGACCGGGTCATCGTTCGTGAGAACATACGCGAGCACAAATGTAGCGAGCGTAAAGGGGACTCTCAAGATCGATGTCCTCAAATCTCCTCCCCTGCTCTCCCATTGAAACTGGAGTCGACCCCCGGGCACTTTCATCATTTGTTCGTGTTAGAGAAGCAGAAAGCATTCAACAGGCGTGCATCCAGGCATGTGGCCCGACTTCTCCCCTGCTCGCACAGGTGCCCGGCACCGAACGGACTACACCACACGTGTGCTGGTGGGGTACGTGCTCAGCCTGAGCGTGCTGATCGGGCTCGCACATCTTTCGTTTTCCTCTGCTCCCTCCTCTTCGTCGCAGTGGACCCTCCTTTCGCCGCCGTACCAGATGCACATGGTGGACGTACAGGAGGAGTCGTCGGAGTCCTCCTCGGACCCCTCGGATCCGGACCGTAATTCAGATCTCACCGCGGAGGCCCCGCCCCAGACGGGAACGCCAGACCGCTCCGCAACTGCCACTGGCGAATCCCACGAAGATCGCACGTCTAAGGAAACGCCAGACTCCGCTTCGTTCGCATCTCAAAGCGCTTTTCGCCGACTGACGGCGATTACAGAAGTGAAAGGACCGGAGCTTATCGGGGGCCTCCGGGCGTATTACCTCCACATTCAGTACCCGGAACCAGCCCGCAAACAAGGCATCCAGGGTCGTCTCATGCTCAGCTTTGACGTAAACGAGAACGGTACAGCGGAAGACATTAACGTGACCGATTCGCTTCACCCCCTGCTGGACTCCGCGGCCGTAAGCGCCCTTCAGACTGTTCGATTCCGACCGGCAACCCGGCACGGAGCGCCCGTCTCCATGCCAATGAAGCTCCCGGTTCGATTCCGGATTCTCTCCGACACGACCAAGCCCCACACGGCTGAGTCCCGTTCTTCATCCGACTCAACGGTCCTAAGCGACCAGTAGGAACGCCCCCGCACAGGCAAAGTATCCTTTCATGAAGTCACAAGAAATCTTCTGTTCCTATCCTTTTTTGGAAGCGCTTTTCTGGCTTCTCATCTCTAAAGAACCCGTTCCTCCCCATGGCTGAAACACCCACTGTCCCCCGTCCCGATACCGAAACGGCCGAGGATTTTTTGCCGATCAACGGGACGGACTACGTTGAATTCTACGTCGGAAATGCCAAGCAAGCCGCCCACTTTTACGCTCATCTCTTTGGCTTTCAGATCCAGGGCTACCGCGGCCCGGAAACGGGCACCAAAGAAAAGGTGAGTTACCTGCTGGAGCAGAACGACATTCGGTTTGTGCTGACGACCGCGTTGGGGCCCGAGTCTCCGATTAGCGACCACGTCCAGCTTCACGGCGACGGGGTCCGCGACATCGCATTGGCAGTTGACGATGCCGAGCATTCATTTGAAGCGACAGTGCAACGAGGCGCAGAGCCTGTCTCCGAACCGACCGTCCACGAAGACACAGACGGCCGGGTTGTGACGGCCGCCATCGCAACCTACGGCGATACCATCCACACCTTTGTGGACCGGAGTGAATACGAGGGCCTCTTCTTCCCAGGATTTGAGCGCTGGGAAAATCCTCACTGGAACGCACCCGCCCCCGCCGGCCTGCGGTACGTCGACCACTGCGTCGGCAACGTGTACGAGGGCGACATGGACCGGTACGTGAAGTATTATGCCCAGACCATGGGCTTTTATAATATGCTCCACTTCACGGACCAGGACATCTCGACCGAGTACTCGGCCTTGATGTCAAAGGTGATGGCCAACGGCGACGAAATCATCAAATTCCCGATCAACGAACCGGCCGAGGGCAAAAAGAAAAGCCAGATTGAGGAGTACCTGGAGTTTTACCGCGGCCCGGGGGTCCAGCACATAGCCCTAGCGACCGACGACATCCTCTCAACGGTTCGGGAGTTGCGTCGCCGCGGCGTGGAGTTTCTCGAAGTCCCGGACACGTATTACGATCGGGAGGTGCTCGCTGACCGTGTAGGGTCGATCGAGGAACCAATCGACGAGCTCGAAGAGCTCAGCATCCTCGTAGACCGGGACCCAGAGGGCTACCTGCTGCAGATCTTCACCAAACCCGTCCAGGATCGTCCCACGGTGTTCTACGAGGTCATCCAGCGGGAGGGCGCCCGGTCGTTTGGAGCCGGCAATTTCAAAGCCCTGTTTGAAGCCATTGAGCGGGAGCAGGCCCGCCGGGGAAACTTATAGCGTGATCAGTAAGACCTGCTTGCGCTCTCGGGGTCGCTTGATATTTCAGGCCACGTCAGATTAGGATGGGCGTTCGTCCTCCGCTGTGGAGGCTTCGGCTTCCGTCCCGGCCTCATCCGAGGCAACCCCGTCCTGCCGGCTCTCTTCATGAGCGTCCGATGTCGCGCCCGGCGCCGCAGTACCGTCTGATTTCTCGGCGTCCGGGCTGCCGTTCGTGGAGGCCACCTCTCCGATGGCATCGGCCTCCCCGTTCACGAGCCGAAGTACGTCGTCCCCCGGCACCTCTTCACGCTCGATCAGCAACGCGGCCAGCCGGTCAAAGGCATCACGGTGCTTCGTGAGCGTATCGACGGCCCGCTGGAACGCGTTTTCCGTGATGCGGCGAATCTCCTCGTCCACCTCGCGGGCGGTCTCGTCACTGTAGTCTTTGCCCTTCGCGATCTGCTCGCCCAAGAACACGTTTCCGCTCTCGCCCCCGAGCGAAATGTGCTTAAACTTCTCCCCCATGCCCCAGTCGAGAACCATCTTGCGGGCCATCTTCCGCACCTGCTTAAGGTCGTTTTCGGCCCCGCTGGTGGCGGTGTCGAAGATAATTTCTTCTGCGGCGCGCCCGCCCATGATGACTGCCAGACGGTCAAGCAGGTAGTCTAGGCGGTACAGGTACTTGTCCTTTTCCGGCAGTTGCTGCGTGACCCCCATGGCTTGTCCCCGCGGCACGATCGTGACCTTGTGAACGGGGTCGGCGTGGGGTAGTCCGGCGGCCACAATCGCGTGGCCCGCCTCATGGTAGGCCAGCAGCTTTTTCTCCTCGTCGTCGAGGGCCATGCCATCGCGCTTCAGACCCATAATGACCTTGTCTCGGGCCTCCTCCACGTCACTATTCATGATCGTGTCGTGGCCGTACCGACCGGCCAGGAGCGCTGCCTCGTTGAGCAGGTTCTCAAGGTCGGCCCCACTGAATCCCGGCGTACTTCGGGCAATTTCTTCGAGGTCGATCTCGTCGCTCATGGGCTTGTTGCGGGCGTGGATTTTCAGGATTTCGGCCCGCGCCTTTTTCGTGGGAAGATCGACTGTGATCTGACGATCGAAGCGGCCGGGTCGGGTGAGGGCAGAGTCCAGGATGTCCGGGCGATTGGTGGCGGCCATCACCACAACCTCCTCGCTCTCTTCAAACCCGTCCAGTTCCGACAGGAGCTGATTGAGCGTCTGCTCTCGCTCGTCGTGCCCACCGCCGAGGCCTGCCCCTCGTTGCCGACCAATCGAGTCGAGCTCATCGATGAAAATGATAGCGGGAGCCGTTTCCTTCGCTTCACTGAACATGTCGCGGACGCGCGACGCCCCGACGCCGACAAACATCTCCATAAAGTCGGAGCCCGACACGCTGAAGAACGGAACGTCGGCTTCTCCGGCTACGGCCCGGGCCAGAAGGGTCTTTCCCGTTCCCGGAGGACCAACAAGCAACACGCCCTTGGGGACCTTGCCTCCCAGTCGCTCAAACTTCTCCGGGGTTTTGAGGAACTTAATGATTTCTTCGAGCTCCTCCTTCGCGCTGTCGGCCCCCGCTACGTCGTCAAACGTGGTATCCTCCTCATCCTTATCAAAAAGCTTGGCCTTGCTCTTCCGAACCGAGAAGAGCCCTTGGCCTTGCGCCTGCATGCGGCGAAGAAAAATGTACCCGACACCAAACAACAGCAGCACTGGCAGGAGGCCCATAATCACGAGGCCCCACGGAAAGGTACTTTCCGGCTCGGTCACCACCTCCACACCCGAAGACTCCAGCCGATCCATCAGCTGTTCATCTCCAAAGGAGGGAATGTACGTCACGAAGTTCGTGTACTCGACCGAATTTCCGTCCTGCTTACGGGTCGCCTCAGACTTGAGCTCGCCTTGGACCCGGCTCCCCTGCACGACGACTCGTTCGACGTTTTCGTTTTGTACCTGGGTGCGAAATTCGCTGTAACTGATCTGGTCGCCCCCAGCGGGCCCCATGCCCCAGTAACTGTACGCCCACAGGGCCAGAAGCGTCCCGGCAATCACCCAAATAATGAGACGGCCGCGACCGCCGCCTGCGCTGGGACCTGAGGGGAGCGCTGAGCCCCCCTCCTTTTTCTCATTGTCAGAGTTTCGGTTAGCCACGTTGCTGAACTGATTGATGGAAAAGTTGAACGCCGCGGCAGACCTCTGCCGCTTGGGTCAACGCACAATGGGTCTGTATTTGTCAAATGCACTCCACATACACCCACGCGTGGGAATTGTGTCCTTTTCTGCAGGAAGGTTGCGTTATAGACACCTTTTCAACGCCCGATCAGCCCCAGGCATGGGGGGCTTGCCTCTATCGCCGTCACACGGTTATTATGAGAACCTCTCGGCCACGGTTCTGCCGCCCGCCGGGGGCCCTTCTCCACCGTCTTCCGATACTGCCCGTTCCCTCCATGTCTGAAACCGCTTCCACAACGTCGGACGCCTTTCCCTTCCACCAAGAGGTCGTGTGGACCCCCGATCCCGAGGTTGTTGCCAACTCGAATCTCCGGGGGTTTATGAACCGACACGACCTTTCGGACCTGTCCGCTCTTCGTCGGCGGGCCGCCGAGGATGTCGGCTGGTTTTGGGACGCGGTCCTCGACGACCTGGACATCGAATTCTACGAGGACTACGAACAGATCGTCGACCTGTCTAACGGCATCCAGCATCCCACCTGGTGCGTAGGCGGCACAATGAACATCGTCCACAACCTACTCGATAAATGGCAGGGGACGCCGGTCGAGTCGCGGGTGGCGCTCCGCTGGGAAGGGGAAGCGGGACAGACGGAGACCCTGACGTACGGCGCACTGCATCGGCGGGTGTGCCGCTGCGCAAATGCACTCCGCGCTCGGGGGCTCGGCCGGGGCGACGCCATTGGCCTCTACATGCCAATGACGCCTGAAATCGTTATCGCCTTTTTGGCCATTGCGAAAATCGGAGGCATTATTCTGCCGCTCTTTAGCGGATACGGCACCGGGGCCGTGGTGACGCGCCTCCAGCGCGCCGAGGCGAAAGCGCTCTTTACGGCCGACGGCTTTTCTCGGCGCGAGCGTCCGATCCGTATGAAGGAGACCGCCGACGAGGCCGTGGACCAGTGTCCCTCCGTAGAACACGTCATCGTACGTCGCCATCTGGGCGTCGGCGACCCGCCCATGACGAGCGGACGCGATGTGTTCTGGGACGACTTCGTGACCGGCCACGACGGTGACGCCCACACTGTTCGTACCGACGCCGAGGACGTGGTGATGGTCATTTATACGAGTGGTACTACCGGTCCCCCGAAAGGCACGGTCCACACCCACTGCGGCTTCCCGATTAAGGGCGCGCAGGACATGTATCACCCCATGGACCTGAAGCCGGGCGAAACGATGTACTGGATGAGCGACATGGGCTGGATGATGGGCCCCTGGCTCGTCTTCGGCACGCTCACCATCGGGGCCACCATGGTGCTCTACGACGGTGCACCCGACCATCCCGATCCCGGTCGCCTCTGGCGCATGGTGGACGACCACGAAGTGACCCACCTCGGGGTATCGCCCACCTTGATTCGCGCCCTTAAGACACACGGCCCCGAACCGGTGACGGCGGCGGACCGGTCCAGCCTGCGCGCCATTGGCTCCACGGGCAGTCCGTGGGACCCCGAATCCTGGTTGTGGTGCTTCGAAACGGTTCTCGACGGCGAAAAACCTATTCTCAACTACTCTGGTGGCACCGAAATTTCCGGTGGGATTCTCTGCGGCAACGTTCTGGAGCCGCTCAAGCCCGCGGCCTTCTCCGGCCCCGTCCCCGGCATGGACGCCGATGTCGTGGACGAGGACGGCACGCCGGTCCGGGAAGAGGTCGGGGAGCTCGTCCTCCATGCGCCCTGGATTGGCATGACGCGAGGCTTCTGGGGCGAGGACGACCGCTACCACGAGACGTACTGGGATCGGTTCGAAAACACCTGGGTGCACGGGGATTTTGCCGCCATCGACGCGGACGGGCTCTGGTACATCCTGGGGCGCTCGGACGATACGATCAACGTGGCCGGCAAACGCCTCGGCCCCGCCGAGATTGAGGCGCTTCTCAATGCTCACGAAGCCGTGGCCGAAAGCGCCGCCATCGGCGTGCCCCACGACGTGAAGGGCGAAGAGATCGTTGCTTTTGTCGTGGCAGAGCCGAACCGGGATGAGAGCGAGACGCTTCGCCAAGAGCTTATGCAGGAGATCGTCAACGAAATGGGCAAGCCTTTGATGCCGCGGGAAATTCTGTTTACCGACGCACTCCCCAAAACCCGGAATGCCAAGGTCATGCGGCGCCTCATTCGGGCCGCCTACCTTGATGAGGCCCTCGGCGACACGTCAAGCCTCGAAGATCCCTCCACTGTGCAGGCCATCGAAAATGCCCGATAGCGCCCCCCTCCCCCTCTAATCCGCTTCTCGCAGCACGATTTGAGACCACTGGCGGTCCCCCGGGCGGCACTTCGCATCCACAATGGGGCACGCCAGCCGCCGGGGAGGACCGTCTTCCCGCCGACACTGCCCCGGGCGCCCGTCCCGCCCTACAGGCCCTCTCGTGCCAGGAACGCATTCGGATAATGCGTAATCGTCGGCGTGTCGCCCGTCAGGAGGACCGACACCACGTCAAACCGGGCCGAGGCCCCTTCCATTTCTCGCTCATGCAGAAAGCCACGCGCCACCGCGGTTAACACACCTTGCTTTTCGAGGGTCACTGAGGCTTCGGGCGGGCCAAACCCGGTTCCGGACCGTGCCTTGACTTCTACAAACACCACCTCGCCACCGGACTCGGGATCGCGGCACACAAGATCCACCTCGTTGCGCTCAAACCGGTAGTTGCGTTCCAGTATTTGGTAGCCGGCCTCCCGCAGAAAAGCAGCGGCGAGGGCTTCTCCACAGTCGCCAATGTCGTTGGTCGTCGGCACGGCGTGTACAGAACGGCGTGTACAGAACGCTTACGAGGACGTCTCGCTCTCTGGAGCCCCTTCAGGAGTCGCCCCGGACGTCGTTTGATTGAGGACCTGTACGAACGAGACCAGCTGCTGGATGCGATCCGCCTCCCGGTCCTTAATCAAGGGAAGAAGCGCCTCGGACCCCTCCTCGACGACCGACATGAGCTCAATGAGGTTCTGAAGGCGCTCGTGAAGGGCACGATCGGCCTCCGTCCACGAGGCCTCGTCCGCCGGGCGCAAGGCATCCACGCAGTCGCAGAGATGCTGGCGGACGGGACGCACCTCGCGCCGTTCTCGCTCTTCGATGATTCGAGCCATGATGCGCCAGACATCCTTTTCGGCGGTGTAGTGATCCTTCCGGGAGTCCGGAACCGTGATCTTCTCGGCAAGGCGCCAGTCGACGAGGGCTCGCAGGTTGATGTTCGCACTTCCCCGGCTAATCTGCAGGCGCTCCATGATTTCGTCCGTATTGAGGGGCCGTTCCGCACAATAGAGCAGTGCGTGGACGCGGGCCATCGTACGATTGATGCCCCAGCTCGAGGCCATATCACCCCAAAACGCGACGAACCGATCCACCACGGCCCGGCGCCCTCCGTCTTCATTCGCGGAGTGTGAGGGCTCAGGCCGGGACGACGCAGCGGGCATGGTCGGGGCGGATCGTGAGAGAACGACTCCGGGCACATGCGACGGGACACCGTCCCAACTCAACAGCCCCGTGCGGTTGTTTCCATCCAGGGGCGCACCCTACGAATCGTTCTGGTCTCTTCGTACGTTGAGGGGGCACTGCCATTCGCCCCACGCCGTCTCTTCACGATGGATCCGAACGCTTCCCTTATCACAATCACCACGGACTTTGGGACCGAGGACGCGTACGTTCCTTCCATGAAAGGGACGATGCTCTCAATCTGTCCCGGGGCTCGGATGGTCGATGTGACGCATGAAATCAGCCCCCAGGATGTGATGGAGGCCGCGTTTGTGCTGCGGTGTACCGTGCCATACTTTCCGGATGGGACGGTGCACCTGGTGGTCGTTGATCCTGGAGTGGGCACCGATCGTCGCGCCGTCGCGCTCCGTCACAACAACCAGTGGTTTGTGGGGGCGGACAATGGACTCTTTCCCCTCGTCCTCGACGAGGACTCTCCGGAGGCGGCGGTTGAGCTTGACGATCCCGACCGGTGGCGCACGCCCACGCCCAGCACCACCTTCCACGGGCGCGATATTTTCGCCCCCGCAGCCGCCCACCTGGCCAACGGCGACCCCGTCGACACCCTGGGGACCCCGATCGACACCCTGGAATCGCTCCATTGGGCCCGCCCGAGTGTCGACGACGGAACGGTCCAGGGATGGGTCGTTCACGTGGACCACTTTGGAAACTGCGTTACGAACATCCGGCACTCTCACCTCGCCCGTACGATCGGTCAGGACGCGGACGCCCCGATCGCAGACGCGCTTCGGTCCGTGCAGGGATATGCCGGCAGCCGGATCGTTCGGCAGTTTGGCTCTACATACGGGACGGTGCCTGAAGGCGAGCCCCTGCTGCTGATTGGAAGCACGGGCTTTCTGGAAATTGCAGTCAATGGAGGGAGTGCCGCCGACCTTCTCGACATCCGGAAAGGCGATTCGGTGAAGCTCACCCTCGAGGATGCGTCGTAGGTCTCCTTCCACACCCCCATCCCTATGCCGCCCAACGATTCGTCACTCACGCGCTACCTTGACACGCTGTACCCGGTGGCCTGTATGCTGGCGGGCCCGGACGCGGCAAATCCCCTTCTCCGCCACACGTTCGAGCGAGCGGCGGACACGCCCCCCAAGGACCGCCCTTCCGATCGGAAGGCCTGGCTCCTCCGCCTGCTCATCGATACCCACTCGGAGACGGCCGGCACCCCGGGCCCCAAGGAGGGGCGCCCCGATGGCGTTCGCCGGGCCGTCGCAGAAGATGCGGTGGCCCGCGTCCTCCCGGCGGCTTTCGTCACCGGGTCCGAGACCGAACGTCTGATCCTCACCCTCGATGCCCTGGAAGCCCCCACCGACACCCTTGCACAGGTCCTGCACACGTCCGCGGAGGCCGCCGAGGCGAACCGGGCGCAGGCGTGGACGGACCTCTCGGACCGCGTCCGGGACGCGCTTCCAGGTCCCCAACGGGCTCTCGTGGAGGAGACCATTTCAAGAGAACATCTTCGAACGGCGGTGCGGGAGGACCTGACCGGACGCTTCGAAACGCCCCCCTCGTCTCTTCGCTCTGTTCTCCGCGCCATTCTGCAACGGGGCGAAGCGGATGGTGAAAGGCACGACAACGCCGACACGACACCGCCAGACGACTCGTCCTCCGCGGCCCAGGGCGCCTCCCCCAACGACAACGAACAAACATCCGGGCGCCCCTGGCGCCGCATGATTGTGGGAGGCGCATTGCTTGTCTTGCTTGTCGCAGGGGCCGTGTTCGCGGTGTCTCAGCTGTCGTCCTCCTCGCCTCCCCCCTCCACCCTGTCCTCCCTCTCCGCCGCCGCGGCCGACACCCTTCGCCCGACCCGCGAGCTTTCGGATCCCACCGCCGCCCGGTCGTATATCCAGGACACGTGGCAGCGACGGGTGGCCGTCCCGTCCATTGAAGGAGCCTCCCTCCGTGGCATCGGGCAGTTTCGATTTGGGGACGCAGAGGTGCCGGCCGTTGTCTTTGCTGAGGACGACGCGTCGGAGTCCATCACGGTCCTGGCGTTCAACTACGCCCTTCTCGATCGTCTCGAGGACCAGCTTCAGGTCGACAATGACCTCCGGACCGCCCTCGCCGAAAACCAGGGACTCCTCTCCCGCTCCGAAGCAGACACGGGCGTTGTGCTCTGGCGGCAACGCGACGATATCCTCGTGGCCGTGGCCCCGCACCTCTCCGCCGACGCGTTGGAGGCCCGCATTGCCCCCGGAGGCGATTCATCCCGGTAGCTCAATTCGAAACGTGGCGCCCTCCCCTACCGTGGTGTCCACGAGTTCCAGCGACCCGCCGTGGTACGCCTCCACGACCCGTCGCGCGAGACTTAACCCCAGGCCCCACCCGCGCTTCTTCGTGCTGTACCCGGGACGGAAGATGTTCTTCCGTTCGCTGCGCGGAATGCCTTCCCCCGTATCGTCCACCTCCACGTATGCGCCTGCCTCGGTGGTCCCTGCAATAACCTGAATGGTTCCCGTTTCGTCCTCGATGGAATCCAGGGCGTTCTTCAGGAGGTTCTCCAGCACCCACGAAAACAGCTCCTCGTTGACCGGAACCTCGATCGGCCCCTGGACCTCCACCAACAGGGTGATGTCTTGACTGCGTTGCGGGACGCGGCGGCGGATGTATTCGGCCGTCTGCTCAATAATCGGCACCAAATCTTGACGCTCTAGCTTGGGCTGCGACCCGATGTCGGAAAACCGATTGGCGACCCGCTGGAGACGCTCGACGTCGTTCTCAATTTCATTTAGAATGTCCGCCCGGCGCGCCTCATCGTCGTCCGCGGCCCGGAGCATTTGAATCCATCCCAGTAGACTTGAAAGCGGCGTGCCCAACTGATGGGCTGCCTCTCGGGCCATGCCCATCCAAAGGTTGCTCTGCTCGCTCCGCCGCACGTACGAAAACCCGAGGTAGCCCACAACCACAAACAGGGCCACGAAGAGAAGCTGCCCCCACGGGTAAATGCGCAGCTCCGTCACGAGGGCCGACTCGTCGTAGTACACGTATTGGGTTAGCTCCCGTGACGACGACTCCCCTACAAGATCAATTTCGATGGGAATGGGCTCAAAGGTGGACACCATTTCGTCTTGACGCCTCGCCAGCTTTTGGGCGGCCTCCTGAGAATCGGCGGGCGACAGCCCGTCGAGCGACTCCGGCACCCCGATATTCCGCCAAAACAGGGGATTCGCGCGGGTCGAGTCCGTAATGATCGCCGGAATGCCAAATTGATTGGGCTCCAGGATTTCGTCTAGAATGAAATCGAGCTCGCCCGTCGGCGGCATGCGCTGCGCCCACTCTACGGCCTCCTGGTACGCCTCGATGCGGTCCGACGACATCGAGGCCGCCATAGGGGTTTGCTCAATCGACTGGAGGTAGCTCTCCAGCCGTTGGAGGTCATCAAGATGGGGATTGGCGGTGCGGCGCTCGGACTCTACAACCTCGGCCTGGGCGTCGGCCCACAGCTCAATGACGCGTTGCTCGCGCTCCCGGAGCCGGTCGACCAGGCGCTGGGTGTAGAGCAGCGAGGCCACAGCCAGGACCATTGCGAAGACGATGAGTCCGAGCTTGAACCGGACGGACCAGCGGTAGGCATGCATGTGACGGGCCGGAGGATGTGGACGAGGGCGATGGGATCCTCTCCACCGGCGGCGCCAAGGGGCGTTCCGCTCCTCCTCATTCAAACCACTCTAAGCCGGAACCGGACTGACATCTGTGATGATCTGGTCCCGTCGGGGTCCGTTGGAGAGAAGCCCAATCTCCACGTCGATGTATTCGGCGATGAAGTGTAGATAGTCCTGGGCCGCGGAGGGGAGGTCGGAAAACCGGCGCACCTTTGAGATGTCTTCGCTCCACCCGTCCAGGGTCTCGTACAGCGGCTCCACACGCTCCAGGGTCTGCGGTTCACTGGGAAACCGGCGGGTGGTCTTCCCGTCGTAGCGGTACTGCGTGCAGACCTTCAGCTCATCCAGGCCGGAGAGCACGTCCAGCTTCGTGACTGCCAGTTCGTTGAACCCGTTGATCATGCTCGTGTAGCGGAGCGCCACAAGGTCGAGCCAGCCGCACCGCCGGGGACGTCCCGTCGTCGCTCCAAACTCCCCTCCTTTCTCCCGAAGGGCCTCTCCGGCCTCGTTGTCCAACTCCGTAGGGAAGGGCCCATTCCCGACCCGCGTGCAGTATGCCTTTGCAATCCCGAGAACACGCTCCACTTCCGTGGGCGGCACGCCCAATCCCGTGCAGCCCCCACCCGCCGTCGGGTGACTCGACGTCACAAACGGATAACTACCGAAGTCCACGTCAAGGAGCGACCCCTGCGCGCCCTCGGCCAGCACGCGCTGCCCCTGATCGAGCGCCCGGCACAAATACTTCGAGGTGTCGATCACGTACGGGTCGATTTTCTGATCGAACTCCACGTACTCTTCTACAATGCGCTCCACGTCCAACGCTTCGGCGTCGTAGATGTCACGCAGAATGGCGTTTTTTTCCTCGATGGACCGGCGCAGCTTCCGGCGGAGCACGTCGCGATCCAGCAGGTCCACCACCCGGATGCCCGAACGGGCGAACTTGTCAGTATAGGCCGGCCCGATGCCCCGGCCCGTGGTCCCAATCTCGTTGTCGTCGCTGGAAGACGCTCGGTCCTCCTCCTGGGCCGCCTCAATCGCCTTGTGGTACGGCATGATCAGGTGGGCGTTGTGGGAGATCTTCAGTCGATCTTCGACATCGATCCCTAGGGCCTGGATTTTCTTAATTTCCTCCAGCACCGCCTTCGGGTCGAGCACCACGCCGTTTCCGATGACGCAGGTCACATTCTCGTGGAAAATGCCACTCGGCACGAGGTGGAGAACGAACTCCTCTTCCGCACCCGACTCATCCTCCCACACAATGGTGTGTCCCGCGTTGGCCCCGCCCTGATACCTAGCGACTACATCCACGTCGGGACTTAGCAAGTCGGTAATTTTGCCCTTGCCCTCGTCGCCCCACTGACTTCCAATTACAATCGATACCGGCATTGCACTTGGCGTGCTGTTGATGAAGAAAAGAGAGGTGCCGATTGACTCGGCCCACACCCGGTCCAGCCACATTCCAAAGCGAAAATACGGGAAGGCCACGGCGGGGGCAACTCAGTCCCATCCGGCTCGTCCCCTCCTTGGCGCGCCCACTCCGATCGCCCGGCCCTACGCCGTAGCAGTATCGAGTCGGCGTTCAAGTTCCACAATCGTGGGGGACGCCACAAAGATCGACGAGTAGGTCCCAATAACGATCCCAATGATCAGCGCAAACGAGAAGCCGCGAAGCACCTCGCCCCCAAAGAAGAACAATATAACAACCACGATCAGAGTGGTGAGCGACGTCACGACGGTCCGGCTCAGGGTCGCATTGATGGACCGATTCACAATGTTCGGAAAGCGTTCCGTCTTCAACAGATTCACGTACTCCCGCACCCGATCGAACACAACCACGGTGTCGTTTAGGGAATACCCCACAATCGTGAGAAACGCGGCAATGATGCTCTGATCGATTTGGAGAGAAAAGGGAACGACGCCGGCTAGCATGGAGAAAATACCAAGGGTGATCGTCACGTCGTGAATCAGAGCCGCCACGGCTCCCATGCTGTACCGCCACTCAAACCGAACCAGGATGTACAGAAAGATAATGGCGAGGGCCCCCAGGACCGCGTAAATGGCTCCTTGTTTCAGGTCTTCTGCAAACCGGGGCCCGACAACGTTGGTTTTTTCAATCTCCGGGCTGATGCCCGAGAACTCCTGGTTCATCGTTGACAGGATGGTTTGCTCAACCTCAGTAATGTCTCCAGAGGTCGGCGTGCGGATGAGAAGCCCTGTGTCCCCGTAGCTCTTGATCTCCGGCTGTCCGCCCAGCGGCTCCGTTAGAGCGGATCGAAGTTCAACGGTGGACACTCCTTCCGTATTCTCAACCACGAACTCCATGCCGCCCCGAAAGTCAATGCCCAGGGACAGGCCCCGAACGAGGAGCGACAGGATGCTAAGTGTGAGCAGGACGCCGGAGATCATATACCCGATCCGGCGATTCGGGATGACCGAGTAATTGGCGTTTTCAAAGAGGCGCATAAGAATCCGTCATTCGGTGAAGTCACATCACGAGGCGCGCCGCAACGGCGCACAGAAGGAAGGCCCTACCCGTAGCTCACTTCCATGCTCCGCTCTTCGACCATGTAGTCGAAGATGAGGCGGGTGACGATAATTGCCGTGAAGAGCGAGGAGAGGATTCCGGCCATAAGGGTCACGGCAAAGCCCTGAATCGGGCCCACCCCGAACGAATAGAGAATCACCCCCACGAAAAACGTGGTGATGTTGGCGTCCAGAATGGCACTCAACGACGCCTCGTACCCGGATGAGATTGCGGCCCGAAGCGTCTTTCCGGTTGCTTGCTCCTCCCGTATCCGATCGAAGATAAGCACGTTTGCGTCCACGGCCATACCGATCGTAAGGACGATTCCGGCGATTCCCGGCAGGGTAAGGGTGGCGTTAAAGCCCGCCAGTATGCCGAGGATGAGGATGACGTTGAGTAGCAGGGCGATGTCCGCCACCACGCCGCCCGTATGGTAGTACATGATCATGAACAGCACCACAAGGAGGAGCCCGGCCACCACGGAGATGAAGCCCGCCCGGACGGATTCGTCCCCAAGTGTCGGCCCCACGGTCCGCTCCTCAACAATGTTTACGGGCGCCGGGAGGGAGCCAGACTTCAGAACCGTCACAACGTCCGAGGCCTCCTCCTGACTCTCGATGCCTTCAATTTGCGTCCGTCCGCCCGGAATGCGTTCTCGGATGTTGGCGTACGAATAAACGATGCCGTCGAGCACAATGGTAACCGGCTCTCCAACGTTGGCCCCGGTAATGCGCGCCCACTGGCGCGCACCATCGGAATCCATCGTGATGGAGACAAGAGGCGCATTGCTATTCTGCTGAAACTCTACACTCGCATCCGTTACCACATCTCCCGTCATCTCCGGCTCGGCCTGGATGGCGTACAGAAAAAACGCCTCGCGTCCGTCTTCAGTGGTCGCCACCGGATTGGCGCCCCACATGAGCTTCACGCCCGAGGGAATCATCTCCCGGACTTCGGACCGCGAAAGAAGCTCCCGGACGGTGGACGTATCACTCGCAAACGCCTGTCCGGCAATGGGGGACCGCTCCCGTGGGAGGGGCTGCAGGACCGCGAGGAGGCGGTTTTGCGCTTCGGTTCCTTCCGCGTCCGACTCCGAAAGCGACGTGCCCTCTTCCGAGTCCGACTCGTCGTCGGTCGCAATGGCCGTTCCTTCCGTGGTATCCCCCGTATCAGCCTGGGTCCCGTCCGCAGTATCCTGAGTGTCGGCTTGGGCCAGTTCCGCGTCCGGCGGCCCCTGCGCGTCTGGCGTATCCGCCTCGTCCCCAGTCGTATCCGCAATCTGGGCCGAGTCCTCCTCACTGGGCTCGTAGTACTCAATGATCCGCTGTATCGACGACCGAAGGCGCTCGGCATCGCCCGTCAGGTGAAAACTGAGTTGGGAGGCGCTCTCCAACAGGTTCCGCACCCGGGCCGGATCATCCACGCCGGGGAGCTCAACCGCAATCCGTTGGGTCCCCTGCGCCTGGATGGAGGGCTCGGTCACCCCGTACCGGTCCACCCGGTTTCGGACGATTTCCATTGCCCGCTCCACAGCATCCTCCACCTGCGACTCAAGATATTCCTCGACCTCGTCGTTGTCAGAGCGACGCGTCAGGTCATCGGATTCACTTCGGAAGTAGCGAGAGAGACGCCCCTCGGGATTTTGCTCCTCAAACGCCGTCATGAACGCCTCCACAGCATTAACGTCCTCCTGCTCGGCCCGCTGACGGGCCTCCTGGAGCACTTCCTCGAACTGATCATCCCTGTTGGACGCCAACTGCTCCAGCAACGAAAACACTTCCACCTCAAGCGTGACGTGCATCCCGCCTTGAAGATCAAGGCCCAGATTTAGCGAGTTTTCTTGGACTCGATCCAGCCGCTGGCGATTTTCCTCCTGGTACTCCTGCCGCTCCTCTTCCTCCATCTGTTCCATTTGGTACGACAGGTAGAGGTTCTGCACCGATGGAAACAGGTAGTACCCGCAGAGCCCGACGAAAAATACTGTGAGTGCAATCTGAAAACCTTTTCCTTGCATCCGTGGTTGCTCGCTCGGTTCATGTGATGAGCTGCATTCTCTCGGCGCCGCACCGTTCGCTAACGGCGACTCGCCGCACGCCTGTCCTAATCACAGACAGGTTTGCCCCCGACTCAGGATTCGAGCCGAGCCGATCGCCCGCCCGGCTCCCTACGGCGTGATGGGACGTGTCGCCGCCAACATGCGGGCCAGCCACCGTGCTCGTGGCAACGCCCTTCGGGGATCACGAAGAACAAAACCAACCGAGACGCACGGGCGCCTCGCCCCTTGCGATGTCTGGCTTGAATACTGACGCCGGGCTCGCGTTAAGGCCTCCCGCGCTGCACCACGGACCAGGACCATCACCCCGATCGTGAAAAGGGCCTGAAGCCCGTAGTACGGTTGGGCCGGGTGAACGATGAGCATTGAAGGAGAGACCTGCGAGCAACTGACTGACCGCGACGCGAATAACGTATTCGTCCGAATTGTTCCCCTCAATGACCCCCACCCGAATTGGTACGGCCTTCATTCCGGCCGCTTCCTCGACCGCTTCAGCGGTCGCCCAGACGCCTCTTTCCACGTGACTCCCGACAGTATGACGTTTCAACCTCTGCCCACCATTGATGGCCTGCGGCTTTTTACCCGCCGCTGGCGCCCCGACGGCTCCCCCCTCGCCCACATGGTCCTCGTCCACGGATACGCGGATCACTCCGGTCGCTACGATCACGTCGCGGACACCTTCGCCAAGGTGGGGCTCGCCACCTACGCATTCGACCTTCGAGGGCACGGACAATCCGAGGGAAAACGGGTCTACGTGGATCGGTTCGACCAGTATCTCGACGACCTTTCCCGGGTCCTAACCTGGGTCCGGGAGGATGCCCCCGACCGGCCGCTGTTTCTCTTCGGTCACAGCATGGGCGGGCTCATCTCCCTCAAATACGTACTGGATCGCTCCCCGACCCTTCAGGGACTGATATTGAGCGCACCGGCCCTCGAAGTCAATCCGGACCTTGCGCCTCTCCTCCGTCGCGCTGCACACGTGCTGGGGCGGCTGGCCCCTACGCTCCCCACGGTAGGGTCGCCCAAGGGAGCCATCTCACGAGACCCTCAAGTCGTGGCCCAAGCCAATGCAGACCCGCTGAATTACCACGGGCGCATTCCCGCTCGCACCGGCGCCGAGCTGTTGCGCGCCGGAGCCAGGGTCCGAGCGCGCCTTGGGGCGCTTCAGACCCCATTTCTGGTGATCCACGGAACCGCCGATCTCCTGGCCTCCCCCCGCTGGAGCCGCCGCCTCCACGAAGAGGCCCGGAGTGAAGACAAAACCATCCACCTATACGAGGACCTCTACCACGAGACCTTCAATGAGCCGGAGCAGAAGCGCGTGTTACGAGACCTGCGCCGCTGGGTCGCATCTCGGATTCCCAATCACAACACTACGGCGTGACGAGTTCGTACACCACCTGTACGTCTGCGGACACCTCGATCTGCCCCGCGGCAAAGGCATCCGGCTCTCCTTCCGAATCGGCTTGCGCGGCCCGCGCAAATTCCATCTGCACCCGCGGCGTCGGTCGATCAAAAGAAAAGTTCTGTTCATTGATTTCCTGTACGTCCCCCAAACGCGCGTCCAGCGTTTCCGCCAGCAGCTGTGCCTTTTCGCGTGCGTTCTGGGCCGCCTGGCGCAGCGCATCGTTCCGTGCGGCGGCCCGGTCGCTGAGGTCGTAGTCGACTCCCTCCAGCCGATTTGCTCCGCGCTCCACTACCTGGGCGACCAGTTGTGGGAGCAGATCCAGGCTGTCCAGCTCCACTACGACCTGTCGGTTTGCCTCGTACCCCTTCTCCTCTTGAGTCTTCGTCTTCCGGTTGTATTCCCGACGTGGGGCCAGACGCAGGGTCTGCATGCGGATGTCGTCCTCGGGCACGCCGAGCTCGCGAACCGTGTTCAGCACGGACTTCGAGGCCTCTGCATTCTGGGACCGGGCGACCTCGGGCTCGTCATCCCGAGTCACAATGCCGAACCGGACGGTGGCCTGGTCCGGACTGGCGGACACGGTGCCCTCGCCACTCACGCGAACCGTGCGCTGCGGGGCCTCTTGGTCTTGCGCCTGCAGCGGCGCGGCCAGTAACAAAAGAGATGGAAGGAGAAAGCCGAAAAACCGCCGGGAGAAACGCATGGGCCAAAGGGAAAAGGACGAGGAATGAAAACACAGAAATGGGAACGCTGAGAAAACGCAGCCCCCGCCCTCGTTATTGTTGTTCCCCCTGCTCCCCGTCAGCCATCCACGGGGGGCACGCTACGGGTGCAAGCGCGTGAGCGTGCGCGGGAACGGAATGGTTTCGCGGACGTGCTCTCGCCCGGTCAGCCAGGAGACGGTCCGCTCCAGTCCAAGGCCGAAGCCGCTGTGGGGAACGGACCCAAACGTGCGGAGGTCGAGGTACCAGTCGAAGACCTCTTCTGGCAGGTCGTGCGCGTCGATCTGTTCGTGGAGGAAGTCGAGATCCGTGGCCCGCTCGCCCCCGCCAATAATCTCGCCGTAGCCTTCGGGGGCCAGCACATCGATGCCCAGCGCCAGGCGCTCGTCCTCCGGGTCGCGCTTCATATAAAACGCTTTGATCTCTGCCGGGAAGCGGTGAACGATGAGGGGGCGGTCGAAATGCCAGGTCAGCACCGTCTCGTCGCTGTTGCCGAAATCGCTGCCCCACTCGAAGGCCTGGGCCGACTCTTTCCAGTCGGGCAGATTGCGAAGCGACTCCTCGATTTCGTCGACCCGCTTGTTGATCTCGATCTCGCGGGCATCGATCTTTCGCTTTACGTGCTTTTTCGCCTGTCCGCGCCGCTTCTGGTTTTCCTCCTTCTCCTCCAGGAGAGCGGCCCGTTCGTCCCGTAGAGCGGCCATCCGCTCCTCAATCATGTCGGCCGTCTCGTCGCTGCGCAGAAGGTCGACCGCCTCATCGTACGAGACACGCGGAAACGGCGTCTCCACGCGTTCGAGCGCCGACGTGTCGCGGCCCAGCGCCTCCAGTTCTTGTTCACAGTCCGCCAGGACCGATTGCACGATGTGGCTGACAAAGTCCTCCGCCAGTTGGGCGTTCATCTCCAAGTCGTAAAACGCCATCTCCGGCTCAATCATCCAGAACTCGGTGAGGTGCCGTCGGGTGTCAGACTTTTCGGCACGGAAGGTGGGCCCGAAGGTGTAGATCTTCCCATACGCCATCGCCATCGCCTCACCGTGCAGCTGTCCGCTTTGGGTGAGGTAGGCCGATTCGTCGTCGAAGTAGTCGAGCTCGAAGAGCGTGGAGGTACCCTCCACTGCGTTGCCGGTCAGAATCGGGGCGTCGGTCTGCAAAAACCCGCGCTCCTGAAAGAACTCATGGATGGCCATGATCACCCGATTGCGCACCCGCATCACGGCCCACTGACTTTCGCTGCGGAGCCAGAGGTGGCGATGCTGCATCAGAAAGTCGATCCCGTGCTCCTTCGGCGTAACGGGGTAGTCGCCCGAGCCGCCAATGCACTCAATAGCATCGACCTGAAGCTCGTACCCGCCGGGCGCCCGGTCGTCTTCGCTGACCGTGCCGGTAATTTCCAACGCGGCTTCCTGACGGGCGTCGTCCGCTACGGACCAACTGGACTCGTCCACGGCGTCCTGGGGAACAACGCACTGCAGGAACCCGGACCCGTCGCGCAGAATCAAGAATTTGATCCCGCCCGAACCGCGCTTGTTGTGCAGCCACCCCTTCAACGTGACGGTTTCGTTGACGTGGTCGGACAGGGCCTCGATGCGCGTGAAGTCCTCAATGGGACGGTCGGGAGCAGCAGCAGACTCGGACTCGGACATGCGGGGCGACGGGGAGATGAGTGGGACATTTCCAGATCGAAACCGGTTCGTCAGGATGAAACTAGACCGGAATGAGAGGTTCCAGTCCGCACTTGACGTTAACTGATTCCCCACGCGGCCCCCGCCGTAAGAGCGGGCCACGCCACGAGCAGATCCAGGAGAAGTCGATGCTCACTTTTTTCGGGGCGTAGGGTCCACACCGCCACCATCTGGCCCCCCACACCCACAGCATCCACCGCCAACAGTACTGGGGGAACGGAAACGAATACGCCGAGCATTCCGACAACGAGAGCAAGGATCAAAATCAGCGTCGCGGCTCCCCGTACGGCACGTCCCTCCGTCCCCGCCGCCCACGGCCGGCGGCCCACCGCTCGGTCGCCCCACCGGTCGCCCCAGTCCGATAGCAAGA
>JBKHEM010000003.1:0-55836 GCA_046540815.1 Salinivenus sp.
CCTCTCCACTCAGCACCGGAAGGGAGAAGACCACGGATTGCGTCACTGCCGCACCGCGACCTGCTCCATCCAGGGGCATTCCCAACCCCACCGACCCGTACGTTCTTTTCTCGCTGCCAGGCCAAACGGTTCTGCAGCCTCCTCGGTGAGGAGACGAGGCCCCTCCCGCCCCGAGCGGACGCGGTTCGACTGCACAAAGTGGGTCCTCCCCCACGTTCTGTGTACAAACCCTCCAGGCCCATGTCCGAATCTTCGAAGACGCAAGGGGTCCTGACGCCCCTCCCCCTTTCGATTCTCTTGCTTTCCCTCCTTGTGATTGCCTTTACCGGCGTCGCATTCAGTCGCGGCCTCTTCGCCTCGAACCCCGTCTCTGCACCGGTCGTCACAATTACCGCGACGGGGCTCGACTTCGACGCCCCCGACACGATTGCCTCTGGCTGGACGACCTTTCAGTTGAAGAACGAGTCGGGCATGGAGCACTTCGCCCTGATCGAACGAATACCCGACGGCGTGGGCCTTGCCGACCACCAACAGGAGGTTGCCCCGCTTTTCCAAAGGGGCTTCGAGCTGCTGGCGATGGACGAGGCAGAAGCCGCCTCCGAGACGTTCGGTCAACTCCCCGAATGGTTCAGCAATGTGGAGTTCGTGGGCGGACCTGGCCTGCTCGGCGCAGGCCGCACGGCCCAAACCACCGTTGAACTGGCGCCGGGCTCCTACCTCATCGAGTGCTACGTGAAGACAAACGGCGTCTTCCACTCCTATAATCCCGTTCCCGGATCGGAGGGTATGGTCCGCGAACTTACGGTAACGGACGAACGGACGGGGGCCACAGCCCCCACGCCGACCCTCGAACTGTCCATTTCCTCAGAAGAGGGGATTCAGTGGACGCATAAGGAGAACCTCCAGCCCGGTGAGCACACGGTCGCCGTCCAGTTCAAAGATCAGACGGTCCACGGGAACTTCGTGGGGCACGATGTGCACCTCGCGCGGCTGGATGAAGATGAGAATACCGAACCGTTGGCGGCCTGGATGGACTGGACCCAGCCCCACGGGCTCGAAACGCCGGCCCCGATCTCCTTCGTGGGTGGCATTAACGAAATGCCCGCCGGAGAAACCGGATACCTGACGGTCGACCTGAGGCCGGGTCCCTACGCCTGGGTTGCCGAGGTGCCGCGTCCGGAGGAGAACGGCATGCTTCAGACCTTTACGGTGCCGGAGCGGGACGCGGTCTCGGGCCAAGATGACGAGTGAGCGCCCTACTGTGGCGCATCCGTCGTGTCCGAGGGCACGACGGTGACCCGCCCGTCAACCGTCCGCGCCTCGGGGGTACCCTCGTTGAACTGAGCCGACTCCCATGCGAGTGGTGTACGGCCGGGGGCCGCCGGATGAACCCGGAGGATGAGCAGGGGGCTGCCGGGTTCTACCGGCGCTGTACCCGCCACTGCCACCGACAAACGCCCCCGACGCGTCGTGTTTGCACTCATCCGACGCCCCTCCGCAAGCGTCCCCTGCGCCTCAACTGTCACCGTATCGAGCACCGCCGGATCGTACCGAACCTCGAACTGCCACGAGAAGATGTCGGATCCACTCAGACCCTCCGCTCCCACCGGGACCGCAGCCGCGTCCGTCGTTGCGAGGGTCGTGTCCGGCAGGCGAAGCGTGCCCTGGGCCTGGGTAGGGACGGTCCCGAGGACACTCAGGACGAGCAGGAGCGCGAAAAGCTTCGGCACTCCCTTCGGGCCAGAGGCCGGTCCCGTAAAGCCCGGCGTCGCATCAAATACACCCTGCGGGAGATTGATCATAGGTGGGTAAAGGCATAACCAAAACAGAATTTTCAGCGGTCCCGACGGAGAGCCATCGTAGAGCGAGACGCCTCGCCAAGCGGAGCGGAGCAAGGGCAGCCGTCAGACCCAACATCGGTGGGACGGGGCCTGGCAACTGCGCCCCTAAAGCACCGGTCGTCCGATCGGGCCCCCCGTGCCCGGACATCCCCCGTCCGATCGCTTCCAGCCCTACCGCTCGGCGCGAAGGGCCAGCAGGCGATGCGGCCGAAGCGTCAGCAGTCCGCCCGGCTCAATCGGGCCGCCCGGATCGTCCTTCTGCGCCAACTCGGGAACGAGGTGCCAGTTCGAGCAGCTCACGTCTTCCAGCTCATTCGTCTCTTCGGGAAGCGTAAACTCGACCGGCGTATCCCCCTGGTTCATGAGCACGAGAAAGGAGTCGTCGCGGCGCGGGAGCCCCTTGGGATCGGGCTCCAAGTCCATGCCCCGTAGCAAATAGCCAAAGGCGCGCAGTGAGCCGTCGTGCCAGTCGTCGTCCGTCATTTCGCGGCCTTCGGGGTGCCACCAGAGCACGTCCCCCGTGCCCTCTTCCCCATTCGCGGGGGACAAGAAGTGCCGGCGCCGGAAGCTGGGGTGCTTCTTGCGGAACTGCGTAATCCGCTGCACGAACGCCAGAAACTTCTCTTCCCGCTCGGTAAGGTCCCAGTCGTACCAGGTGATCTCATTGTCTTGACAGTAGGGGTTGTTGTTGCCGTGACGGGTGTGGGACAACTCGTCGCCCCCGAGGATCATGGGCACCCCTTGCGACAGCATGAGCGTAGCCATGAGGCTCCGCTTCCGACGCTCGCGACACTCGACCACCTGCGGATCGGTCGTCGGGCCCTCGGTGCCGCAGTTCGTGGAGTGGTTGTCGTCATGGCCATCGCGGTTGTCCTCCTTGTTTACTTCGTTGTGCTTCCGCTCGTAGCTCACGAGGTCCTGCAGTGTAAAGCCATCGTGCGCCGTCACAAAGTTGATGGACGCAAAGGGGCGGCGTCCGGAGCGCTCGTACAGGTCGCTGGAGCCGGACAGGCGAGTTGCCACCTCCCCGGTCAGCCCATGATCGCCCGTCCAAAACCGCCGGATGGCATCCCGATAGCGGCCGTTCCACTCGGCCCACTGCCACGGAAATGAGCCCACCTGATACCCTCCCGGACCCACGTCCCACGGCTCGGCAATCAGCTTCGCCTGACTGAGGATGGGGTCCTGCTGTACCACCTTAAAGAACGAACCGAGCATGTCCACGTCGTACAGTTCGCGGGCCAGGGCCGAGGCCAGATCAAACCGAAATCCATCCACGTGCATTTCGGTAATCCAGTACCGCAGGCTGTCCATAATCATCTGCAGGACATACGGATCGCCGGGATCCAGGGTGTTTCCGGTTCCCGTGTAGTCCATGTGGTACCGCGGGTCGTCGGGATTGAGCTTGTAGTACGTCCGGTTGTCGACGCCGCGAAGCGAAAGCGTAGGCCCCATGTGGTTGCCTTCGCCGGTGTGGTTGTACACCACGTCGATGATGACTTCAAGGCCCGCATCGTGCAGGGCGCGCACCATCATCTTAAAGTCCCGGACGGCGCTCACCGGCCCGTTGGAGGAGTATTCGGGCTCGGGGGCAAAATACGCAAGGGTGTTGTAGCCCCAGTACTCCCGAAGGCCCTTGCTCAGGAGTTCGCGCCGATGGAGCTTGGCGTGAACCGGTAGGAGCTGGACGGTGGTGACGCCCAGATTCTTGAGATGATTGATCACCGGTTCGGACGCCATGCCGAGATACGTGCCCCGGCAGGACTCCGGGACCTCGGGGTGCTTCTTTGTCATCCCCTTGACGTGCGCTTCGTAGATAATGGTGTCCTCCCACGGAATCTGGGGGGATTGGTCGTTTCCCCAGGCAAAGGTCTCCTCGACGACCGCCCCCAGGGGCGCGTAGGGGGCGCTGTCCGTGGTGCTAAACGAAAGGTCACGCTGCTCCTCGTCGTTCACGTCGTATCCGAAGAGGCTGTCGTCCCATCGGAGCGGCCGGCCAATGGCCTTGGCGTAGGGGTCGAGGAGCACCTTGTTCGGATTGAACCGGTGCCCATTCGCCGGGTCGTACGGGCCATACACGCGGTAGCCGTACAGCTGCCCCGGCCGCAGATTGACAACGTACCCGTGCCACATCGGCCCCGTTTGCTCCGGGAGTTCAAACGTGGCGTCCGGGGCCGTGTCTTCCGGACTGTCAAAGAGAAGAAGCTCGACCTTTTCGGCGTGGGCGCTGTGGAGGGAAAAGTTGACACCGATGCCATCCCACGTGGCGCCCCGGGGATAGGGCTTGCCGGGACGAATGCGCAAACCCTTCTGATTTTGCCGGGGTGCCTCCGTAGAAGAGGACGAGGAAGAATCCATAAACGTATGTATACGCAGCAGCAAAAAGTGCGAGGAGGACGGTAGGCCCTACGGAGTCCCGTTAAGGGTGTCCCAGCCCTTTTGAAAGAAATGAATCGGACACAGTTCGGGCCCCTGGGACTCACGTGTCCGGTTGCAGAAAGGTTGACATGCTCTAAGTTGTAGAGAATTGATGAGGAGAGCAAGACCAAACTGCTTCACTCCATGTCGTTAATGGCGCAGATCATTGGGATTTCTGCCCCCTGGTCTGTAGCGTGTACATGCGGTGGACGCCATTCCCTCCGGACCTCCGATTCTCTCGTTCCTCAGCCCCGCCTATGCCTCAATCCACGAACACGCTTCCTCCCTCCTGGTCCCGCGTCGTGATCACGGCGGTCACCCCGTCCATTGAGGGGGGCGACTGGCCCATCAAACGCGCCGTTGGGGAAACCGTCGAGGTTACCGCTGGAGTAATTGTAGACAGCCACGAGGAGCTTGCCGTAGAGCTGGTCTACCGCCGTGAAGGGGCGGACACGGGCAATACAGTGCCCCTTTCGCTCGACAAAAACGACGAGTACAGCGGCTCCTTCGACGTATCGGCCCTTGGGCGCTACGAGTACTGGGTCCGGGCGTGGATCAATCGCTTTGCCACGTGGCAGGATCAGTTCAAGCGCCGCGTGGAGGGCGGGGAGTCGGACGAGGAAATTCAGAGCGAGCTTCAGGCCGGGGCCGATCTCCTACGCGACGCGGCAGCCAACGCCTCTGGCTCCGACCAGGACTCGCTTGAGTCGTACGCCGAGGCCCTTGCTGCCGGTGACGTGGACACGGCCCTCGGCGACGAGATTGCCGATCAGGTTTACCAGTATGCGCCCCACTACCAGGAAACGACAAGCGACACGTTCGAGGTGCTCGTCGATCCGGAGCGCGCCCGCAGCGCCGCTTGGTACGAATTTTTCCCGCGTTCCGCCCACAACACGCCGGGGACGCACGGCACCCTCGACGATGCCGCCGAGCGGCTGCCCCGCATCAAAGAGATGGGCTTCGACATCGTGTACTTGCCGCCTATCCACCCCATCGGCCAGACCAACCGCAAAGGAAAGGACGATGCCCGCACTGCTGAGCCGGGCGACCCCGGCAGTCCATGGGCCATTGGTGGCTTCCTGGAGGACGGGTCGAAAGGCGGACACAAGAGTGTGCACCCCAAGCTCGGAGGCATCGAGGCGTTCGACCGCTTCGTCGAGACCGCCGACGACCTCGGACTGGACGTGGCGCTCGACGTGGCCTTCCAGTGCTCCCCCGATCACCCCTATGTTGAGGAGCACCCGGAGTGGTTTTATCATCGTCCCGACGGCTCCATCCGCTACGCCGAGAACCCCCCCAAGAAGTACGAAGACGTCCATCCCATCAACTTTGAGACCGACGACTGGCGGGCGCTCTGGCGCGAACTCAAAAGCGTGTTCGAGTACTGGATCGACCACGGCGTAACCACCTTCCGCGTCGACAACCCGCATACCAAGCCCTTTGCGTTCTGGGAGTGGTGCCTGGACGAACTCCGAGAGGACACCCCAGAACTCATCGTGCTGGCCGAAGCGTTTACGCGCCCCAAAACGATGTATCACCTGGCCAAGCTGGGCTTTAATAACTCCTACACCTACTTTACCTGGCGCAACACCGCCGAGGAACTGCAGGAGTACGGAGAAGAACTGTTTCAAACGGAGGTCGCTGAGTTTTTCCGCCCCAACTTCTGGCCCAATACGCCCGATATCCTCCACGATGAACTGGTTCACGGGGGCCGATCCATGCACAAGAGCCGATTCGTCCTCGCCGCCACCCTGTCGAGCGCCTACGGAGTGTACGGCCCTCCCTTCGAGCACGTGGACAACCAGCAGCGGGCATCCAAGGAAGAATATGCCCAAAACGAGAAATACGAGGTACGTCATTGGGACTGGAACGACCCGTCGTCCCTCCAGCCCTTCATGGCGCGCGTCAACCGCATCCGAAACGAAAATCCGGCCCTGCAGCGCATGCGCAACGTCCAATTTCACGACACCAAGAACCAAAACCTCCTAGCCTACAGCAAAACCGCCGGCGAAAACCGAATCGTGGTTGTCGTCTCGCTGGACCCGCACAGCCCCCAGGAAGGGCAACTTGTGCTCCCTCCCAAGGCACTGAACCTTCCCTCTGACCCAGCCTTCACCGCGTACGATCTTCTTCAAGACGACCACTACACCTGGCGTGGCACCCATCACTACATTCAACTGACCCCGGAGCATCCCGCCCACATCTTCCGGCTGGGCCAAGGCGACACCGACGAGCGCGACCATCCCGTGTACGACCGCCTCGTCCACGCCTGAGAAGACATGTATAGGGGGTGGACACTCGGGCCTCGGGTGCACAACCCGACGGGCCTCCTCCTCAGGCAATCGTCCTCCCCTCCCTCCAAGCTTTCATCCGTTCAACCGTCCACACCGACAACGCTGCATGCCCGACGATTTCCTCAGCGATCCGCTCTGGTACAAAGACGCCGTCATCTACGAGCTACACGTTCGGTCTTTCTACGACTCGAACGATGACGGATACGGCGACTTTCAGGGCCTCCGCGAGAAGCTTCCGTATCTCGACTCGCTGGGCGTCAACACCCTCTGGCTCCTCCCCTTTCTGGAGAGCCCCCTCAAGGACGACGGCTACGACACGGCCGACTATTTCAAGGTCCTGCCCGTCCACGGCTCCCTTGAGGACTTCCGGACCTTCCTCGACGAGGCTCACGATCGCGGCATGCGAGTCATCACCGAACTGGTGTTGAACCACACCTCCGACCAGCATCCTTGGTTTCAGGAGGCGCGGGACCCCGACTCCGAGAAACACGACTGGTATGTCTGGAGCGAAACAAACGACAAGTACGACGACGTCCGGGTCATCTTCACCGATACGGAAAACTCAAACTGGTCCTGGGATCCCAAAGCGCAGAAGTACTACTGGCACCGTTTTTTTAGCCATCAGCCTGACCTCAACTTCGACAATCCTGAAGTCCGGGAGAAGATGAAAGAGGTTATGTTCTTCTGGCTCGACATGGGCGTGGACGGCCTTCGGTTGGACGCCGTCCCCTACCTATACGAACGGGAGGGCACCAACAGCGAAAACCTCCCCGAGACGATTGCCTACGTCAAGGAGCTGCGCGCCGCCGTCGAGGAGCGATACGGCCCCGGCAAGGTGCTCCTGGCCGAGGCCAACCAGTGGCCCGAGGACACCCTGCCCTACTTTGGTGAGGACGCCGCCGGAAAGAGCACCGGCGTGCAGATGGCGTTCAACTTTCCCATCATGCCGCGCATGTACATGGCGCTCCGGCGCGAGAACCGGCGGCCCCTCGTCGAGATGCTGGACCTCACCGGGGGCATTCCGGACGACGCCCAGTGGGCTCTCTTTCTCCGAAACCACGACGAGTTGACGCTCGAAATGGTGACCGATGAAGAGCGGGACTACATGTACAACGAGTACGCGGTCGACGATCGCTTCCGCATCAACGTGGGCATTCGGCGGCGGCTGGCACCCCTCCTCGGCGGCGACCGGCGGCGGATCGAGCTCATGAACGCCTTGCTGTTCAGCCTCAAGGGCAGCCCCATCCTCTACTATGGCGACGAAATTGGCATGGGCGACGACCCGTTCCTCGGGGATCGAAACGGCGTGCGCACGCCCATGCAATGGAGCCCGGACCGGAACGGTGGGTTTTCCCGGGCGCCTCACCACAAGCTGTTCATGCCTCCGGTGAACCGGGGGCAGTACAGCTTCGAATTTGTAAACGTGGAGGATGCGGAGCAAGACCCGCACTCCCTGCTCCACTTCATGCGTCGGCTCATCAGTCTGCGCCAGCAACACAAACAGATCTTCGGGCGGGGATCGCTGGAGCTTCTCCCCATCGAAAACCAGTCGATTCTTGCCTTCGTCCGGGAGCACGAGGGCGAAAAAATTCTGGTGGTCGCCAACCTGTCCCGCTTTGCTCAGTCGGTGTCCCTCCCGGCCGAGGCGCCCCTGAAGGGCCATGCGCCGGTTGAGCTCTTCGGCCAGACGGCCTTTCCGTTGATTGATGAGGAAGACTATCACCTGACGGTTGGCCCCCATCATTTCTTCTGGTTTAAGCTCGTACCAAAAGGCGAGATGCCCGACGGGGGCCAGACGCGCAAAGAGCTTCGCTTGGCAGAGGGGGGACCCAACGGACACGAGTTGCCTGTGCTTCCGGTAGCGGAGGGCCTGCAAAACCTGCTGGTCCCCACCATGGCCCAGGGCCGCGGCCCCGAGCAGCTGGAGTCCCTCCTGCCCGACTTCCTCCAAGAGCAGCGCTGGTTTGGGAGCAAGGGAACGCAAATTGTGGACGTGGAGATCGCCGATGCCGTGCGCCTGCAAAGCACCCCGTCCGTCTACCTCTCCATCGTCCACGTGCACCTCCCGGACGACGAGGCCTTCTACATGCTCCCGCTCATGGCGACGCCCGAGGCAGAGGCCTCCTCGCTCTTGGCCGACCACCCGGACGCAATTCTGGGCTGGCTGGAGGTCAATGGCACCGGGGACCGGCGCCTCATCTACGACGCAACGATTAACTCTGCGTTTTGGGCCACCCTCTTCCGCTGGTGGCAGCAGGGCAGCAAGGGGCGCTCCCTGAAAGGCGTCTACACCGCCTCGCCCTCCGAATCGGCCCGGCGCGAGCCCGCGGAGACCGTTCGCCTGTTAACCGGTGAGCAAAGCAACACCTCCGCCGTCGTCAACGACGACTACTTCATCAAAATCTATCGTCGGCTCGAGCAAGGGCCCAACCCGGAAAAAGAGCTCCTGGACCACCTCACCGACGTCAACTTTAAATTTGCTCCGCGGCTTCACGGCACCATCGACTTTCGCCGGCACAGGCGCCGGTACACCCTCGGGGTGCTCCAGGAAGCCTTGCCGGTGGAGACCGACGGCTGGACCTACGCCCTGACCTGTACCACCCGCTTCCTCGACCGCATCGAAAACGCCTCGTTTCCCCACGAGCAAGCCCAGGTGGCCCCTTCTTCTCCGGGCGAGAATCGAGACGCGGAGTCGGAGCTGGACGTCCCGGCGCCCGTTTGGCTCGAAGAGGTCGCCCCAGAACTCATTTCACTGGCCCAGGTGCTCGGCGTCCGAACCGCCGAGATGCACCAGGCCTTTGCCAAGGCGGATCGTGAAGACCTGCGGCCCGTCGACGCCCCTGTCGACGCGGGTGCCGACCTGGCCCGCCGCCTCCGAGACGAAATGAGCGATACCCGTGCCCTGATCACCAGCCAGAACGCTCTCGATCCCGCCGAATGCCCCCCGGACGCGGCCTGGGACATTGCCGCCGACCGCATTGACGATCTGGAGTCCCTGGAGGGCCACCACCAACGCATCCGGATCCACGGCGACTACCACCTCGGCCAGCTGCTCCGCGCCGAGGGCGACTTCTATATCCTGGACTTTGAAGGCGAGCCGGCCCGCCCCTTGCCCGAACGACGGCGCCGCGAAAACGCCCTTCGCGATGTCGCCGGCATGATCCGCTCCCTAGAGTACGCCGTCCTGGCCACCTGGCAAAGCCACACGGAAACTGACCCCGACTACGCCCCGTGGATCGACGCGCTCCTTCGGTGGAGCGATCGTACATTCCTCGACGCCTACGTCGATATTGCCGCGGACGCCCCCTTCCTTCCCCCCACTCCGGACCTCGACCGCTTCCTCTGGGGATACCTCTTCCACAAAGCCATCTACGAGGTGCGCTACGAACTGAATCACCGCCCCGACTGGGCGTGGCTCCCCCTCCGCGGCCTCCGCCGCCTGCTGCAGCCGAAGGATCCCGCCCCTGCCGACCTCCAGGCGTAGTCGCTCGTTCCACTCTCTTTTTCTCTCCCTCTTCCCCATGCCCCGACTCACCGACGACGACCTTCACTACTGGAACGAAGGGACCCACACCCGCAGCTACGAACGATTGGGGGCACACCCCAACCAGCAGGGCACCTGGTTTACCGTGTGGGCCCCGAACGCCGACCAGGTTGAGGTCATCGGCGACTTCAACGGGTGGTCGCCCGGCGAGGATACCCTTACCTGGCGCGAGGGCGGGCTCTGGGAGGGCTACGTGCGTGGGGCCCAGCCCGGCGATAAATACAAATACCACCTCCACGCCAACGGGCAGTGGTTCGATCGCACCGACCCGTACGCCTTCCGCATGGAGGCGCCCGCCCAGAACACCTACTCGGGCCTCTCCGCCGTCGTAACCGACCTGGACACCTACGACTGGAGCGATGACGACTGGATGGCCTCCCGGCAGGGCCCCAGTAGCCTGCATGAGCCCGTCTCCATTTATGAGGTGCACCTCGGCTCGTGGCGCCACAAAACCCACGGCGAGTCGCTGAGCTACCGCGAGGTCGCCGAGCCCCTGGCCGACCACGTCGAAACCATGGGCTTCACACACGTCGAATTCCTTCCCCTGGCCGAGCACCCGTACTATGGGTCCTGGGGCTACCAGGTGCTCGGGTACTACGCCCCCACCTACCGCTACGGCAATCCAGAAGGCCTCATGCACCTCATCGACACGCTCCACCAGCGGGGCATCGGAGTCATCATGGACTGGGTGCCCGGCCACTTTGCCACCGACCCGCAGGGACTCATCCATTTCGACGGCTCACACTTGTTCGAGTACGAAGATCCGCTGATGCGAGAACACCCCGACTGGGGCACGCGCGTCTTTGACTTCGGCAAGAACGGTGTGCGCAACTTCCTGATTTCCAATGCGCTCTTCTGGATGGACAAGTACCACGTGGACGGCCTGCGTGTCGACGCGGTTGCCTCCATGCTGTATCGCGACTACTCCCGTGAGGGAGACTGGTCCCCCAACGTGCACGGCGGCCGCGAAAACCTGGAGGCCATCCGCCTCCTGCAGGACACTAACGAACACGTCTACGCGGAATACCCCGAGGCGCTCATGCTGGCCGAGGAGTCGACCGCCTGGCCCGGGGTCACCACGCCCACCGAGCACGGCGGCCTCGGCTTTCTCTACAAGTGGAACATGGGCTGGATGCACGACACGCTCGACTATGTAAGCAAGGAGCCCGTCCACCGCCAGTACCACCACGGCGACCTGACCTGGACCCTCTCGTGGGCCTTCTCCGAAAACTACGCCCTCCCCCTTTCTCACGACGAGGTCGTCCACGGGAAAAATTCGCTCTGGGGCAAGATGCCGGGCGACGACTGGCAGAAAGCCGCCAACCTGCGCCTCCTCTACGCCCACATGTTTGGGCACCCCGGCAAAAAGCTCCTGTTTATGGGCGGCGAATTCGGGCAGTACCACGAGTGGAATCACGACCAGCAGCTGGAATGGTGGCTCACGGACGAGCCGCTCCACGAAGGCCTTATGGAATGGCTTGGCGACCTGAACGCCCTCTACCGCACTGCCCCCGCGCTATGGAATGACACCGAGGCGGGCTTTGAATGGATCTCGTACGACGACCGCGAGAACAGCGTCCTCACCTACCGGCGCACTGGGGATGGGGAGTCCCTGGTTTTTGTGCTCAACTTCACGCCCGTGGTCCGCGAAAACTACCGAATCGGCGTGCCCTCCCCCGGAACGTGGCGCGAACGCCTAAACAGCGACAGTGAGGCGTATGGGGGCAGCAACGTGGGCAATGCCGGCAGCGTCCACACGGAATCCATTGCCCAGCACGGCCAGCCTCAGTCCATTCAGCTCACGCTACCTCCCCTCGGCGCCCTCGTGTTGCAGCAGACCTCATCGCGCTGACACACGGCTCGCTGCTGCACGGGTCACCCGCATATAACCCTACAGCGACTGTGAGCCGAAGAGGAACAGGGAGTCCTCCCCAGGAAACTGGGCGCGGGAGATCCCAGTCGTCTCCCCACGCGCCAAGCCCCCTCGCTCCGGTCTCGCCCCGCCCTGATTTAACATCTTCTGGACGAATGCCTATTGACGGTTCAAGTGGGGATCCTTATTTACAAGTGATCTAAATAACTAAGAATCGCTTCCCCACCACCAGCATGAATCATTCGCGGCCCCGCCTCTTCCTGGTGGCTGGACTCGTGGCTTCTCTTCTGCTGCTCGTCGTTCTCCCGGCCTGTTCGGACGACCCCGTGCTGGGCCCGTCCGACGGCACCTCCGACGAGGGCGGAAGCTATAGCAACATCAACCGCCTGGCTCCCTCCGCCGAGGCAGATTCGGGTGAGCCTGACTCATCCGCGGAGCGCGACACCACCGCCACCAATCCGGAGCGGTTCTAAGTGTCCGACGTGCGTCTCTCGCGAACACCCTGAACCTGATTTTGCCGTATGCGCTTCGTACGTTTCGTACTCCTCCCCGTTTGTATACTTAGTCTAAGTTGTGCCTCCGTCCTCGCGCAGGACGAATCGACGGGCCGCATCGAGGGGCAGATTGTCACTGCCGACAATGGCACGCCGCTCACCGACGCAACAGTGGAGGTGGAAGACAGCGACCAGTCGAGGGGCACCGCCACCGACGCGGACGGCCAGTTTGTCCTGTCCAATCTCCCCCCCGGTCGCACGACCCTCCAGATCCGATACGTCGGATTCGTTACGGAGACGCGCCGTGTACAGGTACGGGCCGGGGAAACCACCCGCATTACCGTGGAACTCGAAAGCGCCACCGTGGAACTGGCCGGCCTTGAGATTACAGGTACGGCGCCTGGCACCCGGGCGTCAATCCCGGGGGCGGCGTCTAAGGTGGACGCAGCCGCCCTGGAGCAGATGGACCCCATCGGCACCCAGTCGGCCCTGAAGCACGTCCCTGGCGTCTACGGACTTGCCGACGACGGAATGACCCAAACCCGCATGTCGGTGGGGATCCGTGGTCTGCAGCCGCGCCGCACGCAGCGCGTGCTTGTGATGGAAGACGGCATGCCCATTCAGCCCGCTCCCTACGTCTTCTCGCCGCTCTACTATAATCCGCCCATCGAGCGGATTCAAGAGATCGAAGTCATCAAAGGCAGTTCTACAATCCGACACGGGCCGCAAACAATGGCCGGGGTCATCAACTACGTGACCAGCCGCCCACAGCGCCGCTCGCCAGGGGGAACGATTGAAGTGACGCCCGGCACCAACGGCTACCTGAGCGCCTTTGGGGAGCTCGGCGGATTCGGAACTGAGGACGTACGCCCGCAGGTGCAGTTATTGTTTAAACGGGGGAATGGATTCCGACAAAACAACGACTTTCACCAGGTCAACGGAACCACCAAACTGCGCGCCAACCTCGGCGATCGGCGCTCGCTCTACGTGAAAGCGAACGTCGACTACGAACGACTAAACGCCACCTACACGGGCCTGACCCCCTACACCTTCGACACGGACCCAGACTTCAATCCGAAGGACGACGACCTCTATCAGATTTACCGGGCCTCGCTAGGGGCCATTTACAACCGGCGCTACAGCAATGACGTGCAGGGAATGACACGTCTTTACGCCAACACGTTCCACCGGCCGTGGTGGCGCGAGAAAGACGTGTTCGTCCGGGCCGATGACTACCAGGACCCTTCCATAGATGCCGAGCCGGTGTCTCCGAACACCCCGGGGAACCTCATGCGAGTGGGCATCAGCGACGTGGTGGACGACCTGACCCTTGACGATCAGCCGTACTTCGCAAACATCCGCACATTCTATGTAACAGGCGTTGAGCACTCGATTGAGGTGGATCACGGGGTCTTCGGCCGGGATTCGGAGCTGGAGCTTGGGGGCCGGCTACACTGGGAGCGGTTTGAGGACGACCGCAAGATCAGCGACGAGGTGGGCGTTCGGGAAGGGGTTTTCTACAAGGGTGAGGTGTCGGACCCCGATCCCGTTACCATAGTCGGGGGCAGCTCGGTTTACGAGACGCGGGCCCTGTCGCTTCACGCCCTGGAGGAGATGCAGTGGGGGCCGCTCCGCCTCTCCCCCGGCTTCCGACTGGAGCTCTTTGAGCAGTCGCGCATCGACCGCCTCAATGGCAGCCAGTACCGCGACCAGACGAGCGTGGTGCCCCTCCCTCGCCTCGGCTTCAACTGGAATCTGGGCACCGCGGACCTCGGCCCCTCTCTTGGCGAGAGCAACTTCCGCGTCTACGGCGGGGTCCACCGGGGCTATACCCCGCCGTCCAGCGCCACGTTCTCTATTGTGGGCTTTGATCCCCCCAGTGCCACCGATCAGAGCGACGGCGGATTCGACCTAAGAGCCGAGAAAAGCTGGAACTCAGAGTTCGGCGTGCGGGGGCGATCCACCGCCGGCGAATTCGACGTGACCGGATTCTACCTCTACGTCGAGGACCTGGTGGGGGGGCGCACGCAATTCCAAAAAAATCTGGGCGTGGTCGAAAGCTACGGGGTGGAGACCCGCACCCGAATTCAGGGGGACTCGTTTGCCGCGCCCCTGCCTACGCTGGATGTCTCGTATACGTACCTGCAGTCGGCCGTCGTTCAGGGCGTCATCGCGAGCGCGATCGACGGGACCGCAACAAACATCGGCGGCAATGAGCTTCCCGCCGCCCCCAACCATACGGCCACCGTGGGCCTGTCCAAGACGTTCTCGGACATCGGGCTCACCCTATCGACCGACCTCCGCTATACCGGTCGGTTCTACACCGACCTCGAAAACCTGGAGACAACCAACAATCGGGGCGAACGGGGCCCCGTGCCCGCCCACACGGTGTTCGACGCCGGGGCCACCTACGAATACTCCGACGCCCTCAGCGTCCAGCTGACCGCCAAGAACCTCACCGACAACGTGTACATCGGCTCCCGGCTGCACTCGAACCCCCGCCAGCCCCAGGCCAACTTGAGCACCGGGATCATTCCCGGGTCTCGCCGACAGGTCAATCTCTCGATCCAATACGACTTCTAATCGCTACGTCCTCCCTCCGGAGTCTGGGGGACGGGACGCTTGTTTCCTTAATTTCTTTCAGCAACCGAAACGCTTCCATGCAACGCTTCAACTTTCGCTATACCTCCCTCCTTCTGCTCCCTCTCCTCGCCGTGGGGCTGCTTCTGGCCGGCTGCGACAGTGCAGGAACCAATGGGGATAACGGAGAGGATGAATCTCCTTTCGAATATCCATCCGACACATATGGTGAGCAAACAGTCACGAACCTGCTATCCTTTGATCTCGGCGTGCGGGTTAGCAACGCGTCGGACAACTCGGAGTCCGCGCTCGACGAGCTGTATACCGGCACCATCGACGATAAGACCGTCCCGACCTCAAACATCTCCGCCGAGCAAAGCACCTACGGTGACATTGCGGGCGGAGTTGATGTTTCTTCGCTGACGGACGATGCGCCCCTCGCACGAAGCCAGCAACTGGAAAGTGGGGATTCGCCCAGTCCCGGGTCGGAGGTGACGACGGACGAGTTGCTCGAATACTACTTCGAGAGGGCCGGGTCGGAGGATGTCACGACGACCGACAACGGGATTGTTCTGAGTCAGTTTGCCGAGAAGATGCTGCTGGGAACCCCGATTTATGGCCAGGGCGCAGCCATCTTGAACGACTTTGCCAATGGAGACATCACGTCGGATGAAGCCGAGCAGTGGGATGCCGCGTTTGGGTATTTCGGCTTCCCCCGCACGCTTGAGCCCTTTATTGATTACGAAGGCGGCGAGGCAGGACTGGCGAGCGGACCTTCGCAGGACATTGACGGCGACGGCTCCGTGGATCTCACAAGCGAGTACGTTCACACGTGGGCCGCGTACGCCATCGAACGGTCCGCTGCGGCGGAAAACAACGGCACGCCGAACGACTTTGCCCGGGATGCCTTCGAGGCGCTGGTTCAAGGTCGCGAAGACATTGAAAATGGAGACGATCCCTCCGACCATGCCCAGACGGCCCTTGACGCCTGGGAGGCCACCGTGGCGGTCAACGTGATTCACTACGTCAACGCCATGGAGAGCGAACTGAGCAGCCTTGACGACGGCAAAACCGTCGAGCAGGGCGATATTAGCGAGGGGGCCTGGGGTGAGGCCAAGGCGTTTGCCTGGGGCCTTCAGTTCTACAACAGCACACTGAGCGACACCCAACTGAATGACCTCCTCGACGACGTCGGAAATGACCCGCCGTACGGTGAAATGACGGTGTCGGAGTACGAAAGCGACCTTGCGGACGCGACGCAGATTCTCGCGGACGCGTACGGCTTCGACAGCAGCAACGTGGAGAACTGGTAGCCTGTAGATTAGAACCACGCAGTGTACTTCCGACGAGCAATCGCCGACGGCCCCTCTTCCGCCTGACCGGAGGAGGGGCCTCGGTGTCTATGTACCCTCCGCCTTCGTCCCGTGAGCCCGCTTTTTTCCCTCCATCCGATGGCAGGTGGCTCTCCACTCGAGGCCGTGGACCGGATGTGGAGCGCCCTCCGATCGCCCGCTGGCGTGGCGTGGACCGCAGTGATTCTTGTGTGCGTGGGGAGTCGGCTTGCCACCACCATCACCTATATCGAGGACCCTGACAGTCTGCGGTTCGCTCTCAGTGTCGCGGACGAATATGACATCGCTTCGCTTCAGCCGCACTTTCCGGGCTACCCGGTCTTCTGGGCCGCAGCAGAGCTCTTCTACGCCCCAGTAGACTCGTTCAGTGCGAGCTTCTCTATTGTTGGCGGCCTCGCCACGGCGGGCATCCTCTGGGCAGTGCTTCGGCTGTGCGGCGTCTCCTTGCGTTCGGTCGAAGGAGCCGCCATGGCGGGGGCGGTCCTTTTTTGTCCGCTCCTGTGGCTTATGGCCAACCGCTACATGCCCGACCTCCTCGGCACGGCGGGTGCGCTCGCCGCCCTTGCCCTTCTCGTTCGATCTCTTCCTGACCGGAAGGGGGCAATAAATGAGACGGCCGCCCTCGCCGGCATCGCCCTCACGGGCCTGCTGGCGGGGCTCCGCCTGTCGTACCTCCCGCTGGTGATTGTGCCCGCCCTGTGGGTCCTGTTCCGCTCGAGCCGGCCCGGACGGCTGCTGGCCACCGGTGTCGTCAGCGTAGCCGTGTGGCTCGTCCCGATGACCCTCGATACGGGCCTCTGGACGCTGCTCGATGTGGCCTGGGGACAAACCACGGGGCACTTTACCGATTTTGGTGGCACCGTGCAAACGGAATCCGACCTCGGACGGCGACTCTCTGGCGTGGTGCAAGGCCTGTGGGCCGACGGCCTGGGGGGATGGTGGCCGGGACGTCATCCGCTGACTGGTGTTGGGAGTGCAGGTCTCCTGGGCATCGGCGGTCTGGGAGCGTGGCGGCTGAGCAATAGGGGCCTTCTGAGGTCCCCACAGGCCTGGCTCATAGGCATCTGCGTTCTCCTCTACGGCCTCTGGATCTTTTTCTTTCAGAATGTGGTCCACAAGAGCCGCCACGTGCTTCCCCTTCTGGCACTGCTCCTGCCGGTGTTGGCGACGGGCGCTGCGGCCCTCTGGCGCACCCGGTCGCCAATGGCCAGGGGGGTGGTGCTACTAACGGTCGGGGCCTACGCCGCCGTCACCCTCGTGCTCGTCGATCAACACCGTGATCCGTCGGCCATCGCACAGGCCAAAACATTTGTGGAGGAGCAAACCCAAGATGCGTCTCCCATCCGCGTGGCCTCCGACCCCCTCGTCAATACCTATCTGCGGACGCAGCGGGTCGACGCACAGTTTTTCTCCGTCCGGGATTCGAGCGACCTGCGCCGGCTGCGTCGCACTACGACCGGTCGCACCCTGGTGGTTGGGACCGACCCCTCGCTCCTGGACCGCTCCCCCACCCGCGTCCACACGTTCTACCACAACCCGTACGTCAATCGCATGTGGCCCAAAGTGAACGTCTATGTCTACGACCACTAGCACGTCCGAGGCCCCGTTAACCATCCTGGGGGGCGGCCCCGCCGGCTTGGCCCTCGGGTTTTACGCCCGTCGACAGGGCATCGGCGTTCGCCTTTTTGAAGCGGCCGAGACGGTGGGCGGCAACGCTCGCACCTTACAACTCGGCCCCTTCCGCTACGACACCGGCGCACACCGCTTCCACGACAAAAACGCCGCGGTAACGGCCGACATCAAGGCCCTCCTGGGCGACGACCTGCGGCGCGTGGACGCCCCCAGTCAGATCTGCTGGCGCGGCCGCCAAATAGACTTCCCTCTTGCCCCGTTCGACCTCCTCCGAAACCTTCCCTTCTCCCTGCTCACCCGAATTGCGTGGGAGCAGCTCTCCATCCCGCGTCTCTCGGAGAATGCCGACCACTTTGAGGAGATGGCGCTGCAGAGCTACGGCCCCACGCTCGCCAACCTGTTCCTCCTGAACTACACTGAAAAGCTCTGGGGCGCCGACGCCAAACGTCTCTCCCCCGGCGTGGCCGGCGACCGCCTTGAAGGACTCGATCTGAAGACCTTTTTCCTCGAAGCGTTCGGCGGGGCGAAGGAAAAGGCGCGCCACCTGGACGGCTCATTCTACTACCCGCGGCACGGCTACGGCCAGATCGCCGCGGCCACCGCCAACGCCCTGGGCCACGAGCACATCCACACCGGGGCCCGAATTACGAGTATTGGACACACCCGCCGCCGCATCCAGCACGTTACGGTGAACGGGGAGGAGACCGTGGACGTGGAGACGGTGGCCAGCACGCTCCCCCTCACACTCGTCTTCCGCCTCCTCACCCCGGCCCCGCCCAGGGACCTCCAGTCCCTGGCCCAGTCGATGCGCTTCCGTCACCTCCGGCTGATCGTCCTCGGCCTCGACCGACCGTCCCTCACGCCCAATGCCTCCCTGTACTTCCCGGATCGCTCGATTCCCTTCACGCGCCTCTACGAGCCCAAAAACCGGAGCCCCGACATGGCGCCCGACGACCAGACCGTTGTCGTGCTCGAGCGTCCCTGCCACCCCGACAGCACGGAGTGGACCCAGCCGGACGAGGCGTTGCGGGCGCAGGCCGTGAAGGTGCTCCGCAGTCAAGGCTTGATCGACGGGGCGCACGAGATTGTGGCGGCCGACCATCACGCCGTTCCGTTCGCGTACCCGATTCTGGAGGTCGGGTCGGAAGAAAAGGCCGAGCGCCTGAAGGCGTACCTGGGGCGCTTTGAGAACCTGCACCTGCTGGGCCGGAGTGCCCATTTCACTTACACGCACGTCCACAACCTGTACGCGCGGGCCCGGCGCCTTGCCCTCCGCCTCGCCGGCGCAACCGAGCCCGCGTAGACGGGTGTTCTGTAGGGGGCGTTGTGGATTTCGCCGCGAAAGGCCTCGTCGACCGCTATTCCTTCTCCCCGTACAGCGTCGCTACAAGGGATCGGGAGCCGCCCTGGTCCCGGTGCTCATTGAGGTAGATGCCCTGCCACGTCCCAAAGGCCAGGCGTCCCTCCCGAATGGGAATCGACAGGCTCGTGTCGAGCATCGCAGCTTTGATGTGCGCCGGCATGTCGTCGGGGCCCTCTACCGTATGCTCGTAGTACGGCTGGTTTTCGGGCACCATCTCGTTGAAGTGGCGCTCCAGGTCGCGCCGCACGGCCGGTGCGGCGTTTTCGTTGATGGTGAGCGAAGCCGACGTGTGCTGGAGGAAGAGATGCAGAATGCCGACGCGGTAGTCGGCAATGGCGGGCACCTGATCGCGCACCGCGTCCGTGATGAGGTGAAACCCGCGCTCCTTCGGGGGAAGCGTGATGGTGGTCTGACTCCAGTCCATGAGCAGAAGGGGGAGGAACGTGAGAAACAAGACGAGTCGATTCAGGGGGACGGCACGAGGTCGACCCACACCGGAAAGTGATCGCTGGCGGGCTGGGCGCTCGTGTCCCGGGGCGCAGGGCGCCACACGCCGCTGTCCTCTACCGACAAGCCGACGGACGGGAGCACGTAGTCGATGCGTCCGCCCCAGCGGGCCGTGTCGTCGGGGTCCAGGTCGGGGAAGGCCCGCTGCCCGGTGGGCGAGGCCGTGGGTACGACCGAGTCCTGGGTCCGGGCGTGATCCAGGAGGCACCGAATGGTGCCCCGGAACCGACTTTCGTCGTCCGGGTCAGCATTCAAATCCCCCATCACAACGAACCGGGCGTCGGCGTGAAGCCCCCCGCTCCGGCCCGAGTCATCCTCAATATACGACCGGTTGCGCAGGTAATCGGTCCACAGCCGGATTTCGTCGTGGTTGCGGCGGTCATTGCGCTGAGCCACGCCATCAAACCCGGACGGTGTGGGATGGCTCGCCAGGAGGTGCAGCACCGTGCCGTCCGGCAGGCGAACCGGCACGTCCCAGTGGCTCTTGGAGGACAGGCGCATCTCCTCCCACGCGGCATCAGAGTACCAGGGCTCTCCGGTCGTGGAATCGACTGGCACCGCGGCGTCCGGCATCGAAGACCATTCGAGCAGGCGGAACGTGCGGATCGAATCGCGCAGCACCGTCAGGTCGTCCCGGACAAACAGCGCCATGCCGTACTGGCCGGGGAACGTGCCAAATCCCCAGGCGTCGTTGCCGTAGGCTCGTCCCGCATCGGTCTGTGAGGCGACGCTCCCGTCCTCCGGTGACCCTGGCACCTCGGGCACCGTCGAAACCACTCGGCCATCGTTGTTGAGGTCGTGGCCACTCGGGATGCCGGTGTTGACGGGCAGCATCACCGTCTGGTATGAACGCCCCTCCAGGCTATCGGCCTGCGGACTCGACAGGTAGTTCTCGACGAAACGACGGGCGTTCTGTCCCTCCGACGCCCCCTCCCGATACCCGGGCGCCCCCGGCTGGTCATAGGTGAGTTCATTCACGAGAAGCACATCCGGCGCGAGGTCTTGAATGCGAGCCGCCGCTGACTGAAGGCGCGGATGGTCCGACTGCCTCACATCGGCGGTCCGCACGTCCTCGATGTTGTACGTCATCACCCGAACCGGCTCGTCATTTGCAGCCGGGTCCGACGCACATCCCAGAAAGATCCCCCCAACGATAAGGATCAGACAAACTCGAAGTCCCCAAGACTGCAATTCCAGCATAGCGTTCACCGACATAAAACGAAGAGACAATCGCGCCCCAAAGCATCCTTTACTCTTTGCGACTAACTATCTTACCTTTGCTTGGTCCATCAAATAACATGTAACCAATCACTTTTCTGACTATGTCCTCGCCTAAGACTCGACTCCCAATCCTTGCTATCCTGTTGAGCCTGGCGCTCGTCCTTACGGGCTGCTATCACGCGCAGGTCACAACCGGCAAGCAGGCCTCCAACGAGGTTGTGGAAAACACGTTTGCCCCGGCCTGGATCAACGGGCTTGTGCCCCCGTCGGTCGTTGAAACTGCTCAGGAATGCGAAAATGGTGTTGCCCGGGTGGAGACTCGCCTGAGCTTTCCCAATATGCTTGTGGGCTCCCTGACCTTCGGCATCTTTACGCCCATGCACATTAAGGCGACGTGTGCAACGTCGGAGTCCATGTCGCAGGCTGCTCCTCGCGTCACCATTCCCGAGTCCGCCACGGAGAAAGAGATCCGAGAGGCCCTGGATCTTGCCGCGACGCAGTCCGCGGACGTGGATCAGTCGGTGCCCGTCCGGTTCGAGTAATGTTTAGATGAACCTTCCAGCACCCGTTCCGAAAAGGGATACCTTTTCCCACGACCGACTTGGCACGCTGCCCCGTCGGGCGTTGCGCCCGGCGGGGCAGTGTTCATTGGTCCCGTCCCCCTGTCAATGGTGGCCGGGGACGCCCTGGTGGCGGGTCGGCCCGGCGTCACGCGCACAGGCCCTACGCCCGAGGGGCAGAGCCTGCCTCGATTCGACGGCGGAGGGTCGCCTCCAGTTCATCAAACGGAACCTCGTCCTGCTCGCCGCTGGCCATCTCTTTGACGGTCGCCGCTTCGGCCTCCAACTCATTGTCGCCGATGATGAGCGTGTAGGACGCTTCCTGACGATTGGCCTCCTTCATTTGGGCCTTAAGCGAGCGTCCCTTGAGGTCGTGCGCCACGTGGAGGCCCGCCTCGCGTAGCGATTGGGTCGTGCGAAAGACCCACCGTTCGGCGGCCTCACCGAGGGCGGCGATGAACACGTCGGGGCGCGGGAGGCCGGGACGGTCCCCATTGGCGGCGTCGAGGGCCAAGAACAACCGCTCCATGCCCGCCGCAAACCCAATGGACGGCACCGGACGGTCGCTGCCCAGCACCTCGGCCAAACGATCGTAGCGGCCCCCGCCCGCCAGTGCACTCTGTGCCCCGAGGTCCGGACTCTCGAGTTCAAACGTCGTTTCGGTGTAGTAATCGAGGCCGCGGACGAGAAAGGGATCTTCCTCGTACGGGACGCCGAGGTCCTCCAGCAGGGCTTTCACGCGGTCGTAGTGCGCGAGGCTGTCGTCGTCCACGAAGTCGACGAGTTGGGGAGCGTCTTGCAGGAGGGTCTGCTCGTGCTCCAGCTTGGTATCGAGGACGCGGAGGGGATTGCGCTCCAGGCGCCGGCGGCTCGTGTCGGAGAGATCTTCTTTGTAGTCGTCTAAGTAGTCGCGCAGGGCGTCGACGTAGGCCGCGCGCCGATCGGGCGTTCCCAGCGTATTGATCCGAAGGCGCGTCCCCGAAATGTCGAGCGCCTCGTAGATCGCCATCATCGCCGCAATGGTTTCGGCGTCGGCCCGGGCATCATCGGCCCCGATCACCTCGACGCCGAACTGATGAAACTGACGATAGCGCCCTTTCTGCGGCTGCTCGGCACGGAAGCACGGCCCAATGTAGTAGAGCTTCTGCACCCCTCCGCGCTGGTCGAGGTGGTGCTGGAGAAAGGATCGCATTACCGGCGCGGTCACCTCGGGCCGAAGCACGTACTGAGTCCCGGACCGCTCAAACGCGAACATTTCCTTCTGGACGATGTCGGTCGCCTCTCCCACGCCCCGCGCCACCAGCTCCGTCGGCTCCAGGACGGGCGTCCGAATTTCATCGAAGTTGTGGCGTTCCAGCACGTCGCGCACCGCCTGCTCGACGAAACGCCACTCCACGCTCGGGGCCACGCGAGTGTCGCCGGCGTCCGAATACGGCTCCGGCAGAATATCGAAAGTCCCTTTGATGTTCTGAAACGTACTCACGGAGTGGGGGTGGGGAATCGGTGCAAACAGCAGACGGGAACGGGACGACCTACCTACGAAGGGCCAACTCGCCCTCCCGAAGGATCTCAATGACAACCTCGGGGCTTTGGGCCCGGAGCAGGCGCTCGCGCAGTTCATCGCGACTTACGAGACGGGAAATGCGCCCCAGGATCTTGATGTGCTGGGACTTATGGGCTTCGGGGCCGACCAGCAGAAGCAGGAGCCGCACGGGCACGTCGTCGATGGACCCAAAGTCGACCGGTTCGGCCGTCGTGGCAAAGGACGCCACCGTTTCCGTGACGGCGTCCGTCTTGGCGTGGGGCAGGCCCAGCCCTTTCCCCACCCCGGTGGACATCATGTTCTCCCGCTCGAAGATGGCAGTGCGGACCGCCTCCAGCTGGTCGACGGCCTCGTGCCCGTCCAGCAGGTCCACCAGGGCGTCGATCACGCCGTCCTTCGACGTTCCCGGCAATCCAATGCGGATGCGCCCGGGGCTTAGGAGTTGATTGATTTCGGTGGTCTGCGTCGGCGCCATCCCGTGGGCGGATCGATGATGGATCGCAATGGAGCCCGGCGCTCCGCCGGGGGATTCCGATGAGGGAGAACGGTCCTATTCTGGGAGGTGTTCGCAACGTCTGACTTTTGAAGTGGATTCCACGGAGCCCACGCTCCGCTGCCCGGGTCGGTCCCCGCGAGCAGTGGGGCAGGGTGGCTCCCCCGTTCTCCCCCCTTTTTGCTGCGGGGGGCGGCACCGGGGACCGAAGCACACGTCGCCTGCTCCTCCCCTCGCGCTACTGACGACGCTGGGCGGCATCATGTTCGCGATGTTCAGGGGCGCCTCGGACGGAGCGCCGGGCCTCAGATGATTGCGCGTCAGACCGCACGGTCAAACCGCGTCACTCCGTCACGAACGAACTGATGGTCCCTGGGGACGTAGCGCCGCTCTTCAACATCGAAGGCGTCGGACGCGATCGTGATGCGGTTGTAGAAATTGACCGCCCCGGTGGGCGCGCGCCAGCGGTTGCTCGTGGCCGTTCCGGCACTCGCCACCACGATGCGGTGGCGGTCAACCCGGAGCGTTTCGACGTGGGAAACGTGGAGGTGACCGCACAGGATGAGGTGAACGCCGGCCGCGGCCGCCGCCTCAAGGGTTTCTCGGGCGTAGCGTGCCACGTCGTGCGGCCCAACCGATCGAATCTTGGTGAGATGGTGGTGCAGGACGAGGACACGAAAGGCCGCCTCGGACACCTCAGAAAAGTACTCGTGGATGGCCGCACGATCGGCATCCGTAATGCGTCCGCCCTTGATGGTGGCGCCGTGCGCCGTCGCGATGCCCAGCACGGCCACCCCGTCGGTTGCGAAGGACGGGGCGAGGTCGTCGGTAACGGCGTGCTTGTACCGCTGGAGCGGCCAGAGCAGGCGCTTTACGGGCCGCCACCACGGGTACACGTCGTGGTTCCCCGGCACGACGAGAAGAGGGGGATCCAGGGCCGATAGAAAATCTTGTGCCGCAGCAAACTCGCGGGGCCGGGCTCGCTGCGTCAGGTCACCACTTAACGCCACCAGGTCGACTGCTCCCCCATTGATTTCTCGCCCCAATGCATCCACGACTCCGGGGTCTGCGAGGCGCCCAAAGTGCAGATCCGAGATGTGAGCAATGGTCATGATACGGCGTTGAGCGGGCGAACGTTGACCGGTCAACGTTCCCGTGCGCAACGCATCAGAGCAACAGGTTCATCGGCTCCTCGATGTACGAGCGAACGCTCTCCAGGAACTGCGCTCCCAGGGCCCCATCCACGACTCGGTGGTCGCAGGAGAGCGTCACCTTCATGCGCTTGCCGGGCACCACTTCGCCCTCCTCCACCACCGGCGTATCGCGAATCTCACCGATGGCCAGGATGGCCGAGTTCGGCGGGTTGATGATGGCCGTAAACTCCTCGATGCCGAACATGCCGAGGTTGCTCGTGGTGAAGGTCGCGCCCTCAAACTCCTCCGGCTCCAGGTCGCGGGTGCGGGCGCGCTCCGCCAGTTCCTTCGTCTCTCGCGCAATCTCGGTGAGGCCCTTCCGATCCGCGTCCCGCACGACGGGCGTGATGAGCCCCTCGTCAATGGCCATGGCAATGCCCATGTGCACGCGGTTAAACTTGCGGATTTCCCCTTCGTCGGGCAGGTACGCCGCATTGACGTAGGGGTGATCCTTAAGCGCCAAGGCACAAGCCTTCGTGATGAGGTCGTTGAAGGAGATCTTCGCCCGGCCCTGCTCCTCCGCCAACTCGTTGAGGTCCGCTCGCAGCGCCACGGCCTTCTCTACGTCGATGTCGACGGTGAGGTAAAAGTGTGGGGCCGAGTACTTGCTCTGGGACAGGCGCCGCGCAATGGTTTTCCGCATTTGCGAAATGCCCTCGCGCTCGTACGGGGCCTCGTCCTCGGGCATGTCGTAGCTTGGAGCCTCCACGGCGGGCTGGGGAGCCGGTTCGGGGGCTCGCTCGTCTCGCTCCGGGGCCTGCTCTCGCTCTGTGGCCGGCCCTTGCTCTTCCATGAACGCCTCCACGTCCCGCCGGATGATGCGGCCCTCCGGCCCAGAGCCCTCCACGCGGGCGATTTCGATGTCGTGCTCCTGTGCAATGCGGCGGGCCAGCGGCGACGCCTTGATGCGACGCCCGTCGGCGTCGGTCCCGGCGGGGACCGGCTCAGGCGTCCGCTCCCTGAGTTGACCGTCTCCGGCCGGCTCCTCCACCACGTCCGTCTCGGGGGAAGGCTCCGCCTCATCGTCCACGTCGTCGTCCGGAGCGTCCTCTGCAGGTGCAGGCTCCGCCGCTTCGTCGGCGGCCGGCGCATCGCCCAGCAGGTCGGAAATGTCCTCGCCCTCCTCCCCAATCACTGCAATGAGTTGCCCGATGGGCACAGCGTCGCCCTCATCGATCATTTTCTTGAGGAGCACGCCCTCGTCAAACGCCTCCAGATCCATCGTGGCCTTGTCCGTTTCCACCTGTGCAAGGATGTCGCCGGCAGCCACCGAATCGCCCTCGTCCACCAACCAGGCTGAGAGCATCCCCTCTTCCATGGTGTCACTGAGCTTCGGCATTTCAATTGGCGTCGCCATACGTCGAATTTAGATTTTTGATTTTGGATTTCGATAAGAGAAGCGGAGCTCTGAACCTCGGAGACCATCCAAAATCCAAAGTCCAAAATCCACAATCACTGGGCGTACATGACCTGCAGGCACTTGTCGACCGTCTCGTCCACTCCGGGCATGTAGGCGTCCATGAGGTTGGGGGCGTAGGGAGCCGGCGTGTCGGGTGCCGTGACGCGCAGGATGGGCGCGTCGAGGTAGTCGAAGGCGCGGTCTTGCACCTGATGCGTGATCTCGGAGGCCACACTAGTGAACGGATTGCTCTCGTCAACGACGACCAGGCGGTTCGTCTTCACGACCGACTCGACGATCGTCTCAATGTCGAGCGGCTTGATGGTGCGCGGGTCGATCACCTCAGCCTCATAGCCCCGCTCCTCCAACTCGTCGGCCGCGTTCATCGCGATGTGATAGCTCTTGCTGTGCGCGACAATGGTTACGTCGTCGCCCTCGCGCGCCACGCGGGCGGAGCCGATGGGAATGGTGTAGTCGTCCGCGTCACTGACCTCCCGCTTCATCCCGTACATAAGCTCGCTTTCGAGGAAGACCACCGGGTCGTCGTCCCGAATGGCACTCTTCAGCAGGCCCTTGCCGTCGTCGGGGATGGAGGGGGCAATGACCTTCAGGCCCGGAAAGTTGGAGTAAAGCGCCTCGGTCGAATTCGAGTGCGTGGCGGCCAACTGACCGGCGGCGCCGTTGGGCCCGCGAAAGACGATGGGGACCTTAAACTGCCCCCCCGACATGTAGCGGATGTTGGGCGCGTTGTTGATCACCTGATCGAAGGCAACGAATGAGAAGTTGAACGTCATGAACTCGACGATGGGCCGAAGCCCGTTCATCGCCGCCCCAATGCCAAGCCCCGCAAACCCAAGCTCGCTAATGGGGGAATCAATGATGCGCCGGGGGCCGAACTGGTCAAGCATCCCTTTGCTCACCTTGTAGGCCCCATCGTATTCGGCGACCTCTTCCCCAATGAGGAAGATGTCCTCGTCGCGCTCCATCTCCTCGGTCATTGCCTCGCGGAGCGCCTCGCGGAATTGCAGCGTAGCCATAGTGTTCGAACGTGGAATTTGGAGTTAGGAATTTGGACTGAGCAGGGGCGGGCGAGTGCGCCGAAATGGGCATCGCCCCATTCCTCCCCTTCTCTAGGCGATAAACGGATAATCTTCCTGCGTGTAAATGTCGTCGTAGATGGCCTCGTCGTCCGGGAAGGGGGCGTCGTCGGCCGCCTGGATGGCATCTTGGACCGTTTGTTTGACCTCCTCGTCGATCGCGTCGATGTCGTCGTCGGAGGCAATGCCTCGGTCCACGATGTACTGCTGGAGCCGTGCGATCGCATCCTCGCTCTTGCGCTGGTCGAGTTCGTTTTCGGCACGGTATTCGGCCGGGTCCGTAATCGAGTGGCCCTGGTAGCGATACGTGCGCACTTCCAGGAGCGAGGGCTGCCCCTCGCGTGCATGGTTCTCGACGTGATCCCGCACGGCCTTGTTGACGCTGAACACGTCCATTCCGCTGGCGAGCGAGGAGGGAAAGTCGAAATTGTAGCCGTGGCGGTAGAGGTCGGGCTTACTCATCACGCGGTCCACCGCCGTGCCCATCGCGTACTGATTGTTCTCACAGATAAAGACGATGGGCAGTTCGTAGATGCCAGCCAGGTTGCACGCCTCCCGGAAGGCGCCCTGGTGCATGGCCCCGTCGCCAAAGAAGCAGAGGGTCACATTATCTTCGCCCCGATACTTGTGCGCGAACGCAAGCCCGGCCCCGAGCGGCAGGTGCGCCCCGACGATGGCGTGCCCGCCCATCATCTTTTTCTCAGCGTCGAAGAAGTGCATTGATCCTCCCTTCCCCTTCGAGCACCCGGTCTTTTTGCCAAACAGTTCGGCCATGCACTCCTCGGCCGTCATGCCCATGGCCAGACCCATCCCGTGGTCCCGGTAGGCCGTAATCACGGAGTCCTCCCCAAGCCGAATCGCGTTAATGCTTCCGGTCGACACCGCCTCCTGTCCGATGTAGAGATGCAGAAAGCCCGAAATCTTCTGCTGCTGATACATCTGCCGGCACCGGTTCTCGAATCGGCGCTGCAGGAGCATGTTGTGTAGAAGGTCGAGCACCTCATCATCCTCGAAGCCAAGCTCCGCATGGGTGTACGTATCGGCCGGGTACGTGTCAAACGATACGGTCTCCGTGACCGGCCCCTCGGGAATGTTAATGGGCTGCCGTGTCCACGGGCCTTCCGGAGCTTCCTCGGCGGCCCCGTCACCCGAAAGCGGGCTCGGGCGCTTTTCGGTCATCGCCGCATCGGTCGCTCCCTCCGAAACGTTGAGCTCCTCGAGGGCCTCTTGAATCTCTTCCGCGTACGTCGGCCCGATGCCACTGAGGTCTTCGAGCGAGTCCACTTCCTGCAAATCGGCGAGGGTCTCCACCCCGGCCCGTTTCAGGCGGGAGGCGTGTGGGAACCCGTCGGGGAAGCCCGCAGCGGCATCGAAGCTTCCGTTCGAGCCGGAGGAAGAATTAGAGGCCGAAGTGTGATCAGCCATGACAAGCGTCGGGATTGGATGATGGGAAACACAGTCGGCGTGGGCGTCGCACAGACGCATCGGTGCCCAGTTTAAAAGAATCGACGATACGACCGAAAGAAGCAATCTGCGCGGTGCACTTCGCCGGCTTTTGTATCTTCCCCCCAGGCACCGGTTTCGCGTCAGGGGATTCTTCGTCGCCTCCCCATCTAAGGAGCGATTCCAAATGCGACTCGTTGTCTTTTGGACGAGCACCGATTAGGTTTTTGCTGCGCAATCCGCTGGCGCTCTTCAGTACTCACGTGCCCCGTCCTGTGCCCTCCGCCCCCACGCCCCCCAGCACCGACGCCCTGGTCATCATTCCCACCTACAACGAGGCCGACAACATCGGCCCCGTGATCGACCTGGTGCTGGCCCAGCCGATGCCGATTTCAATTCTGGTCGTCGACGACAATTCGGAGGACGCCACGGCCGACCTCGTAAAAGAGAAAATGGCCGATGCATCCGACCGCCTCGACCTCATCGAACGAAGTGGGAAACTGGGTCTGGGCACGGCCTACCTCCGAGGCTTTCGGTACGCGCTGGCCCGCGGGTACACCTACATCTGCGAGATGGATGCAGACCTCTCGCACGACCCCGACGACCTGCCCCGCCTCATAGAGCCAATCGAGAACGGAGACGCCGACCTTGCCATTGGCTCTCGGTACGTCAATGGTGTGCGCGTCATTGATTGGCCGCTGCCCCGCCTCGTTCTTTCCTACGCTGCCGGCATCTACACGCGTACCATTACCCGCATGCCCATCCATGATGTGACGGCCGGCTTTAAGTGCTTTCACCGGCGCGTCCTGGAGGCCATTGACCTCGATCGCGTCAACTCCGACGGCTACGCCTTCCAGGTCGAAATGCACTACCGCACCTGGCGGGCCGGATTTACCATCCAGGAGATCCCCGTCATCTTTACCGAGCGCACCGAGGGACAATCCAAGATGAGTCGGTCCATCGTGTGGGAAGCCGCATACAAGGTGTGGGAGCTTCGCCTCCGCGACCTTACACGACAATTGTAGTCGGGACTCCGAGGTGGTGTGAAACTTCCTTCGCTTTTGTTTTTCCGCGTTCCTAATAGACGGTGTCGCCTCCAGGGGCTATCTTGACGTATTCGATACGCATCCTGGCTGCACGTTGCGCCCGACCCGCACCGACTGGTGTAGCGGCGACCCGCGGGAGGGTCCGAACGGGCCTCTTTCGCACCGAGAGGACGCCCCCCTTCATTCTCTTGTTTTGTCTCTCCAACCAATCATCCCCCCATGAGCACCTCCGGCGAACGCATTACCGTGGAGGACGGACACCTCCACGTCCCCGACACGCCCATCATTCCCTACATCGAAGGCGACGGCGTTGGGGCCGACATCTGGGCCGCCGCTCGCCCTGTCTTTGACGCCGCCGTGAAGACGGCCTACGACGGGACCCGCGCCATCGAGTGGAAAGAAGTGCTGGCTGGCCAGAAGGCCAAAGAACAGACCGGTGAGCTTCTGCCCGAGGAAACCGTAGAAACCATCCGCGACCACCGCGTAGCGATCAAAGGCCCCCTCACCACTCCCGTTGGGGCCGGCTTCCGGTCGCTGAACGTCGCGCTTCGACAGAAGCTCGACCTCTACGCGAACGTCCGCCCCACCTACTACATCGACGGCGTCCCCTCGCCGATGAAGAACCCGGAGCAGATGGACATGGTCACGTTCCGGGAGAACACCGAGGACGTCTACGCCGGCATCGAGTGGAAGGCCGGGACCGAGGAAGTCGAACAGGTGCGCCGGTTCGTCGAAGAGCAGATGGGCTTCGACGAAACCATCCACGACGGCCCCGTCGGCATCGGCATCAAGCCCATCACCGAGTTCGGGACGAAGCGCCTCGTCCGCGAAGCCATCGACTATGCCCTGGAGAACGACGACAAACAGTTTGTGACGCTCGTGCACAAGGGCAACATCATGAAATTTACCGAGGGCGCCTTCCGGGACTGGGGCTACGAGGTGGCCCGCGAGGAGTACGGCGATGAGGTCATTACCGAAGACACCCTCTGGGAGGAGCGCGACGGCGATCCGCCTGAGGACGCGGTCGTCGTCAACGACCGAATTGCCGACAACATGCTCCAGCAGATTCAGACGCGCACCGACCAGTACGATGTGCTGGCGATGCCGAACCTGAATGGCGACTACCTCTCCGACGCCTGCGGCGCGCAGATTGGTGGCCTCGGCGTGGCCCCCGGCGCCAACTTCGGCGACGCGGCCTGCCTGGCCGAGCCGGTCCACGGCTCCGCCAATAAGTACGCCGGCCAGGACAAGGTGAACCCGTCGGCGCTCATCCTGTCGGGCCGCCTCATGTTTGACTACATGGGCTGGCCCGAAGCCTCGAACGTAATTCTCGACGCCCTGGAGACCACGATTTCCCAGAAGCGCGTGACGTACGACTTTGAGCGTAACCTGGAGGGCGCCGAGCTGCTGAAGTGCAGCGAGTTCGGACAGGCGGTCGTAAAGAACATGAGCTAGAGGGCCCCGACGTAGAAACATTGCAACGTCCCCCCGTCCGGCGGCACCGTGAGAAACTCGCGGTGCCGCCGTTTCCGTTCACGCCTCGGTTATCGTGTTCAATACAGCCCATCCCGACATGCGCAGCACCTCCCTGATTGACGAGAATGGACACGTCGTCACCATCAAAGCCCCAGACGGCCAACCGGCCAACGATCCCAAGGAGGACGACCACCACGATTTCTTGACGGACTACTGGATGGACGTGGCCGCGGCCTCCTACCTTGGATTCAAGCGACACGGCATCGGCACCGTGGTCGTCACCAAGCGCGACCCGGCGGCCGGCCCTATCCACGAGACCGTCGGGATGCACAACCTCATGTACAGTCCCGCGGAGGGGGGTTGGCTCAAGCAACAGGCCGAACGCCTGCCCTCGGAGTGGCTCGACACCCGATTTCAGTCGTACAACCCCAATGAGGATGCGCTCGTGGTGATGGTGGGCAATGACGGTTCCTTTCGGGCGTACGCAGTGGATGGGGCGCCGGCCCCGCCCCGTGCGTTTGAACTGGTGAACGCCCGACAGAACTGAATGCGGGCGTGGGGCGCCCACGTGTGGGCAGGCACGGTCGTCGCGGGTTATGCACCCAAGGGGGCTTACAAGGGGTCTTCCGATTCCGTCCCCACGTCCAAGAACAAGGCATCAAACTCACTCGCGCGGGTGGACCAGTCCAGGTCGGCTGGGATCTCGCGGAGCGTCTCGGGCGGAAGTGGTCGGGTTTCGCCCTCCAGGATGTCCCGGAGGATCTCAAAAAGATCGTCGGTATCTTCGTACAGGATGGGAGCGTGGAGCAGGGGGCGGTGGTGCGTCTCTGGTATCAACTCCGGATAGCTCAACCGATTGGGCAGGAGCGGGTGACAACCGCAGTAGATCGCTTCCTGAAGGGCCACTCCGAAAAACTCGTGCCGGGCCGTCGATACCACCACGTCGGCGCGGTGGAGCAGGCGACTGTACTCGTCGAATCCTTCGGCGTAGCCGTAATGGAGAATCCGCTCGGCGTACCGCTCGAAGGCCCGATCAAACGCTTCCGGCTGATCGCGAAAATGTTCGCCGGCCAGGATGAGCCGAAACGGAGCGCCCACGTCGTCGAGCCGGTTCATCACCCGAAAGAAAGCGTTTGGGTTTTTGTCGTAGTCCCAGCGCTGATTCCAGAGCACAATCGGCGAGCGGGACCGAGGCGAGCGACGGGTCCGCTCCCCGGCGTGCGCGTCATGAGCCGCGAGGTCCAGCCCCGGGTGGAGGACGGTGCTTTTTTCTCGGAGGGCACGCACCGTGTGCAGGTTCGTGAAGTCCGGGAAATCCCGCAGGAGTTGCGGCAGGGCTTCAATAAACTCGTCGAAGTGCGACTGCGAGTTGAAGACCACACGGTCGGCGGCCAGGGCCGACAGGTAGTTGGTGATCGCGTAGGCCCGTTCGCGTTCTTCGCCCGGCGGTCGCAGGTCGGTGAGTCGGTTTTCGTGGAAATACTGCACCACCGGGACGCCGTCGAGATGCGGACGTGCCAGGGACAACACGGCGGGCAGATTGACCAGACCCGTGGCGAACACCAGATCGGGAGCAAATCCATCCTCAACCACCCCCCGGGCCTTTTCCGCCAGCGTTACGCCGCCGCCCTCCATGCGCCACCGCCAGAAGCGTCCCGGCATGGTCACGGCCCGGATGGTGTGCGCGCTGTGGCTGGCCAGCCCATCAAGAAAGTGCCGGTGGGTCCCCTTGTACCAGGGCTCCAGCGCAAGAATATTCATCCCGGACGACGATCGGTGGATGCAATTAATTCTGTCCCTCGTCGCCCTGAAGGCGCTTCTGAAGGGCCTCGTCCTCGGCCTCCGTGGCGGGCCGCACGATCGCAATGCTTCGCTCTTGCAGAGCCTCCCGGAGAGCAGGGTCGCGCACTTCCTCAGGCGTGATGAGGGCTTGCTCTCCGGGGCCGATCCGCAGCATCCGCGACGCCATGGAGACCCGCACCTGCTCGGTTCCATTGTTCGTGATCAGCATGCCGCGGCGATCTCGGTCCGCCATGGGGGCCTGTCGGTATTTGGGAAAAGAGAACACAAGAGGTTGCAACCGGGGGCGCAATTGTCTTCACGCCTTTTCAACGGAATAGACACTATGAAAGCGCGGGATGCCCTGTCTACCCATTCCCGACGAATTATCGCCAAAACTGTCTTCCCGGGCTATGCAGAATTGGCGTCTCTCGCTGTCGTTTCTTCGCCCGGTTGCAACCCGCGCCGTGCGTCTCGGCCGAGGTCTTCTGGATTTGGTGTACCCGCCTCGGTGCTTGGGGTGTGGTGCACGTCCGGAATCGCCCCGGCTGCCCCTTTGCCCCCGCTGCCTGACCTCCCTGGAGCGAGTGCCTGAGATGGCAATCGGTGCTCGCCTGGACCGGCTGCCGGTCGGCCGCGGCGCGATTGACCGGGAGCTTTCGCTCTGGATCTTTGACAAAAACAGCCCCCTCCAGGCCGTCCAGCATGCCCTCAAGTACCGCAATCGTCCCCAGTACGGCGTGCCGCTCGGACGACTCCTGGGCCGGGCGTACGGCCGTGCGCACCCGGCGCCCGATGGCGTCCTTCCCGTCCCCCTCCACCACACCCGACGGCTGGAGCGGGGATACAACCAGAGTCGCACGCTGGCCGAGGGCGTGGCCGACGCGCTGAACACGCCTCTCCGCCTCGACCTGCTCGACCGTCCCCGCCCCACCCGCTCGCAAACAAACCTCTCTCGGGTGGACCGATGGAAAAATGTCCGGGATGCGTTCGCCGCGTCCGCCGGGGCCGCCGGCGGGCACTGGCTCCTCGTCGATGACATCCTCACGACCGGCTCTACCGCGGTCGCCGCCGCTCAAACCCTCCACGATGCCGGCGCCACGAGTGTTGGCCTGGCGACCCTCGCGATGGCCCGGGAATGAGAACGCGACACGACCGTGCTTACCGCGTCAGCTTATCGGCGTGCTTTTTCCGGAGCTTTGCAACCTTCGGCGAGATGACCGCCTGGCAGTAGGGCAGCGACGCGTTGTTGCGGTAGTAGTTTTGGTGCTCCTCCTCGGCCGGATAAAACGTGTCGAGCGGCTCCACCTCAGTGACAATCGGGTCGTCAAACACGTCGTCGGCCTCCAGTTCCTCAATAAGGGTCTCGGCCGCCGTCTTTTGCTCTTCGTCGTGATACAAAATGATGGACCGATACTGCTCTCCCACGTCGGGCCCCTGCCGGTTCTTCGTCGTGGGGTTGTGGATCGTGAAGAAGATCTCCAGCAGGGCACGGTACGAGACCACCGCCGGATCGTAGACAAGCTGGGTGACCTCGGCGTGGCCGGTCGTTCCGTTGCAGACCTGTCGATACGAGGGGTTTGGGACATGTCCTCCAGCGTAACCGGAGACCACGGACTCGACCCCGTCCACTTCCTGGTACACCGCCTCCAGGCACCAGAAGCAGCCGCCGCCGAGGGTCGCTTCGCGAAGATCAGACACGAGAACAGTGTTGTTGATGCATAGCTATTGAGGAAGCGATCTCCAAAACGCGCCGTCGTGTCTGCTGTTGCCCAGGGGGCGTGTGCGGCGGAGTCAGACCTCGGCAATCTTGTTACGTCTGCGCCGTTCGCCCCCGGGCTCCGGATTCACGAACGACTAACACCGATTCGGACGGCAAAGGGGCGGCCCGGTCCGTAGGTTTGGAAAGTGCTCATCCATTTTCCGTCCTCATTTCACGACTTTTCCTGCCACATGGCTACCGAACGCACCCTCGCAATCCTGAAACCCGACTGTGTCCGCAAAGAACTCGTCGGCGAAGTGCTCCGCCGCATCCAGGAGGCGGGCTTCCAGATTCGCGCTATGAAAATGCTTGCCCTCTCGAAGGCCGAGGCGGAGGGGTTTTACGCCGTTCACAAAGACAAACCCTTCTTTGACGACCTGACCGACTTCATGTCCAGCGGGCCCTGTGTCCCCGTCGTCCTGGAGAAGGAAAACGCGATTGAGGACTTCCGCTCCCTAATCGGGGCCACCGATCCGGACGAGGCCGCCGAGGGAACGATCCGGAGCGACTTTGCTGGCTCGATCCAGGAAAACATCGTTCACGGGTCCGACTCTCCCGAGAACGGCCAGAACGAAGCAGCGTACTTCTTCCCCGAGCACGAGATTGTCGCCAACCAATAGCCACACATGGTGCGCTTCCGTCTTCCCTTCCGGTTTCCCGCGGGGGCCCTCTGGCTCGTGCTCGGTGCAGCGCTGATCGCCGCTGCCTGCGGCAAGGAGGCTCGGACGCCCGTTCAAACCGGCGCCGAGAGGCTCGCCGCGAACGACTTCGAGGCCCTCGCCGGCGAGCGTGTTGGGCTGATTGTGAATCACACCTCGCAGGTGGACACCAGCCACCTCATCGATCGGGTGGACGCCGCGGCGTCGGTGGAATTGGGCGCGCTCTTCGCCCCGGAGCATGGCCTGCGTGGCACCGCAGGCGCGGGCGAGGCCGTGGAGAGCGGGCAGGATCCGCGCACGGAGACGCCAATCTACAGCCTCTACGGCGACACACGGCAACCGACTCAGGAAATGTTGAGCGGACTTGACGCGCTCGTGTTTGATGTGCAGGACGTGGGGGCACGCTTCTACACGTACATCACCACCATGGGCCTTGCCATGCAGGCCGCGGCGGAGGCGGACGTTCGCTTCGTCGTGCTGGACCGACCCAATCCCCTCGGGGGCACGTACACCTCCGGGTTCGTACTGGAGTCGGAGCATCAGTCGTTCGTCGGCCGCTATCCCCTGCCCGTGGCCCACGGAATGACTGTCGGCGAGGTCGCCCGCTTTATCAAAGGGGAGCGCCTCCTCCCAGGCCTGGACTCGCTCGCCCTCTCGGTCGTGGAGATGGACGGCTGGCGCCGCGCGATGCAGTGGCCGGAGACCCAACGTGAGTGGCCGGCCCCCAGCCCCAACCTTCCAACTTGGGAAACGGCCCTCGTATATCCGGGAATGGCCTTTTTTGAGGCTGTGGACGTGAATGAGGGACGCGGAACCGACCGGCCCTTCCTTCAGGTGGGCTTTCCGTGGCCCGCAGACGACGTGCAGGTCCTCTTGGACACCCTCCAGGCCCGCTCGCTTCCAGGGCTCGCCATCGACACAACCCGGTTCGTTCCCCGCCCCCGATCTGGCGCCCCAGCGCCCCGATACGAAGGCGACTCCCTCCACGGGCTGCGACTCCAGATCACAGACCAGACGGCAGTTCAACCCGTCGAGGCCGGCCTCCACCTGCTCCACGCCGCCTACCACCGGGCGCAGGCTCGTGGGGACACTTCATTTGTGAGTCGGCCCGCGCACCTGACGCGCCTTGCGGGCACTGATCGCCTACGAGACATGTTGGAGCAGGGCGTTTCAGCAGAGACCCTTGTCACGGAGTGGACAGAGGACGTAGATGCTTTCCGGGACCGGCGGCGTCCCTTCCTTCTGTATGACTGAATCGCTCCCGGCTACGCGTCCGAGTGCTCGACCTCCTCGTTGGGCCACCACAACAGGCCGTACCCGACAACCCCATAGCCCGCAAGAATAAGAAGAGGCGAAATGGTCAGCGAGACAACGCCAAGAAACTCACCTTCCAGGTACATCGCCACAAACCCCACCACGATGAGAACGACCCCCGTTAGAAGCAGCATGTAGTTCCGCTTCTCAAAAACAAGGGCGGTTCGCCTTTTCTGCTTTGACGACTTAGGCATGGGGGACTCAGAGGATTCAACAAGGAAACTCGAACAAGCAAACGCTCACCGGCTCCGCCTCCAACCGGCACGATGAGGTCGGAAACCAAGCCCTACGGCGGAAGGTTCCAGTTTGCGCTTCGTACTCCTCCGTGATTTTTCGTCGTATGCGTCGCCTCTCCTTCCTTCTCCTTGCCGGTGTTTTTCTCGTAGGCATTGCAGCCTCACCGGTGCCCCCTCCGTTGGCCGATCGCATCGAACGCCTTCTGGAGCGCTGGCAGGCCAACGATGCATTCTGGGGCATCGCGATCTACGACGTGGACGCCGACGAGATGCTCTACAGCCGGAATGCAAACCGGGGCTTTATTCCTGCATCCAACCAAAAACTGATCACGACCGCTGCGGCCCTGGACGAGCTCGGAAGCACGCATCGCTACGAAACCACTTTGCACTTCGACGGGACCGCGGAGGACTCTTTGATGACGGGTGACCTTGTCCTCCGTGGATCCGGTGACCCAACGTTTGGAAGTGATGAAGTAAGCGGCGAGGATCCACTGACCACGTGGGCAAACCGGCTCGCTGAAATGGGCGTCGAGCGCATCGAAGGCCGCCTCATTGGGGACGACGACGCCTTCGACAACCAGCCCTACCCCGACGGCTGGAACATCAGCTATATTACCCGCCAGAAGGGTCGCAAACTCGGCGCCACCGCCAGCGCGCTCTCGTATCGCGACAATGTGGTGTCCCTTACCGTTGACGCGACCGAGCCCGGATCTGCCCCACGTGCGGCCGTTCGACCGTCCGGGATTGTGTCCGTCGACAATCAGGCCACCACCAGCGCCCGCTGGCGGGGCAACACCCTGCAGGTGGACCGGACGTTCTCGACGAATGACCTGGTGCTGTCCGGATCCGTCTCTCGGTCGTACGATGGAAGCCTCTCCGTTCCGGTCAGCAACCCGACGGACTTCACCCTGCGAAATTTTGAGTACGCCCTCGGCGAAGCCGGCATCGAAACGGACCTGCAGATTGTGGGCACCGATTCGTTGGACGATCCCCCGGCCCGGTCCGCCCCCCTGTTCGTCTCCCACTCCCCGCCCCTTGGGGACATCCTCTCGATCATCAACAAAGAGAGCAATAATTTCTACGCCGAGCAGGTCTTCCGCACCTTTGGGTGGGGGGGATCCGCTCGCGGAGGGGCCCGACGTACCAATGCCTTTCTCCGCCGGGCAAGCATCGATACCCGCGCACTCACAATCACGGACGGGTCGGGGCTGTCCCGAAAAAACCTGCTCACGCCCCGGGCCATGGCCGCTCTTCTCACTCACATGACAGAGCATCCAGAGGCAGAAGCCTTCATGGCCTCTCTTCCCCGAGGCGGCGAGCGCAACTCGACGATCGACCATCGGCTCACGCGCGACGTCGCGGCGAAGACCGGTTCGCTGGAATTCGTGCGCGCACTGAGTGGGTATACCGAACGGCCCAACGGGAACCGGGTGGCATTTGCCATCTTCGCCAACAACTATACAGGACCCTCCTATCAAATCACGCAGACAATCGATGACATTGTTGAGGCCGTAGGGTCCGACCCTCCGGCATAGCGTCTTCGCTCGTTCGGCGCCCTTGCCTCGTCTCGCTCCGTCGGCATGTCCCTCTCTGTTCGTCGTCTCCTCGTGGCCCTCGGGGTCTTCGTCCTTCAATGGCTGGTGCTGGGACGGCTGCGGCTTTGGGGCGCGTACCCCGACGCCGTGCTGCTCTTTCTCTCGTGGTACGCCCTGCGGGAAGGGCGCCAGCCGGGCACCCTCGTCGGCTTTGGCCTCGGCGTGCTGATGGATGTGACTTACGGCACTTGGGGGATCCACATGTTCGTCAAAACCCTCGTCGGGTTCGGCATCGGGTCCTTTTCCGTTGATGAGCGCATGTCCCTCCTCATCCGCCCCCTACAGGCATTTTTGGGGGGCCTGGCGGTGGCCCTCCTCCACAACGGCCTGCTGGTGGTCCTCCTGGCCCTGCAGACGGAGTCGACAAGTGCGTTTCTCATGTACGGCCTGTGGCTGGGCTCCGCCGCCTACACGGCCCTGGTCGGATACGTGGCCGCCCTTTTTATGCAATAGCCCCCTACGCAGTCGCCACGTCGAGAAACTCATCGAACGCGGCCAGGACGCGTTGCCGCACCGGCGCCCGCGCGTCCAGCGCCACGAGCGGCAGACGGACGTGCGGCTCCATCCATCCCATCGACGCACACACGTCCTTGATGGGAATGGGATTGGTTTCGAGGAAGCACGCCCGCATTGCCGGAAGCAGGTCGAAGTGACGTTCGCGGGCGGTCGCAAAATCGCCCGCCCGGCCCGCCGCCACCATCTCGCTCATCTGTTCGGGCAGGGCGTTGCTCAGTACGGACACGACCCCTTCGGCGCCCATGGCCAACAAGGGAAGGGTCATCTCGTCGTCGCCCGCATAGACGGCCAGCCCCTCCGGGCGGTGGCGCAGGATGTCGCCAATCTGCTCCAGGTTGCCCGAGGCCTCTTTCACTCCCACAACCTGCGGCACCTCCTCGCCCAGGCGAAGTGTCGTCTCGGCCTTTAGGTTAAAGCTGGTGCGCCCCGGGACGTTGTAGAGGATGATCGGTGCCTCAGCGGCCGCTGCGATGGCTTCCACGTGGGCCACAAATCCCTCCTGCGAGGGCTTGTTGTAGTACGGTCCCACGACCAACAAGCCGTCCGCCCCGGCCTCCACCGCCGACATGGACAAGCGCACGCTCTCGTCGGTGTTGTTGGTGCCCGTACCCACAACAACCGGTACGCGCCCGTCTGCCGCTTCAACGGCAAGGTCCACGAGCCGGCGGCGCTCCTCGGCTGTCACGGTTGGATTTTCCCCTGTGGTACCCAGGACGACCAGGGCTGCCACGCCGCCCTTGATCTGACGCTCGATGAGGGCACGAAAGGCCTCCTCGTCAATCTCATCGTCGGCAGTGAAAGGGGTTACGAGGGCCGGGGCCACCCCCCGGAAGAGAACATCATCGGCCATCGGGAAAAGGAGCGGATGTCAGAAAGGTCGTGCAACGGGGGCTACTCGCCCGGGGCCGCGTCGTCGCGGAGCCAGTCCGACAGCACATCATCGAGCGTGAAGAGGCCCTGACGACCGTGCACCCACTCGGCGGCGCGCACCGCGCCCACTGCAAAGCCGCGCCGGCTTTTGGCCCGGTGGTGAAGCGCAAAGCGGTCGAAGGGACTGTCAAACCCGACCACGTGCTCTCCGCGAATGGTTCCGGCCCGGGTAGATGTGACGTGCACGGCCCCCGAATCGATCCGCCCGTGCTGCGTCTCGGGCTCCACGTGATCCTTTCGTTTCAGGGCGTCTACAATCTGTTCGGCCAGCACAGTGGCAGTGCCACTGGGGCTGTCGGCCTTGTGGGTGTGGTGCGTTTCTTGGACAAACGCGTCGTAGTCGTCGAGTTGATCGAGGAGGGGGAGTGCGGCATCCAAGGCCGTCCGCAGCACGGCCACGCCCACCGAAAAGTTGGGGGCGTATAGCAGGGTGGCGTCGTGGGTCTCCACCCAGTCGCCCACCGTGTCAAGCTCGTCGTACCATCCCGTGGTGCCCACCACGGCCGGCTGATCCCATTCGCAGTAACGCCGGAGGTGATCAAGCGCCAGCGAAGGCAGGGAAAAATCTATTGCCACGTCCACGTCGGAAAGAACGAACGGATCGGCCCCGGCAAACGGCTGGTCCGAATGAAAGCGAGGGCCGATGGTATGCCCCCGCTCCTCCGCCACGGCTTCGACGGCAGCCCCCATTTGTCCCGTACCCACAAGTGCAAACGTCATAACAGAAAAGAACCCGATGAGAGGACATCGCGAGTTCAATCTAGGGGCTCACTCGGGGGGTTGCAACAGAAGCGTTCCGGCAAATTTCAGGCGCAAATTTTTGTGAAACGACACGCGCGACGGAACGTCCGCCTGGCCCGAATGTAGAGCCGATCGGAACGCGAGAGATCGCCCGCTGAAGGCCTCTCGCCCCGATGCCATACGATCCGCATCGGGGCCATAGCTCAGTTGGTAGAGCGCTTGCATGGCATGCAAGAGGTCCCGGGTTCGAGTCCCGGTGGCTCCACTTTTCCATTTCGTCTTTTTCGATGCCCCGGGCTGTGCCCCCTCCCTCCCCGCCCCGCAGTCCGGGGCATCTTTTTTTGTGTACGCCAGACCTGAGGCCCGTCGGCACGACTCCTCTTGCCGTTCGCCCCCGCCTCTACCCATTCTTCGCCGTTTCTGCAGCGAAAAGATGCGCCGAAGGTCCTACGGCGTTGTATCCTCTCCCGTCTACCATTTAGTTTAAGACTCCTCTCCCCTCCCTGGTCGGGAGCCGGAGCGTTTCCAATCGTCCGTGTCCGTCGCATCATTTCCCAACAGACAACCCATGGCCCAAGCAACCCTTTCCCGCACCGCCGACCTGCTCGGCGACGAAGCCCAGTCTTTACTCGAACACGAATGCCAGACCATTCCGAAGGAGGACCTGCATCTCCCCGGCGGCGACTTCGTAGATCGCGTGTGGCGCGACTCCGACCGCAACCCGCGCGTCCTGCGGTCCCTGCAGCAGCTCTTTGACCACGGTCGCCTGAGCGGATCGGGCTACCTCTCCATCCTGCCGGTCGATCAGGGCATCGAGCACAGCGCCGGCACCAGCTTCGCCCCCAACCCGATCTACTTCGACCCAAAGAACATCGTGGAGCTGGCCATTGAGGGCGGCTGCAATGCCGTCGCCTCCACCTACGGCGTGCTCGGCTCGGTGGCCCGCCAGTACGCCCACAAGATTCCCTTCATCCTGAAGGTCAACCACAGCGAACTCCTGAGCTACCCGAACCGCTACGACCAGGTGCCCTACGCCCGGGTGGAGGACGCCTACGACATGGGGTGCGTCGGCATCGGCGCCACGGTCTACTGGGGCTCCGAGGAGTCGAACCGCCAGCTGCAGGAGATCTCGGAGATGTTCTCCTACGCCCACGAGCTGGGGATGGCCACCATCCTCTGGTGCTACGTGCGCAACAAGTCGTTCGTCATCAACGGCACCAACTACGAAGCGTCGGCCGACCTGACGGGCCAGGCCAACCACCTCGGCGCCACGATCGAGGCGGACATCATCAAGGCCAAGCAGCCGACCGTGAACGGCGGGTACAAGGCCGTGCAGGAGAATCTCGACGACGGCTACGCCAAGGACGCCTCGGGCATTTACGAGAACCTGACGACCGATCACCCGATCGATCTGACGCGCTACCAGGTTGCCAACAATTACATGGGGCGCTGCGGCCTGATCAACTCGGGCGGCGCCAGCGGCGACAACGACCTGGAGCAGGTCGTGCGCACGGCCGTCATCAACAAGCGCGCCGGCGGCATGGGCCTCATCACCGGCCGCAAGTCGTTCCAGAAGCCGATGGACGAGGGCGTCGAGATTCTGAATGCCATCCAGGACGTCTACCTGAACGACGACATCACCATCGCATAACCTCGGCCTCTGGCACGATCCGCGGCCCTTTGCGGCCAAAAGTCGTGCTATGAACATCCGACCCCGAACACCCAAGCGTGCCTCTGCCGAACGGTGGGGGCACGCTTTTTTATGGCTCCGACTGACGATGCACCGGTTCGTCCCACGTCACATCCCACGCGACGTCGGCCTTTGCCTCCCCGCTGCCGCAGCTGTGGGGGAAGACGGCCTCTCGCTCCCGCCGCCGCACCCGCGCCGTGTGCGTCCGCCCCTGGGCCTGTAGGCGCACTGTCCAGCATCCGTCGCCGCCCGCCTCAAGGGCTCCCTGCACGCCGGCAACGTCCGTGATTCCGGAGCGCGACCGAAGCGCAAGATCCGCTGCCTGCACCGGCCGCGGCTGGTGCACCGCCCCACGCACCCGGTCGAGGTCGTAGAGCTGTCCTCGGCGGTGGGCCGCCACCAGTTCAGGCAGATCGTCCGGTCGAAGCCAGCCGTAGTGTGTGCCGTGAGGCAGAACGAGCACGGTGGGGGCAAAGCGGTGCCCTCCCAGGTGCGATGTCTGCCACGCGTCCTCAGGAGCCGCCTCCGCAGCCGCCTGTGCCACCGGGCGGCCCCACTTCGCACAGCAGGCATCCCGGCGGCCGTTCACACATGTGAGCACCAGCGGCTCGGAGTTGGCCTCGGGCGGCGATGCCTGCAGCGCCCCCGGCACGTCGAGCGCCGTGAGGTTGGCGTACGCCTCCACCGTCCAGTCGCGTACGACGGACTGTGGTCCCGTCCGCACCGCCAGGCACCGAATCTGCCCGGGTGCGTCCCACGTCTTGAGCCCCCGGCGAATGAGCTGTACGCGAAGGTCGGGTACCGCATCTTTCCACTTCGCAATCGCGTCTCCCACCTCCGGATGCCAGTCGGCGTCCCTAATGGCGTGCTCGCCCCAGGGCGAGGGGTCTTCGATGAGGAGCCAGTGCACGGCCTCGGTGGCCGTGCCGACCGGCGAGACGTCGTGCGAGCGAGCACGCTGAGAACAAAACGCGGACGCCATGGGGGTGGAGAGAGAAACAAGCAGTGGCTGCCGGGAATGCCTTCGTATGCAGCGGCGGGACAAGAGGCTCCTCATGCCCGCCGCGATCTCCTTCGCTTCACAAGAAATGCCCCGCCCCCTGACGACGCCCGGAGCACCGACATCGAATCCCGGGCGCCCCGATCGGCGTTTCCTTCCTCCTCTTTCCGCAGACCGCCTCGCGCCCCATGCCCGACCCTGACCACGCCCCGCAGCAGTCCGCTCCGGACACGGACGAATCCCCATCCACCTCCGTCGAGGCGCCTACGCCGCCCCCGCTGGAGCCCTACACTAGCCACTACCCGGCCTGGGCCCAGGAACTGGCCCGCAAGTACTTCACGAAAACGGTGTCGACGTTCATTCTGCACGGCGACATCCGCGATGTCGTGCCAACAAAGGACCGTGACGGCAACCGCATCTACCCGTCGCTGCGCCGCTTCCTCACCGACGACCTGTTTGCCGCCCGCGACCTCGTGGTGTTCTACGACCGGAGCGCCGGCATTCATTTCGCCGACGAGGCCTCCAAGAAGGACTTCAATCGTGCCCTCTCCGGCCACGACACCATCTTCGGGACGGAGTACCAGAAGAACCTGCCCAAAGACCCACCGCGCGTCTTTTCGCTGCTGGAGAACTACTTCCGCCTCCGCCTCTCCGACGGAAAGCGTGTGGCCTGCATTCTCGACTACGCCGAAACCATCGTCCCCATGGCCGAGGCATCGATGTATTCGGCCGAAGACCGGCAGGCGCTCGTCTACCTGCAAAAGTGGTCGCGCGAATCGCTCTTTTTGGAGAACGATTTTACCCTCGCGCTCCTCACCGAAAACCTCACGGACCTGAACCAGCAGTTTGTCCAGAGCCCGCACACCGCCGAAATCCACGTGCCGATCCCGGAAGAATCCGATCGGCGCCAGTACATCGAATGGGCGCTGACAGACCGCCAGGAGACCTTCGAGGCGCACTCCGACGTGTCCGGCCCCGCCCTCGCCAGCAACAGCGCGGGCCTCAATTACACCCAGCTCCGCACCATTCTAGCCGACGTGCTGGAGAACAAAAACCGGCTCACGGCCGACACGCTGTCGGACCTCAAGAAGGAGTTTATCGAGGCGGAGGCATATGGGTTGCTGGAGTTCATCGAGACCGACAACACGCTCGACCTCGTGGCCGGGCACACCGAGGCCAAGCGGCACCTCCGCCAGGCCGCTCGCGCCGTGCAGGCCGGCCGCCACGAGGTGCTGCCGATGGGCTATCTGGTGAGCGGCCCTGTCGGCTGCGGGAAAACTTTTCTTATCAACTGCTTTGCCGGAGAGATCGGCATTCCGATGGTGAAGCTCAAGAACTTCCGATCGCAGTGGCAGGGCGTGACGGAGGGCAATCTGGAGAAGATCCTGAACCTGCTGGAGGCCATGACGCCCGTCGCCGTGATGATCGACGAGGCCGACGCCGCGCTTGGCGACCGCGATGCACAGGGCGACAGCGGCGTGAGCCAGCGCGTGTTCTCCCAGATTGTCTCGTTCATGAGCGACCCGGCCCACCGCGGCAGGGTCATCTTCTTCCTGGTCACGGCCCGTCCCGACCTCATGCCGGTGGACCTGAAGCGGCAGGGCCGGGCCGAGGAGCACCTCTCGCTTTTCTACCCCCACACGCGGGCGGACCGGGAGGAGCTCCTACAGGTGATGATGGATCGCACCGGCGTGGACCTGCCGATGGATGCCGTGCCGCGCGAACTGCTGGAGGGCGAGCGGACCTACAGCGGAGCCGACATGGAGGCCGTCCTCACGCGAGCGGCCTTCCGCGCTGCGGGACAGAACGACGGACACGTGACGCCCGAGATCCTCCAGGAAACCGTCAACGACTTCATTCCGCCCACCTACCCGACGGAGGTGGAGCTCCAGCAACTCGCCGCCGTGCTGGAGTGCACGAGCCGCGACCTGCTCCCCGAGCGCTTCCGCCAGATGGACCGGGGGGAGGTTGTCGAGCGCCTCACCGTGCTGAAGCGACAGGTCGATGCCGGGATGTAAGCCATCGTCGGTTCCTCCCGCTCGTACGCTGATTGCGTTTGCGATGCGCCTTCCGGCTCTAAATCCCCAATCGGTCTGACTTTTCGGTTTCCTCTCTCTTAGAGGCTAACGTAGACGACAAGGCACGCTGGCTTTAAGCCCCGAGGAGCGTCTCCCCGGATCAGAACGATTGCGCCTGGTCAACGATGCCTACGATCCGGGGCCCGATCCAATGGAGCGAACCCTTGCCTGACGTTGCGTCTTGCCACGACAAGCGAGCGGAGGACTGGAAGACGTAGAGGCCGCTACCGGGTTGCAATGCCTACAGCACAAACTACCGATCGGCCGCCTCAAGGCCTCGATGACCGGAAGAATCTTCCCTGGCATCCCCATTCTGGGGCCGCGCCCTCTTTAGGACGTTCTGATTCCTAAAACAACTCCCTGGAATCTGTAGCGCCCCGGGGAACAAGGCGATTTATTTCTGCCACACTGAGGGCCTCCACACTTCCGGAAGATCCCGATAGATCCGTCCCTCCTAGAACACGATGGATTGCACCATCGCACAATGGATCGGATGACACTGGATGATCTGGTCGTTATGTTGGGGTGTCTTTGTTCGCTTCCACCGGCCGCTCATCTCCGCATGACTGTTTCGCTCTTTCACCGTCTCGGCCTGCTTGCCCTCGCCGTGCTTGTGGCGGCCGTCCCTCCCGCCCACGCGCAGGACTTTTCGGTGCCCGACGTCACTGACACCTACGCCCTGGAGAACGCACAGGTAGTGCAAGCTCCAGGCGACGTGCTCGAATCCGCCACCGTCGTGGTCCGCGACGGGGTGATCGAAGCCGTTGGGTCCGACGTGGAGGTCCCCTACGACGCCTATCGCATCGAGGGCGACTCGCTCGTGGTCTACGCTGGGTTCATCGACGGCCTTTCCCACGCCGGGGTGGAGATGCCCGAGGACGACTCCGACAGCAACGGCGACGAGGTCGACCCTGGCGATCCCCCGCACGACGCGGCCGGCATTCAGCCGGACCGATCCGTCCGCTCGTTTCTCGATCCCGACGAGTCGGACCTGGAGTCCCTGCGTGAGGCCGGATTCACCGCTGGGCATGTCGTCCCTGAGGGTGAAATGCTCCCCGGGTCCGGGGCCCTTGCCCTTTACGGCGGCGAGACAGCCAACGATATGGTTCTGGATCCCGACCAGACCCTCTTCGCTCAGCTTGAAACGGCAGACGGCTATGTGTACCCCGCCACCACCATGGCTGTGATTGCCCAAATGCGCCAGCTCTACCGCGAGGCCGAGCGACGGCAAGAACTGGAAGCGAGCTACGACCAAAATCCCACCGGCCAGCCCCGCCCGCCCCAGGATCCGACCCATAGCGCTCTCTTTCCGGTCCTGGACGGAGATCGTCCCCTCGCCTACTATGCCGACGACGCCCTTTCCATCCCCCGCGTCCTCGACCTCCAACAGGAACTGGACTTTCCCCTCGTCCTGGCCGGACTGGCCGAAAGTCACGCCACGGTCGACGCCCTCCAGACCACCGACGCGCCGCTCTTCCTGACCCTGGACCTTCCGGAGGAACCGACCCGCACCGCCGAGGGCGACACGACCGTCGCCGACACGACCGAGGCCCCACGGCGGGACTACAACCCTGAGTTCACCGTCCCCTCCTACGAGACCGTCCCGGACGAGGAAGAAAACCTGGAGCTCCGGCACGCGGCGGAGCGCAAGGACTACCTCCAGACGGCCGCCACCCTTCATGACGCCGGACTCCAGTTTGGCTTTACGAGCCGCGAAGTGGATGCCGGCGACATCCGCGACAACCTCCGCACCATGATTGAGGAAGGCCTGCCTGAAAGCGTGGCCCTCGCCGCCCTCACCACCCGGCCGGCCTCTATTCTTGGCGTGAGCCCCCAACTCGGCACCGTTGAGGAAGGCAAAATCGCCAACCTGGTCGTCACCGACGGCTCCTACTTCGCCGAGGACACCGACATCCAGCACGTGTTCGTGGACGGTCAGCTGTACGACTACAGCAGCGACGGCTCCTCGGAGGGCGAGGTGAGCGGCGATGTCTCGAAAGTGGTTGGCACCTGGTCGTACACCCTTGAAACCCCGCAGGGTGACCAATCCGGCACCCTTACCATTGAGGGCGATGATTCGGGCCTGGAGGGCACAATCGTAAACGACCAGGGCGACGAGACGGACCTGGAGTCGATTTCCTTCGACGGCACCACGCTGTCCTTCACGGTTCCCTCCTCGGAAGGTCCCTCCCTATCGATGACCGTCACGGTGGAGGGCGACTCCTTCGAGGGGTCCGTCTCCACCCCAGGCCCTACGCTCTCGATTACGGGCGAGCGCACGAGCACGCCGGACGCGTCGCAGAAATAACCCCCCCGACGCTCCCACTGCTGTACACCCTGATGTTCCTGCTTCCCAACGCTGTGCCCGCCCTCACCATGTTCCCCGCCCGCTTCCTTCCCGCGATGTTCTCTTGCGATTCGTCCGCTTCGTTCTCCATGACGTTCTCTGCCCTTCCCCGCCGACTGTTGGTGCTCGGCGTGCTGTGCGCCGCCCTCTGGATCACGGCCCCCGCCGCGGCTCAGGACCTGTTGCGTGCCGATGCGCCGAACGACTGGCTCATCCAGAACGCGACTGTCCTGACCGTCACCAACGGCCCCATCGAAAACGGCGACATCCTGGTGCGTGACGGGACCATCGCTGAGGTCGGCCAAGACATTTCCGCGCCGGACGACGTGGAGGTGTACGATGCCAGCGGGGAGTACGTGATGCCCGGCATTGTGGAGGCCCATCAGCACATGGCCATCAGCGACGTTAATGAGGCGACCAACCAGGTCACCGCCGAAGTGGGCGTGGGCGACGTGCTCGATCCCTACGACATGGGCATCTACCGTGCGCTGGCCGGGGGCGTCACCACCGCACACGTCATGCATGGCTCTGCAAACCCCATCGGCGGGCGCAACGAAACCATCAAGCTGCGGTACGGCACCACCACCCCCAATCGCCTCAAGATGGAGGGCGCGCCGCGCACAGTGAAGTTTGCCCTCGGGGAAAACCCAACCGGGCTGTACGGTGAAGAACGCGAGCAGGTGCCGGGCACGCGCATGGGCGTGGAGCAAGTGATCCGTGAGGCGTTGACGAACGCCGAGCGTTACGTGGAAGAAAAACAAGCCTACCAGGAGGGCGACCGCGATCGGCCGCCCGAACATAGCGAGCGCCTGGAAATGCTGGCCGGTGTCCTGCAAGGCGACATCCTGGTGCAGGCCCACGGCTACCGCGCCGATGAGCTCCTGATGCTGATGAACGTACTGGAGGATTTTGGCGTGCAGGACCTCGTTTTCCACCACGTCAACGAAGGGTTTAAGATTGCCCCGGAGCTGGCTGCATTCGGGGATGACGGCGCCGGCGCGACCGTCTTCTCCGACTGGTGGGCGTACAAGTTTGAGGTCTACTACTCCACGGCCTACAACGCCGCCATCCTCACCGAAAACGACGTCAACGCCTCCATCAACTCCGACATTCCCGGCGAGCAGCGCGACCTCTACCTCCAGGCCGCCAAGACCCAGCGCTACGGCGACTTGTCGGACACCGAGGCCCTTTCCCTGATCACAATCAACCCCGCCCGGCAGCTCGGCATTGATGACCAGGTAGGGTCAATCGAGGAAGGCAAAGACGCCGACCTCGCCATCTTTAGCGAACACCCCCTGTCCGTGTATACGAAGCCCCAGCGCACGTACGTCGACGGGGTGGTACGCTTCGACCATGAGGACGACCCCGACGACATGCGCCTCCGCGTGGACCCCGAGGGCACGGTTGATCTGGCCCGGGACGGCTGGAGTCGCCACGCCGCCCACAGCTGCCTGCAGGGCGTTACCCACCTGAAGGCCACGCACCACGGGGTCACCCTCGAAAATGCGGACTAGTCCCCTCTTCCGCCCTGTGCTCCCGACTGCTTGCTGACTTGATAATGCTGCTCCCTATGTCTTCCCGTTCGTTCTTTCGTCTCCGCCCGGTCGGCCCTTGGCTTCTTCCGCTTGCCCTCGCGGTGCTTGTGGCTCTTCCTAATACTGCACACGCCCAGAAGGCGCCGGGCGCGCAGGGGCCGTACGCCCTTACCAACGCCCGCATTATCGCCACCCCGACCGATACGATTGAGACCGGGACCGTCGTGATTCGCGACGACTCCATCGCTGCCGTCGGGGCGGACGTGTCCGTGCCCGGGGACGTGGAGACGATCGATGCGGAGGGCCAGACCGTCTATCCCGGCCTCATCGACAGCGGAACGCACCTGGGGCTGCAGGAGGTCGGCTCGCTTCCTGAAACGCAGGACTTCAGCGAAATTGGGGACCTGACCGCTCATATGAACGCCCTGACGGCCGTCAATCCCAGCTCCGTCCACATCCCCACCACGCGGGTCCATGGCATTACGTCCGTGATCACGGAACCGGAAAACGGAATGCTGCCGGGCACGGCCACGCTCATTGGCCTTCATGGGTATACGCCCGAGCAGATGCAGGTGGGCGACGTGACGCTCACGAAGCTCGACTTTCCGTCGGTGGGCCGGCAGGGCCCGTCCGACGACCGCTCGCGCAAGACCATCGAAGACGAAGCCCAAGAGGCGCTTGACAAGCTGAACGAGGTGTGGGACACGGCCGAGCGCTACGCAAGCATTGACTCGGCCGTCAGCGTACAGCCGGACACGCGGCGCCAGCCGGAATTTGTGCCGGCCATGGAAAGCCTCATTCCCGTCGTCCGTGGCGAGCAGCCCCTACTGATTTCGGCCAATGCCGCCGCCGATATTTCCGCGGCGCTCGACTGGGCCGAGGAGCGCGGCGTGCTTGATCAGGTGATTCTGAGCGGAGCCTTGGAAGGCTGGCGCGTGGACGATGAAATTGCCGACGCGGGCGTACCAGTGCTCGTGGGCTCGGTCATGCAGCCGCCCAGCCGCGACAGCGACCGGTACGACAAGGCCTACGCCAACCCGGGCCTCCTGCACGAGGCGGGCGTGCCCGTCGCCCTCCGGACCGGAAACACCGAAAACGTCCGCAACCTCGTCTTTCACGCCGGCTTTGCGGCCGCCCACGGCCTCGGCAAGACGGAGGCCCTGCGTGCTGTGACCACCGTTCCCGCCGATCTCTTCGGGGTGGACGACCACGTGGGCACCATTGAAGCTGGAAAACGCGCCAATCTCTTCGTCGCGGACGGCGATCCCTTCCAGCCAGACACCGACGTCCATCATCTCTTCATCGACGGGTACAAGCTGCCCCTTGAGAACCGACAGACGAAGCTCTACGACGAGTACCTCGACCGAACGCCCGGCCTGGAGAAATGAGGCTGTGCGGGCGGAGGCCTCTCTTCTTCCACTCATAAAAGCGTCCCCCCTACACGCGCTGGAAGAGAGCCCCTTCAATCGTAAGCCCCGGGCCAAAGGCCATCGCCACGCCGCGGTCGGGCGGCGCCCCGTCGCCCTGCGCGGCCCGATTCAAAATCCGCTGTAGGACGAAGAGGACGGTTGGCGAGCTCATGTTGCCGTAGTCGCGAAGCACGCTTAGGCTCTCGGCCACATCGTCGTCGGACAGATCGAGGGCGTCCTGGGCTCCCTCTACGATGCGTCGTCCACCGGGGTGAATGGCCCAAAAGTCCAGTTCATCTTTACTGAGGTCGTGCGGCGCCAGGAGGCGGTCCACGTAGGTGGGCAGATGCTGCCCAATTACGTCCGGCACGCGGGAGGAGAGTCCCATCTTGAAGCCGGTGTCCCCAATGGCCCAGGTCATGTCCTCCATCGAGTCGTCATCGAGGTGACAGCGCCCGTCTGCGTACGCGAGGCGCCCCTCCGCATCGGTGGCATTCCGCGCACTGAGCACGGCCGCTGCGGCGCCGTCGGAGAAGAGCGAGTTCACGATCACACTCTCGAGCGAGTCGTCGATCTGAAAGTGGAGCGTGCATAGCTCCGTGCACACCACCAGCACGCGTGCGTCGGGCTGACTCTGGCAGAACCCGTGCGCCACGCGGAGTGCGTTGAACGCGGCGTAGCAGCCCATAAAGCCGATGAAGGTGCGCTGCGCGGTGGGCGGGAGGCCGAGCCGCTTGACAAGTTCGATGTCGAGCCCCGGCGCGAAGAAGCCCGTACAGCTCACGGCCACGACGTGCGTCACCTCCTCCGGCGCCACGTCGGCCCGGTCGAGGGCCCGACGCCCCACATCTTCGGCCAGCGGAATGGCGGCCTCCCGATACCGCTCGTTGCGCTCCTCGGTCGTCGGCGCAGGCTCGAGGCTCCAGTCCTCGGGAAAAAAGGTGAACTCGGCCGGATTTTGGCGCCCGTAATCCGAAACACACGTGTACCGGTGATCGATGGCCGAGCCCCGGTAGACGGCCGGCAGGCGGTTCTGAAGCGCGTCGGGAAGCCGCTCGATCTCGGCCATAAACTGGGCCGCCTCCTTCTGGGAGCGGCGGAGGGGTGGGTTCCCCGTGGCAATGGCGTCGAGGGTCGTGTAGGACATGAGCGGGAGGAGCGATGAGAATGGGTGTTGATACAAAGAAAGGCGCCCACACGTTGCGGCAGCGCCTGGAATCTAAACGGATGTTTCGGATTCTTGTCGGCCCGCTCGTTTCCGATCCCTTTCCTCAGGGCTCCACCACTCCCCACTCTACTCCGTTTTTCCGATGAAGGTGGCGCATCAGCACCTGCCGCACCTCCTCGGCGTCGGAAGAATCGCGCACCGCCTCAAGGAGCCTCTCGGATTGGGCGAGGCGCGTAATCTCAGAGAGCAACTGCACGTACGCTTCCGCCTCCAATGCCCGCCCGCCGACTAGTACGAAGGCGAGGTGGACCGGACGGCTCGCATCCGGCAGGCGGAGGCCCGACGTACTCGTGCCCACGATAAGGGCTGTGGAGTCGACCCGGTCGGTGTGTGTCGAGTACAAGGCCACGCCCGGGCGCAACTCCGGAGCGTATTCGGGCGTCGTGCACAGAGCCTCCACGAGCGCCGGGGGAGCCTCGTTCAGTTGCTCGGGGTGGCGGAGGAGACGTTGAATGGCGCCTTTGCCCTCCGTCGCCACGTCCACGACGATGTGCTCGGATTTCAGGTAGGGAGCCAGCGACTCGACTGGCTCCTGGACCCGGGGTGCACTCGTATTCGGGAGCGGCGACTCCGCCATGTAGATCGTCAGAACCGTGCTTTCCTCGAACCGACGGGTAAGCACTCCGGGCAGGCGGCGGAGGGAGGGGCGCCACGCCACCGATCCCTCCCGCTCGCTCACAAGCGCCACCACGTCTGACGGCGTGGCCTCTTCGTCGAGCGTCTCCACAAGATCGGCCCAGGCGGGGAGCGGCCGCGTTTCGATCTCCATCGACGGCGGGGTCTGGTCCACACGGGGCGCAAGGGTGCGAAGCGTGTCCTCGGTAGCCACCAACACGAGCGTGAGGCCGGCGTGATGGGCCAGGCTTTTGAACGCGCGGGCCATTCCTGGGAATCCGACCTCCCGCTCCGCGTAGGGAGGGACGGCCAGCAGCAGCCGCTCGTTTGTCGCCATGCGCCCCCGCGTGCGTCCCACGACGATCATTTCCTCCGTCTCGGCCAGCAGCTGATCAAGCACGCTGCCAAACACCACGCTGCGGGCCGTGCTATCGCCGCTCCACCCCACCACAATCGTGGAGATGCGCTCCTCCGTAACGGCCCGCACCATGCCGTCCGCAATGTTATAATCCACGCGAACAAGCGGAACGGCGGGCACCTCAGCATCCATGGCGTGGAGAACGGCCTGTTCAAGGAGCTCTTCGCCCCCGGCCACCCGGGCCTCTACCTCCTCGTCTGCCCCATCCCGCACCACCGTCAGCGGATAGAGCGGCTCCTGCGACCCGTCGCTCCGCATCAGGATGGCGAGGTCGATGAGATCGTCCACCGTCTCCGGATTGGACAGGGGCACAAGAATCCGCTGATGCCCCTCCGGGGGGCGGTACGGGGCCGCGGCTTCCGCCCGAGCCACCTCTCGCCCAAACCGCTCCACGGCCCACGGCCCCACCACAGCCGTCAGTAGAATGAGCAGCACCACGGCGTTGACAACCGGCTCCCCGAACAACTCCATGTCGAAGCCGACCAGCGTCACCGCAAGCGTCGCTGCCGCCTGCGGAGTGGACAGCCCAAAGACCGTCCCGACTTCGTTGGCGGTCAGGCCGTAGAGCCAGCCCACCGCACCACTGGCGAGTCCTTTCCCCACCCATACGAGCCCGGCAAACGACAGCGTGTAGAGCCCGACGGTCCAGCCCTCCAGCAGCATGGCCGCATCGACCAACATTCCGACCGAAATCAGAAAGAAGGGGATAAACAGGGCATCCCCGACAAACTCGATACGCAGCATGAGCGCACTCCGCTCGGGGACGAGCGGATTGAGCGCAATCCCGACCAGAAACGCCCCGATGATGGGGGCGAGGTACGCCAGCTCCGCGAGGTACGCCACCACGAACACGACCGCGAGCAAAAAGACAAACTCAAGATCGGCCTGGTTGCGCACGGTCCGAAAGAACCACTGGCCGAGGCGGGGCACTCCAAAAAACACCAAGATTCCGTATAAGACGACCGCACACACAAAGCCTGCCCAGAAGAGGGGTCCGGTGTCGCCGGCGACCGTGGCTGAAACCCCTGCCAGCACGAGCAACGAGACAATGTCCGTCACCATCGTGCCGCCCATCGCCATGGTGACCGCCGCGTTCTTCGTGAGACCGAGGCGCGCGGCCACCGGATACGCCAAGAGCGTGTGAGAGCCCACGACGGCCCCGATCAGAAGGGCCGCCGGCGGCTCGAACCCGAGCCCCTGCGTCCCCACGACGTAGGCGAGAGCCGCGGGACAGACGTACGAGAGGCCGCCGAACGTGAGGCTGCGCCCTTTGTACTGGATGAACTGATTTAGGTCGAGCGACAGGCCCGCCGTAAACATCAGGTACAGTAGCCCCACCGTACCCAGCAGTTCAAAGGTGCTCCCGCGCTCCAGGATCGACAGGGCGTTGGGTCCCACCACGGCCCCGCTTACGATGAGACCCACAAGCCCCGGCAGCCCGAGCCGCCGGAAGAGCGGCGGTGCCAGCAGCACGATGAGCATCACCGTGGCAAAGACGAGAACCGGGTTCGTCAGCGGAAACTCGATCACGACCCATTTGGGCTGTAGGAAAACGAAACGGGCAGTCGGAGCCGGCCGTCACGAGGAGCCGCTTTCGGGCGCCGTGTCCTCTTCCAGGGATTTGGCCTCGGACCAGAGGCGTTGCATCTCCGCCAGGTCGGCCTCGTCGATCGTCACGCCCCGCTCGTTGAGGTGCTGCTCAACGTGCTGAAACCGATCGGTAAACCGGTCCACCGTTTCGCGAAGGGCATTTTCGGGATTCAGGTCGGCATAGCGGGCATAGTTTACGAGGGCGAACAGCACATCCCCAAACTCTTCCTCCCGGCGCGACGTCGGGGCACGGTCACGGATCGCTTCTCGAAACTCCTCAACCTCCTCCTCCACCTTCTCCCAGGCGTCCTCTTGCTCCGGAAACGCGAACCCGACGCCCGCGGCCTTTTCCTGCGTTCGGTGGGCGCGGAGGAGGGCCGGCAACTGAGCCGGAACGCCGTCGAGCACCGAGGGGACGTCGCCGTTCGCCTCGTCCCGCTCCTCCTGTTTAATTTCTTCCCACGAGGCCGCCACAGCCTCCGGGTCGTCGGCGGACTGATCGCCGAACACGTGCGGGTGGCGTCGCACCAGCTTGTCGGTCTCGGCCTCAATGACCTCGCGGATGGAGAAGCGCCCGTGCTCCTCCGCGATGGTCGCGTGGAAGAGCACATGCAAAAACACATCGCCCAGCTCTTCGGCGAGTTCGTCCCAGTCGCGCTCATCGATCGCCTCCACGACCTCGTAGGCCTCCTCAATCAGCAGGTGCTTGACCGACTCGTGCGTCTGCTTGCGATCCCACGGGCAGTCGCGACGGAGCTGCTTGACGATGGCAATAAAATCAGCGTAGGCCTCCAGCCGCTCCGCTGGCTCCGCGAAGAGGTCATCGTAGATCTTATCAGGGGCGGGGGTGCGCTCCGGCATGCGATTGAGAATGGATTCAGAAACGGACCGATTGTCGCCTTCACAACGGTCGTCCAAAGGAAGAAGTGCCGTGGCCCAGAGGACCATCAAAAATTTTGTATGTTGGAGGTCAAGATCAGACCTGGAGGTTCACCGGCCTCGGTTTATTTCCATGCGGGAAAACG
>JBKHEM010000004.1:0-42856 GCA_046540815.1 Salinivenus sp.
TCCGTAAGCTCTTCAAGCGGGAGCCCCATCACCTTCGGTGAGAACTGGAGGAGATGTGCACAATACTGACATTCGACAAGCACTACGGGGTAGGCGCCCGACTCCGAGCCGCGGTACGGCAGTTGCAAAATCTCGGGCTGAACCCGCAAGTTCGAGGCTCCACAAACCGGGCACTGAGGGGGGTTTGCCGTGTTCTTTAGGTATTGCGACACGGCTTCTTGTTGGGCAAACGTAAGGGGCATGGCCGATGGAAAATCAAGGAGAAAAGCACTACGGATCGGGGTACCTACGGTCCACGTCGGACACGCGTCCAGGCTGAACGGAAACACCCTGTGACTTCTGCGCTTCGGACGCGACCCCTGGGGAGCCGGTCCGTCAAAACCGGCCTGTCAAAAGGGCAGCAATCGCAGGGTGGCACCATTTTCGTACAGTGCTGATCGTGGAACGAGGTGACTGTTCCACACCCTGTATAATCTGCAACTGTTTCCGATCTTCGTACACTCATGGCCGCTCACTCACACTTTCAACGCCTAAAGCACATTTACTCCTCACGGACGTCCGGAACGGAGGAAAAGCACGTCGCCATTTCGTTCGGGCGCGCTGAACTGGATGCGTCTCTGGACCCGGCGGGCGAGGCCACGGTGTCGCAACTGCCCCACCACCGTCTGCTCAGTGACGTGGCCTCGTTGGCGGCAGCCTCTGTCGAAAAGGAGCGTGCCGTGAGCGCGGAGCGCTTTTCTTTCACTGTGCACCAACCGAACTACGACGGGGCGGTTGTGGCCATTGCAGAGGTGGTGTTGGCGGACCCGCCCCGGTTTATTGTCCAGGCCATTCTTCGGGGCAGCGAGGGAGAGCTGATCGCAGACGCAACCGGTGTTTTTCGACCGAACAAGAGCACGCTTCCCCCGGACCCGGCCCCGGACGACCCGGCCCCAGACCAAGACGAGGAGACGGTCTCGCCCCGTCCGGCTGCGTTTATGCCCATTCACTTCACCCCTGTGGGCTGGGTATGCCTAAACTGAACCCCCGGCTGGCGGGTCATAGGACGAGCGTGGATCTGAGGGAGCGGAGCTTCGTAGGGGCAACCGCTTGTAGTCTCGCCGTTCTCGTCCGCCCATGACGTTGGCCCTGAGTAGCATCGCGGGAGGGCTGGTCCTGTTGGTCGTTTCGGCAGAGGTGCTCGTTCAGGGCGCCGCCTCGGTGGCGCGTCAGATCGGGCTTTCGTCCCTCGTGATTGGGCTTACGGTGGTTTCCGTAGGCACGAGCCTGCCGGAGCTGGTCGTAAGCGTGGAGGCGGCGGTGACGGGGAGTGGGGGGCTGGCCCTGGGCAATGTTATCGGATCCAACATTGCGAACATCGCGCTGATCCTGGGGGTGGTGGCCCTGATCTCACCGATTGCCGTTCAGGCGCAGGTCGTTCGTCTCGACGCCCCGCTTCTCGTCGTGGCCTCCATCGGGTTCATCGCGCTCATCTGGGATGGAGGGTTGGGCCGAGTGGATGGGGCGATTCTGACCCTTGGGATTCTCGGGTACGTCTCCTACACTGTGTCGCTGGCCCGCCGGGCCGAATCGGACATCCGGGACCCCGCCACGACGGTCTTTCAAACGCCGGATTCGCTCCTCTTAAATGGAGTCTTGATAGCGATCGGCATTGTTGGGCTCGTGGGTGGGGCGCACGTTCTCGTTACGGGGGCGGTTTCTATCGCGGCTGCCCTCGGGGTGAGCCCTGTCGTGATTGGCCTCTCGGTGGTCGCGGTGGGCACGAGCCTGCCCGAACTGGCGACCTCTCTGGTGGCCGCGTGGCGGGGACAGGGCGACATTGCGGTTGGGAATGCGCTCGGCTCCAGCATCTTCAACCTGCTGGGCATCCTCGGGGTTACGGGCTTGGTTCACCCGCTGTCGACGGCCTCGCTGGGGTGGGTCGAGCTCTCGATCATGCTGGGGCTGTCGATTCTCATTGTGCCTCTCCTTCGCTCCTCGTCTACACTGGGCCGCGTCGAAGGAGCGGCGCTCGTGCTTTGTTACGTGGGCTACATGGGGTACTTGTTCATGGCGTAAGGCCGGGGGGCCACAAGGGAGAGGCGCAGGATTAGGCCGCCTCGGATGGGGTCGGGGAGCGGGCGTGCACGTCGAAGACGGTCCGTTCATCCGGTAGGACCGCCGCTACGACAACCTCGCGCTCCGGGTCATAGGATTCGATCAGTTCGTGCAGTTTCGAGAAGGCCCCCGTTCGTGCGGCTTCCTCGTCGGTGAAGGTGAGGTAGCGGAGGGGCGTCCGTTCCCCCTCCGCAGCAGAGGGGTCGACCGTGAAAACGATGGCCCCGCGTCCTCGATTCTGGTACTGTCGCCAGGCGTGACGGGCCACGGTCGTCCAGTATTCGTCGACGAGGTTTGCGAGCACATCCCCAGGGGAGGGAGAAGCCATTTGGTCGGGGTGAAGTTGGGCGGTGGAGTGAACAGGAGAGGTCCCTAGGCGTGTCCGCTGGGCGTCCCCTCGCCCGTGGAGGACGCCGGGCGTGGGGACTGCCAGTGGGACGGAGAGAGCGCGCTCGAATCCCGAGCGAGGGGGGCCGTGGGGCGGTGTGGAACTGAGACGAGCGCGTTGAGGCGTCGGGCCGCAAGTCGTTCCGTGGCTGCGGCAGAGCGGGCATCCTGCTGAGTGTCGAGGGCCCACTGGGCGTGGCGGGCGGTGTACAGGACTTCCAGGGAGGCGCCCAGGGTGAGGGCGAGCCGGCGGGCGTGGGCTTCCTGGATCTCAGAGGAGCGGCTGGACTGTTGGGACCACCACCGGCCCGCCTCGGCCAACGCGTCTTCAGCTGGCTGGACCACCTCGCGAAGCGGAGGGGACAGGGCATCGAGGCACCGTTGGGCGTCAGACCGGAGGGGGGCCAATCCGCCGGTGTGGTGAAGGGCGCGGAGAAGGTCGAGCGCAAGGACGTTCGTGGTGCCTTCCCAGATGGGCAGGACCTGTGCGTCGCGGAGAAGGGCGGGGAGACCGGTGTCTTCGACGTATCCGGCCCCGCCAAAGGCTTCCAGTACTTCGCTGATTTGTGCGACGGCCCGCTTGGCGGTCGTCAGCTTCGCAATCGGGGTGAGCAGGCGCAGCAGAGATTTGTGGGAGGCGCTGGCGGTGCCGGTTTCCACGCGCCCCAGAAGTTCGACGGGACGAAATGCGAGGTGCACGGTGCCCTCCAGCACTGCCTGCATGTCGGCCAGGGTTTCCTGGTGGAGCGGGTGCTCGATCAGGTTCTTTCCGAAGGCGGTTCGCTTATGGGCGTAATCGCGTGCCAGGGCGATGCCGCGCCGAAGGAGAGCGGCGGCCGTGACGGCGTTCCACGTACGTGTCACGTTGAGCATCGGAGCAATGTGACGCGTCCCATCGCGCAGGTCATCCGTCACCGGGTGAGCAACAACACCGTCCAGGTGCAGCTCCGCAGTCGGCAGCTTCCGGGTGCCGAGCTTGTCTTTCAGGCGATTTACGTAGATGCCGTCCCGAAGGCCGCCGTCCGTACGGATGGGGACGTAGAAGAGCGCGAGGCCGGCCCCACCCGCGGGATTCCCCTCGGGGCGCGCCAGGGCCAGGGCCATGTTGGCGTTGATGGCGCTTGTAAACCACTTGCGACCATACAGTCGCCAGGTCCCGTCCGCGTCCGGGCGGGCGGTGGTGCGGGCCTGCCCCACGTCCGAGCCCCCGGCCAGCTCCGTCATCCACTGCCCCGAGGTCCAGAACGTGTCCGGGTCGCGGCTGGCCAGGTGGGGAACGACGTCGTCCGCCAGGGGACCGTCATTCTTGTCCAACAGGGTTCGGGCGGCTCCGTCGGTCATCGCCAGGGGGCAGCCGTACATGTCGGTGGACGGGATAAACAGGTAGGCGAGGGCCATCTGGTAGATGCGGCTGAAGCGACCGTACCGCTGTTCGTAGGCTGCCGCCACGACCCCGTCCGTGGCCGCAATCGTCTCGGCCCGCTTCCAGACGTCTGTTACTTCGATCTGATCCACACGCGAGCCCCAGGGCCCCCACCGGGTCAGCGTCGGTTCGCTTCGGAGGTCGGACTGCTGGAGGTCGTACAGCTCCCCCCCGGCCCGCTCGCCCATGGCCTGCAAGGAGGGCGTTATGGCTTCGTGGACGTCGGTGGGAAGACGGTCGGCGAGGACGCTCCGAAGCACACGGTCCGCGGCGTACTGATTGTCCAGCGTGGGCGGCTCCTGGGTAAAGGAAGAAGACATGGGAGAGAGGGGGATGCGAGCGTGAGGTCCGTATAGATACGGGCCGGGCCGAACCGCGTTCGTCTAGATTGGAACTTGCAAGCGAGCGCGCCGTGGTCCGGGGCGGGTCGTAAGCGTTGGATGATGCCCGCCATGAAATGCGTTTCTCGCTTCGCCACATCGGATTCGTGTGCGGCGGCCTGCTCGTCGTGTTCGCGCTCGTGATTTTGGGGAAGGCCCTCACCGTAGACAACCGACAAGTGGCGGCCGGGAGCTCTTCGACGGTTGCAGTGGACTCGGCTGCAGTCGGTCGACTGGCCGAAGCACTTCAGTTCCGGACGGTCACAAAGCGAGACCCCGCGGCCCTGGACAGTGCGGCGTACGAGGCCTTTTATGAGACCCTGGAGGAGGCCTTTCCGCGCGTCCACACCGAGCTCGATACCACACACGTGAACGGCCTGAGTCGCCTATACACGTGGGAGGGCACGGATTCGACACGGGCGCCGGTGGTCTTGATGGGACACGCGGACGTGGTGCCCATTGAGTCCGACTCCGCCTGGACGCACCCGCCCTTCAGTGGCACGGTGTCGGACGGATACGTTTGGGGCCGTGGCGCCCTCGACGACAAGGCCAGCGTGGTGGGAATCCTGGAGGCGGTCTCTACGCTCCTCGCGCGTGACGAGCAGCCGGCCCGTACCATTCACATTGCCATCGGGCACGACGAGGAAGTGGGGGGAGCGCGAGGCGCGCAGGCGATCTCGGAGCAGGTGATAGACGCAGGCCCCGATCCGGCGTTGGTGGTAGACGAGGGCGGGGCGATCACGGAGGGTGCGTTGCCGGGGCTCGATCGGCCGTTGGCCGTGGTGGGGGTTGCCGAAAAGGGATACCTGAGCGTCGAGCTACGGGCCACGGGCGAAGGGGGCCACTCCTCGGCCCCGCCGGAGGAAACGAGCATTGAAACGCTGAATCAGGCCCTCTCGCGACTGCTCGACGACCCACCGCCTGCGCGTCTCGACGGCGTTATGGGGCGCACGCTCGACTTCGTTGCGCCACAGATGAGTCTGCCGATGCGAGCGGCGCTCGGGAACCGCTGGCTCACGGCGCCGGCCGTCCGGTGGGCCCTCAATCAGGAGCCTGCGACGCGCGCAGCGATACGGACGGTACAGGTCCCTACGCGCCTGAGCGCCGGTGTAAAGGACAACGTGATTCCCACGTCCGCCCGTGCCACGGTGAACTACCGCATTCTCCCAAGCCACTCCGTTGACCAGGTACGTCAGCACATTGAGTCGACCATCGGGGATCTTCCCGTAGAGGTGACGGCCGGGCAGACGAGCCCCCCGACGCCCGTTTCCGCTATGGAAGACTCCACTTTTCGCCTGATGCAACGCACGGTCCGCCAGGTGACCTCCGATTCCGTGGTGGTCGCACCGTATCTCGTCCCGGGTGCCACCGACAGCCGATACTACGCCGAGTCCACCGAGCACGTCTACCGCTTTTTGCCCTACACCCTCCGTCCGGCCGATCGGGGGCGCATCCACGGGGTCGACGAGCGGATCTCCGTGGAGGATTACAAGACGGTCGTTCGGTATTACGCAGCACTGATTCAGAATGCCGAGGCCCTCCCGGCGTCGACGGGGAATTAGCCAAACAGCAGTTGGACCACGTAGACCGACGCCAGAAAACCGACAAAGTCGGCGAAGAGTCCGGCAGGGACCGCGTGGCGCGTGTCGCGGATGTTGACTGCGCCAAAGTAGACCGCAATCACGTAAAACGTGGTTTCCGTGGAGCCAAACATCGTGGCCACCATTTTTACCAAGATCGAGTCTTCGCCGTACTGATTGATCATGTCGGCCACGAGGCCCGCCGAGCCAGACCCGGTCAGGGGACGTACAATGCCCATGGGCAGCACCTCCGCGGGCACCCCGATTGCCCCAAGGACTGGGTCGAGGGCGTTTACCAGGAAGTCCATGGCCCCCGAGGCCCGAAACATGCCGATGGCAAACAAAATAGCGACGAGATACGGAATGATCATCACCGCCACCTCAAATCCTTCCTTGGCCCCCTCCACAAAAACCTCGTAGACGCGGACGCCCTTGATGAGGCCGTAGAGCGGAAACCCCACGATCAGAGTCGGGAGGACGAAGTACGAGAGGATGCTGACAATGGAGCGGAGCGTTTCAAGCATGGGAAGGGAGGGAGAGCGCGGGAGCGGTCACGAGTCAGTTCGAGCCCTCGGATGGGGGCGGTTGGGACGCGTCCTGCACGCGATGGGGGGCCGTGGCGCGGAACCAGGAGAGTTTGCTGAGCAAAATGGCCCCTGCGATTCCGGCAATCGTGGAAAACAGCGTGGCCAGCGTGATGGAAAAAAACAGCTGGTTGATCTGCAGTCCCATGATGGCGACCAGGAGGGAGGGCGGGACCAACTGCACGCTCGACGTATTGAGCGCAAGCAGCATCACCATGTCGTCCGTGGCCGTCTTGTCCGACGGGTTCAGGTCCTGAAGGTCCTCCATGGCCTTGATGCCGAGGGGAGTGGCGGCGTTTCCGAGTCCAAAGGCATTCGCCACGAGGTTCAGGGTGATGTTGGCCAGGGCCGGGTGGTCGTCCGGAACGTTGGGGAAGAGAGGACTCAGGACCGGCTGCACGGCCCCGGCCAGGGCCTGCACCAGTCCGGCCTCCTCCCCAATCTTTACGAGCCCCAACATGAGCCCGAGCACGCCAATCAGGCTCAGCGCGAGCGAAGCGGCCGTTTCGGCAAAATCGAGTGCCGCCTCGGAAATGCTGTTGAGCTTGCGGAAGCGGACCGGTTCAAAGTCCACGGCGCCTCGAACCTGGTCGGTGCCGGCGGAGAGGTCGGCGTCGACCAGTGTGCCCCGCAGGGCCGGGTTTTCTTCGCTCTCGTGGAACGACTGGATGGCATCCAGCGGGGCGGGGAGAGATGCGTCGTCCGAAAACTGCAGTTGCCGGCCCTCTTGCGTCTGCACCAGCGTGCCGTCGTAGGCCGAATCCGGCTGTGCATCGACATCGTAGAACTGCCGGTACTCCGCGGAGTCAAGACGGATGCGGATGGGCTGCCGCCGATCCTCGGGGGCGTACTCGTCCGGGAAGGCGACCGTGACGGGAAGCGCGGTGTCGTTTCGGAACCGATCCTCCGCCAATTCTTGCGAGTCGACCGCGAGGGCAAACACCAGGCTGAAAATAATCAGCCCGGACCAAATGTAGTTAAGCATGGAGCACGAGGGCTGCTCAAACCTGACGAACCGCCCTCATCATAGGCACTGCGTGCCAGAAGCGAAACGAGGCGGGAGCGCTATTCCCCCCCGCTGCCGGAGGAGAAGAAGTACCGGAACCCGATGGCACCGTCGAAGCGGAAGGCAGCGGGATCCGTCACGTTAACGGTGGGGGCGACCTCAACGAAGATGTCGACCGGGGCGGAGCCGAGCATGTAATCCGCCCCCACCGGCACGCGTAGCGCGAGCTGGTTGTCCGTATCTTCTAGCACGGTAAATTGAGCACCGGCCCCAACGTACAGGGCAAGGTAGCCATCCTCGACCTCCAGCTCGTTGAAGTTGTGGAAGAGATAGTCGGCTTGCAGCAGCCAGTAGGACGGGTCAAGGGTCACTTCCGGAGCGCTGGAGCCTCCGCCTCGCGTCTGCGTCCCGCCAATGTAAAAGGTCGTCAGTCCGGAGAGGGCGTGCCGGTCGGACAGCCAGGTTTTTGCCGTAAGGCCGACGGGATTCTGCGCCACCTGTCCCGAGCTGTTGGTGGTGCCAATGGACACGCCGATGCCCGTGCCGTCGGTCTGGGCCTGGGCGTGGGGGGGAAGGACGAGGAGAAGAACAATGGGAAGGAGGGCGAGGCCGAGGGTCCGAGACATGTAACGAGTTGGCTGGTTTAGAAGAGCACCGTTGGGACGAACGGGCAACGGTCTCGTTCGTTGCGGATTTCTTCCAGATCCCGAGCAGGTTCAAATGGATCGGCGTGTTGTTCACGGACAGCAGACCCGCAGTTCGAAATGACCATTCTCCACCTGGACGACGACCTTCTTGCGGTGTGCAAGCCGTCGGGGCTTCTGGCCCAGCCGGACCACACGGGGGCCCCGGACGTCCTTTCGCAAGCCAGGGCCCGGCTGGCTGAGCACACCGGAGAGCCCGATCCATTTGTCGGTCTCGTTCACCGCCTCGACCGCCCCACCTCCGGCATCATGGTGCTGGCCCGTACGTCTGCCGCGGCGCGCGCCTTGAGTGCCCAGTTTCGTGAACGAACGGTCTCCAAAGAGTACTTTGCCCTGGTGGAAGGAACCCTTCGCGGCATCGGCACCTGGACCGATTACATTGTAAAACGAGAGCGCCAGCCCACCATCGTCTCCCCCGACGATCCCGACGGGAAGCGGGCCCATTTGGACTGGCAGGCCCTCGCCCGCGCCGACAACCGCACCCTCGTGCGCCTTCAGTTGACCACCGGCCGACCGCACCAGATCCGCCTCCAATCCGCCGAGCGGGGCCACCCGGTGGTGGGCGACCGCCGCTACGGGGCGTCCGCCGGCGGTCACGGTATTTTTCTCCACCATGCGATTATGCGACTTGATCCCCCCTCAGCGGCGCCTCGGCTTACGTTGACGGCAGAGCCCCCCTCCCGGTGGGCGTCAACGCTTCATGAAAACATGCGGGCGGCCGTCGACCGGGCGCTGCGTCAGGCCCGACCCAGTTGAACGGAATGCGCAGGACATGCGTGAAAATCCAAATCGGCTCCCGTCCGGGACGAACGCCGGGAGGAAGGGGCGGTTGAACCTGCGTGCTTCTTTCTCCTCACAACGCGCCGACTCCTTATGGGCGACGATTTTGAGCGGGTGCAAACCCTTCGCGAGAATCCCCGGGACGACATTCCCCTGGCCCACCGCATGCAGCGCTTTGTGGAGGCGCTCCAGCTTCGCATTACCAAGCGCCTGGAAGCCCTCGACGACGAGGCGTCGTTTCGCGTGGATCGCTGGGACCGGGAGGAGGGGGGCGGCGGCATTACGGCGGTCATCGAAGGGGGCAACGTGTTCGAAAAGGGAGGCGTCAACACCTCCGCGGTTCACGGCCCGCTGCCCGACCGCATGGCGAACGCCTTCGAGGTGGACGCGAAGCCATTCTTTGCCACCGGCCTTTCGCTCGTGGTGCACCCCCGGTCGCCACACATTCCAACCGTGCACGCCAACTTCCGCTATTTTGCGCTCGGCGACGATCTGATGGAGCCGGACGACCAGTGGTTCGGGGGCGGGGCCGACCTGACGCCATATTATCCCCGTCTCGAAGACGTGCAGCACTTTCACCAGACCTGGAAGAAGGTCTGCGACGCCCACAATGAGGTCGCAGACTACGACGCGTTTAAGACGGAGTGCGACGAGTATTTTTATTTGCGGCACCGGGCGGAAGCCCGTGGGGTCGGCGGCATTTTTTATGACTACCTGCGTGACGACCCGGAAGGCACGTTTTTCTTTAGCCGGGAGGCCGGGCGGGCCTTCTTGCGCTCCTATCTTCCGATTGTCGAGCGGCGGATGGACATGGAGTGGAGCGAGGATGAGCGGGCGTATCAGCTGGTGCGGCGGGGGCGATACGTGGAGTTCAACCTGGTATACGACCGAGGGACGAAGTTTGGGCTGGAAACCGGCGGTCGGACGGAGAGCATCCTTATGAGTCTACCGCCTCACGTGACGTGGCGCTACGACCATCAACCTGAGCCGGACTCCACAGAAGAAAAGGCAGAGTGGTATTTCCAGCCGCGGCCCTGGCTCGACTTGTCACCGGAAGACGTCCCGGATGGGACCGCGTGAGCCCTGTGGTGTTTTGGGGAAAGTTCAACCCCCATGAGGAACCGTAAAATCAGGTTTGTCGCTTAAGATGACTGTGATCCAGGGGGCTCGGAGGGGCCGTACGGGTCCGGCACACGGCCCGTAAGCCTCCGTGGGTGCTCGTTCGGCGGCCGTCGCTCGTTTCTGGTGGGCCCGATCCGACGTCGATCACACCTGGATTTCGCGTCGATCCCCTTGCGCCGGTGTCTGCTCCTCGTTCGTCCGTTACGTCCATGACCCCACTCGCTTTTGAACGCCTGTACGGGTTCGACGAGCGAGTCTGCGAGGGCAGTTACTACCCCTCGGCCCCCCTTCGAGTCGAGGAAGGCGATTGCGTAGGGGTTGTTCTGCTAGGGGCAGGCGGCCCCAAGTCCCTTTCGGACGTAGAGTCGTTCCTGTATGCCCTCTACATGGATCCCGTCCGGGTGGACCTCCCGGTGGACGGACGACTCCGCCACTGGCTGAGCAGGACCCTTGCCCGGTATCGGACGCCACGGGTTCAGTCGGAGTACGAACTCATCGGGGGCGGCACGCCGATGCCGCGACTCGCCCGCGAACAGGCCGAAAGTCTGCAGCGGCACCTGCAGGACCGCTATGGGACCCCGACGGGAACGGATTTTCGGGTCTATGTGGGCATGCGCTACGGCTCGCCGTCCTGCGAGGATGCCCGGGCGCAGATGCAGACGGATGGGGTAGACAAGGTGGTTCTGCTCCCGATCTACCCCCAGTACGCCCAGGGCACGAGCGGATCGCTGATGGCCTACTGGAAGGCGCTCGACGCCCAGACGACATCGGCGAACTGGCCCACGACCTCCGTTACGGAGTTTGCCGCCAACCCGAAGTACATCCAGGCCCTCGGGGAGCGGATTGACGAGGGGCTCCAACGGTTCCGAGGCGGGCGGCAGGACGAGGTCCGCCTCCTCTTTAGTGCTCACGGAGCGTCCCGCCACGAGACGCAGGACGCGCGCGACCCCTTTTGCTATCACGTGCAGGCCACAGTCCAGGAAGTCATGCGGCGCCGGCGCGAGGAGCGCTCCGCCCGGATTGCGTTTCGGGAGACCGAGGGGTGGGGGGCACCGATGGCCCCAACGACGGAGGCGGCCTTGACGGCCCTGGCCGAGGAGGGAACAGCCCCCGTGCTGGTCGTGCCGGTCTCCCTCGTGACGGATCACATTGACACCCGATACACGCTTGACATCCAGGCGCGGGCCCGCGCTCATTCGTTGGGCATCGAACGCTTTGAGGTGGCTTCTGGGCTGAATACACACCCGTTGCTCATCGAAGCTTTGGAGGAGGCAGTGGGGGCGCAATTGGACCTGCCCGTGGATGTGAACCAGCTCCGCGTGGGGGGCAATGGGGCATTACAGACGTATGCGCTGGATCCGCCCGCCGAGTCGCCCCGTCTGCGTCTCAGGAGTCATTTGCCGGGCTGTCCGGAAGTTCCCCCCAAGCGCCGGCCCCGTCGCTGGAAAAAGGACGACGAACGAGAGGGTCCGTCGGTGATGGGAGGGGAAGACGCTGTAGCCGATGAGCATCCTCGGCGGGAGTCCTGATTGTTAACGCTCTTGCCTCGCCGCACATCCCACTCTGAACGTTCCCGTCGAATGTCCTCGACCGCCTCCCCAGCGCCGCCCTCCGACCATCTGTTGCGCACCTTGGCCTCCGTGCCGGTGTCGAATTCGGTTCTTGATCTGGGGTGCGGAGAGGGGCGGCACACGGTCCCCCTGCTGCGGCTCGGCTTCCCCGTCCATGCCTGCGACCCGGACCCCTCTGCGGTTCGGGCGACGCAGTCTGCGATCTCTCCCCTCGTAGGCGACGACACGGCACGGACGTGTGTCCAGGCGTGCCCGCTGGAAGAACTGTCCGACATCGATGAGGCCTTTGACTGGATCATTTGCGATCGGGCCGAGCGGTACGCAACGTCGATGTCCGAACTGAAGGCACTGTTCCAGTCTGCCCACACCCTGCTGGCCCCCGGCGGATGGCTCTTTGTGACGGTGCCCTCGCGTTCAGCGGCGGCCGAGGAGGCAAACGAAAGGACAGGGGGGGCTCATTTCAGCGAAGACGAACTGGAGGCTGCTCGCTCCCACGCGGGCCTTTCCCTCTCGCGCGAACCCTCTCGCATAGATGAGACCCAGGCTCCCCGTCTCCGGGCTCTGTACCGCCGCACCCATCCGGGGGCCTCGGCGTGACCTGACAGAGTGGTTACGCCTCGTCCGAGACGAAATGAGACGGACCACGGGCCCTCGTCTGGTCGTACAAGCCCCCCTTCACACTCATTGCCACAAGGAACACGCTGTCCATGGAAGTCGCCCCGTCGAAGCTGGATCTGAAGAAGAGCAGGCGGTTGTATGAAAACGCGCAGCACAGCATCCCGGGAGGCGTGAATTCCCCCGCTCGAGCGTTCGACAGCGTCGGCGGTACGCCCCTCTTCATCGAACGGGCCCAGGGGGCGTACCTGGAAGACGCCGACGGGAACCGCTACATCGACTACGTCGGCTCCTGGGGCCCGATGATCTTTGGCCACGCCCACCCGGATGTCGTGGGAGCGGTGCAGGACCAGGCGGAGGCGTCCACCTCCTTCGGCGCGCCCACGGAGATAGAGATCGAGGTGGCAGAGCTCGTGAGGGACCTCGTGCCGTCGGTGGATAAGGTTCGGATGGTGAACTCTGGCACGGAGGCCACCATGAGTGCGGCCCGGCTGGCCCGCGGCTTCACGGGGCGTGACAAGATCATCAAATACGAGGGCAACTATCATGGGCACGGAGACTTCTTCCTGATTGCGGCCGGCAGCGGACCGATGACCCTGAGCACGCCCGACTCCCCGGGGGTCACGAAGGGCAACGCCAAGGATACCCTCCTGGCGCCGTTCAACGATCTTGAGCACACCCAGCGTCTGGTCGAAGCCAACGAGGGCGAGGTGGCCTGCATCATCGTGGAGCCCATTGCCGGAAACATGGGGTGCATTCCCCCCGAGCCCGGGTTCTTAGAAGGCCTCCGCGAGCTATGCGACCACCACGACATTGTCTTGATTTTCGACGAGGTAATGACGGGGTTCCGGGTGGCGCCGGGCGGGGCGCAAGAGCGGTTTGGGGTCACGCCGGACCTCACCTGCCTTGGCAAAATTATCGGGGGCGGATTGCCGGTGGGGGCCTACGGCGGCCGCCAGGAGATTATGGACTTCGTGGCGCCGACGGGGCCGGTCTACCAGGCCGGCACCCTCAGTGGAAATCCCCTTGCCATGCGCGCCGGACACGCGGTGCTGTCCAAGATTTCGGAGGAGAAAGATACGGTGTACCCCGCCCTGGAAGCGTTTGGCTCTGCCCTGGAGTCCGGTATGCGCGAGAACCTTGACGAACTGGGGCTCGACTACAGGATCAACCGGGTAGGGGCAATGATGAGCCTCTTCTTTACCGACGAACCGGTCGTGGATCAGGATACGGCCAAGACGACAGACACGGACCGGTACGCGGCCTACTTCCACGGCATGCTGGAGGAGGGTATCTACCTGCCGCCGTCACAGTTTGAGGCCATTTTCTTCGGCACCCATCACGATGACGACGTGCTTCATGAGACCCTGGCTGCACAGCGAACGGTGCTGAAGCGGATTCACGATTAGGATGTTGTGCTCAGGACGTGGTTGAGAAACCGGTCCACGTCCGTGAGGTCGGGCAGAAGACCATCCGGATTGCTCTGATCGAGCGCCTCGCGGGGCGAGCCGCCCGTACAGACCGCCAGGGAGCGCACGCCGGCCGCTTTTGCACAGTCGACGTCGCGACACGTGTCGCCGATCACGACCGTGCGCTCACGAGAAAACGGCTTCCCCATGGCACGTCGGGCCCGTCGAAGCGCAAGAGGAGGGAGTGCCGATCGCTCCGCATGGTCACTCCCAAACGCTCCTACGGAAAAATACTCGTCCAGCCCCACCGCCGCGAGCTTGTGGTAGGCGATCGGTTCTACGTTCCCCGTAACGAGGGCGAGGTGGATGTCGGGCCGGGCCGATAGGGCATCGAGCAAGGTGTGGATGCCAGGGAGAGAGCGCACGTGTTCGGGCTGAATCGCCTCCTGGGCTGCTGCCACATACCGTTCCAGTGCCGACTGGATGGTATCGTCCGAGGGCGAATGCCCGTTGTGCGAAAGAACTGCCCGTAGAATGTCCGGGTCTGTTCGCCCGGAGAACGAAATGCCGTCGGTCGAAATCGGAAAGCCGAGGAGGTCCGAAAGGGACTGCGCGACGGCCGCGCGCCCGGCCCCGCTTACGGTGACGAGCGTGCCGTCAATATCGAAAAGAAGGAGCGTCATTCGGTGGGACAAAACGGGAGAGAATCAAACGAAAATGAGGAGGCTCGGCTCAAGAGTCGAGATTGACGAAGGGTGGAAGAACAGAGGGTCACGTTGAATCCTGCCCCCGCCTCGCTCATTCGAAGGAGCACAGAATCCCTCCAGCCGCAATACTTGCTATTTCCCACGGAAGATCCCCGCCCGCATGGCTCCCCCCGACGACATTTCTCCGAGTGATCGCGACAAGACGCTCTACCTCATTGATGCAATGGCCCTGGCGTACCGGGCCCATTATATTTTTATCGGCCGCCCCCTCATCAATTCGAAGGGACAGAATACCTCTGCGGCCTACGGCTTCACGAACTCGTTGCTGAAACTGCTTGACGACCACAAGATTGAGCACGCGGCTGTTGTGTTCGACGCGGAGAATAAGGAGGGGACGTTCCGCGAAGACATCTATGAGGACTACAAGGCGCACCGCGACCCGCCCCCCGAGGAGCTGCTTGAAAACCTGCCGCGCATCAAAAAGATCGTACGGGCAATGGACATCCCGGTACTGGCGGTGCCCGGCGTGGAGGCCGACGACGTGATTGGCACGCTGGCCCGCCAGGCCGCCGACGATGGGGCCGACGCGGTCATTGTGTCGCCCGACAAGGACTTTAAGCAGCTCCTGACCGAGCACATCTCCATCTTCAAGCCCGCCCGCGGCGACAAGGATTTCGAGGTGATTACCGACGACTCCTTTCGGGACGAGTACGGGCTGGACCCGGTCCAATTCGTTGATATGCTGGCCCTGTGGGGGGACAGCTCCGACAACGTGCCGGGGGTGCCCAACATCGGGGAAAAGACGTCAATGAAGTACCTCCGAGAGTATTACGACGTGGAAGAGGTGATCGAAAACGCCGACGAGATTGGGGGGAAGCGGGGACAAAACCTGACGGAGTACGCCGAGGAGGCGCGCATGTCGAAACGGCTCGTCCGGATTCGAACCGATCTCGACATCGGCCTCGACTGGCAGCAGCTCCACCGCTCGTCGCCGGACCGGGAGGAGTTGGTGCACCTGTTCCAAGAGTACGAGTTTGAGTCCTTTATTGACCGCCTCGAACTGGCGGACGACGACGCCCCGACCGAAGAAGAAGCGTCGGACTCTGCGGAAGACGACGCAGCCCTTACGTTCGACTTTGGACCGTATGAGGAGGTGCAAGAACTGGACCTGGAGACGGTGGAATACGGCGTGATTGAGACGAAGGCGGAGTTGGAGGCTTTCGCTGAGCAACTGGCCGAGCAGGATCGATTTGCCTTCGACACCGAGACGACATCCACGGATCCGATGCACGCGGAGCTCGTCGGGCTGTCGTTTAGCTGGTCCGAAGGAGAGGCCACCTACGTGCCGACGCCCCTTCCCGACGGCACCCCAACCAAAGAGGTGCTCGACGTTCTCGCCCCCATCCTGGCGGGGGAGAGCACCCTCGTGGGACACCACCTGAAGTACGATCTCCTGGTGCTCCTTCGCCACGGCGTGACGGTCACGGGCCCGTTCGAGGACACGATGGTGGCGCATTACCTCGTGGCGCCGGAAGAAAACCACAACCTCGACGACGTGGCGCGGTCGGTCCTCAACTACAAGATGGTGCCGATCAGTGATCTGATTGGGGACGAGATGGAGGAGGAAACCATGCGCGACGTGGCGGTCGAAGAGGCGGCACCCTACGCCTGCGAAGACGCCGACATTGCCCTGCGCCTGGCCGACGCCCTGAAGGAGGAGCTGGAAACGGGCGGCGTCCGCGAGATTGCCGAAGACATTGAGTTTCCGCTGGTCCGCGTGCTGGCCCGGATGGAGCACGTCGGCATTCGTGTCGACACCGAGGTGCTGGATGCGTTTTCCGACGAGCTCCAGGGCAAGCTCGAAGAGATCGAAGCGGAAATCTTCGAGCTGGCGGGCGAGGAGTTTAACATCAACTCGACCCAGCAACTCGGAGAGATCCTGTTTGAGAAGCTCGATCTACCGGTGGTGTCCAAAACGCCGACCGGCAAGCCGTCCACAAAGGAAAGCGTCCTGCAGGAGCTCTCGACGGAGCACGACATTCCGGCGCTCGTCCTCGACTGGCGCTCCATTTACAAGCTCAAGAGCACCTACCTCGACGCGCTGGGCGAACTCGTCCATCCCGAGACCGGTCGCATCCACACCAGCTTTAACCAGACGCGCACCGCCACGGGGCGGCTCTCGTCCAGCGACCCGAACCTGCAAAACATCCCCATCCGCACCGACCTGGGGCGGAAGATCCGGCGTGCCTTCGTGCCGCGGGAGGGATGGAACCTCATGGCGGCGGACTACGCCCAGATTGAGCTCCGCATCCTCGCCTCAATGAGCGGGGACGAGTCGATGCAGGAGACCTTTCGGGAGGGCGGGGACATCCACACCGACGCTGCCGCCCGCGTCTTCGACCTGGACCCGGAGGAGGTCTCCCGGGATCAGCGACGGAAGGCCAAGGAGGTCAACTACGGCATTCCGTACGGGGTCTCGCCGTGGGGCCTTGCGCAGCGGCTCCGCGTGCCGGTCGACGAGGCACAGGACCTGATTCAACAGTACCAGAAGTCGTACCCCGGGGTGTCCCAGCTGTTGAACGAACTGGTGGAGAAGGCCCAAGAACGGGGCTATGCGGAGACGCTCCTGGGCCGCCGACGGTACCTGCCAGACATCGACAGCTCCAACAGCAACCGACGAGGATACGCTGAGCGCGTCGCCGTGAACATGCCGATTCAGGGCACACAGGCCGACATGATCAAGATCGCCATGAACCGGGTCCAGGAGCAACTGGATGCAGCGGCGCGGGAGGCGGAAATGCTGCTCCAGGTCCACGATGAACTGGTGTTTGAGGTGCCGCCCTCCGAGGTGGAGCCCGTCCGCGAGATGGTTCGCAACGAGATGGAGGCTGCGCTTCCGTTGGAGGGCGTGCCCGTCCGCGTCGACATCGGCGTGGGAGAGAACTGGCTCGATGCTCACTAAGACCGGCGCTTCGGTCCCAGCCGAGGCGCTCGAACCGGCATGAGGCATCCCGGGGTCCGCCTTGTGCCTCACAACCTTTTGCGTTCCAACCTTAATGTTATGGCTGAGGTGTCTCCTACGTCAATTCCGTCCAGCGTGACCTTTCAGGAAGCCTCCGAGGGCATCGAGTGCTACCGGCTCGACGCGAACGGCCTCCGTGTCCTCCTTCTGCCGCAGGACGGGGCGCCGGTGGCAACCTCGATGGTGACCTACCATGTGGGGAGCCGAAACGAGCGCACCGGCCACACCGGGGCCACCCACATGCTCGAACACCTGATGTTCAAGGGCACCGAGCGCTTTCACAAACGGAAGGGAACGTCCATCTTTGAGACGTTGCAGCGCGTGGGGGCGGAGGTCAATGCCTCGACCTGGGTGGATCGCACAAACTATTACGAGATGCTGCCTACCGAGCATCTTCCGCTGGCTCTCGACATTGAGGCCGACCGGATGCGAAACGCGCTTATTGATCCGAAGGACCTGGAGTCGGAGCGCACCGTCATCCTCAACGAACTGGACCGAAACCAGAACGACCCGGTGTCCCGCCTTTTTGACGAGGTCTGGGGCGCCGCCTTTGTGGCCCATCCGTATCACCATCCCACCATTGGGTGGCGCAGCGACATTGAGGGGATGACGGCCCAGGACCTCCGGTCGTTTTACGATACGTACTACTGGCCCAACAACGCCACGCTTTCCATCGTCGGACAATTCGACCGACGGAGCGTCCTCAATGACGTGGCTGAGTACTTTGGGCGTCTTGAAGCCGCCAGTCACGACATTCCCCAGGTGTCAACCGACGAGCCGGCGCAGCGCGGGCCGCGCCGGGTGACCGTGAAGCAGGACGGGCAACTGGGTGCCGTGCTGATGGGCTACAAGTCACCCCCCGCCACGACCCCCGACTCCGACGTCCTCGACCTCCTGGCGCGCATCCTGGCCTCCGGCAAAGGGAGCCGTCTCTTTCAGCGATGCACCGACCAGGGACTGACGAGTGACGTGTTCGGCATGAACTTTCGTCTCCGTGACCCCAGCCTGTTCTCGGTCTTTGCGTACCTCACGCCCGAGGGGGAGCACCAGGCGGTGGAGGCGGCCGTCCGGGACGAGATTGAGGCTATTCAGACGGACGGTGTAACCCAGCAGGAACTCGATCGAGCCCGAACCCAGCTCCGCGCGCAGACGGCTTTTGACCGGGACGGCTCGATGCGGGTGGCGTCGCAACTCAATGAAGCGCTGGCGGCCGGAGACTGGAAGCTCTACACGCAGTACCTCGACCGTCTGGCGGAGGTGACGAGGGAGGATGTGCAGCGGGTGGCGCAAGAATACCTCCAGGAAGATACCAGCACCGTGGGCCGGTACGTCCCCACCTCGCAGTAATCGTACGCCTGTCGTTTTCTTTTCCGATACCGCATTGTTCATGAGCAGCGCTCCAGACTTCGCGTCCCGTATTCAGGACCACGCGGCAGGCCCGGCCCGCGTTCTTACCCTTCCGACGAGCGTGGACGACGTGGTGTCGTGGAAGGCGTCGTTCCTGGCGTGGCCCGACCTCGCGGCCGGAGATGATCTGCGACAAAAGCTCACGGTGTCGCTCCTCGACAAGGGGACCGAGCAACGGGATCGATTTGAACTCGCCCAGGTCCTGGAAGAGTGCGGGGCCAAGCTGAACCTCTCCAGTGACGGACTATACGTCGACGTCTCTGGACGGGCCCTGGCGGGCGATGTGCCCCGGGTCATGGATGTACTGGCGGAGATGATCCGGACCCCGTCGTTTGATCCCGAGGAGTTTGAGAAGGCTCGCGCACAGGCGGCGGCCGATCTCCAGCGGCGGATGGAAAAGACCAGTGCCCAGGCGTCCGCGGCCTTGTCGCGACACCTGTTTCCCCCCGGCCACCCGAACCACACCGCCGCGCCGGAAGAGCAGCTCCGGGCCCTCCAGGAGCTCACGCTAGACGACGTTCGATCCTACCACACGCATCACTTTGGCGCAGAGGAATGGACGATGGCCTTCGTCGGCGATCTCGAGCACGAGGCCATCCGGACGATGGTTGCGGAGGCGTTTGAGGGATGGGAGGCGTCGAACGTCGAGCCCACTCACGAAACCGAGCCGGCATCGCCAGACCCCGGGACCTCCGTCCTGCCGATGCCCGATAAGTCCAACGTGGACGTGCGTCTGGGGCATGCCCTTCCCATCCGCCGAGATCATGACGACTATCCCGCGCTGTATGTAGGCAACTACATCCTGGGCGGAAACTTTGCGGCTCGACTCATGGCTACGGTTCGGGACGAGAAGGGACTGACCTACCACATTGGGTCTGGGCTTTCGGGCCTTTCGACGCGGTATCCCGGCTACTGGCAGATTCGTGTGACGTTGAGCCACGAGTCCGTGGCGGCCGGAGTGGAAGCGACGCGGGAGGTCGTAGAGGGCTTTGTGGAGGAGGGACCGACCGAGGACGAACTGGAGGCGAAGAAAACGACGATCACGGGGTCGTACACAGTAGGTCTGGCCACTACCCGCCGGCTGGCCCAGTCCATCCTCACCACGGCCGAGCGGGGATTTGACATGAGGTATCTGGACCAGTTTCCCCGCGAGATTGAAGCACTGACCCTGGAGGAGGTGACGGAGGCGGTACAAACCTATCTGCGCCCATCCGAGCTCCACGAGGCCCGGGCCGGCGTGCGTCCGGACTCTGTGGAGGCCCGGTAGGTCAGTCCGTATCGCTATCGGGGTCGTTACGGATGATTGACAACCGCTCCTTCGCCGACAGGGGCTTTTCCTTCGGCATGGCGAAGGCGAGTCCGAGGTACGCAAGGAAGAAGGGCCCTCCCGAGCCGATGACCCCGATCACGAACGCAATGCGGACGAGGGTCGAGTCCAGATTCAGGTACTCCGCCAGCCCCCCACAGACGCCCAGTAGCTTCTTGTCGGTCCGGGAGCGCGTGAGGCGCTTGTTGGAGGCGGACTTCGGCTCTTCCACGACCTTCGGTTCGCCCGTCTGGGCGTCGACCGCTTTCCTGGAACGAGCATCCTTGTCGGCCCGAGACGGCCGCCAGGAGAGCACGCCAAAGCCCAGCAAGATGACCAGGACGCCGACGAGCCATGGGAGGGCCGCCCCGAGGCCCCCGAGTGCGGGCTCGGCCCACACCCCGAGTTCGCTCAACAAATAGACGATGCCCGCGGCAATCAGACTGAGTCCAGTAATCGTCGGAAGGTTGAGGATGCCCGACTCCTCCGCCTCATCGTCCTCGAAGTAGAGGGCATCCAGTTCCTCTTCCGAGATGTCGTCGAGGTCGAGCGTCGTTTGGCCGACCTCGAAGGGGGAGGGTTGCTCGTGCGTGTCGGTCGATGCATCAGAGGAGGACGAGCGTGTGCGTTCTCGGTTGGACATGGGGGAGGGAAGAAGGACAGTTGGGGCAGGCGATTAGGCGATGCAGAAGGACGCCCGTTCTGTGATGATGGCGGTGAGGCGAATGTCGTGGGAGGCAGAGGGGACGCGAGGGAGGAGGCAGGCATCGTATACCAGTCCGATGCGGGGGGCCTCCACGGCCGCAAGAAACGCGTCGTAGTACCCTGCGCCTTGCCCAATTCGATGGCCGTTCCGCCCGGCCCCGACGGCGGGCACAATGACCGCATCCAGGGCCTGGGGGGAGACGGAAGGCGTGTTCTGAGGCTCCCGAATGCCCCACCGATTCGTTGTTAAGCTGTCGGGGCCTTCGTACCGCCGATGCTCCATGGTGGGCCGGTGGGGAGCAAAGCTAGTGACCACGGGAAGCACGACGGTCGCCCCGCACCCACGCAGGGCGGCGATGAGGGGACGGGTGTCAATCTCCCCCTGCTCATCCAGAGGCCAATACACGTGCACGGTTGTGCCCCTGGCAACGTCGCGGTGACGCAGGGCCCGATGGCCGATCAGTGCACTGCGTGCCTGTCGGACGGCAGGCGCAAGGGAGCGCCGGTAGGTCCGAAACCGTGCCCGGCACGAGGCCTTGGAGGGAAGCGCAACAGTGGAGCCCATGTCGGGAAGGAGTGGGCTGAAGAAAAAGGGGTCTGTAAAAACGCTGTTGCTTCTCCAAACGATCCCGCGGGTGTACAATTTCATCACGCCGGCGCGGGGAGGAGTGTTACGACGCGCTCGGCAGGGAGGCTTGAGCAGCGAATTATGAATGAACACCCCTGAGCCCGGGATCGTCCGGCAGCATGCGTTTCGTATAGAAGATAGTTGTGCTGGAAACACCCCCGTCCCTCCCTCGTGGGCATCCATTCCGTTCGTCTGTGGGTGCCCAGCGTGGGCCTTTCACCGTTGTCCCGTTTTTGAACTCTCCTCACCCCATGTTTGAGAGCTTGTCCGAAAAATTGGAAGGAGCCCTCCAGTCCGTTACGGGGCAGGGCCGGATCAACGAGGTGAACGTGGCGGAGACGATGCGGGAGATCCGGCGAGCGCTCCTGAATGCGGACGTAAATTATCAGGTCGCCAAGGAGTTCACCAACAACGTCAAAGAGAAGGCGACCGGCGAGGAGGTGCTGACGTCCGTAACCCCGGGGCAGCAGCTCACGAAGATCATCCACGATGAGCTGACGCGGGTGCTTGGGGGAGAGCACGAGGGACTTGAGATGGCCACCACACCGCCCACGGTCATTCTGGTGGCGGGCCTCCAGGGATCGGGCAAAACGACGTTTTGTGCCAAGCTGGCTCGCCATCTCCGCAAGAAAGGGAAGGCCCCCTTGCTCGCCGCCTGCGACGTATATCGCCCAGCGGCTGTCGACCAGCTGAAAAAGCTGGCCGATCAGGCAAACGTGCCCGTCTACTCGATCGAGGAGGACGGGCACATTGTTCAAGATGCTGTTCGCGTAGCGGACGAGGCCGTTACCCATGCTCGCGACAAAGCACGCGACGTCGTGATCATTGACACGGCCGGGCGGATGCACATCGACGAGAAGATGATGCAGGAGGTCGCCGACATTAAGACGGCGGTAGATCCGAACGAAACCCTCTTCGTCGTGGACTCCATGACGGGGCAGGATGCAGTGAACACCGCAAAAGAGTTCAACGAGCGTCTGGACTACGACGGGGTCGTGCTCACCAAGCTGGATGGCGACACCCGGGGCGGTGCGGCCCTTTCCATTCGGACGGTCGTAGAAAAGCCCATAAAGTTTGCTTCGACGGGAGAGAAGCTGGAGGCCCTCACGGCCTTCTACCCCGACCGCATGGCGCAGCGCATCTTGGGCATGGGCGACGTGGTCTCGTTCGTGGAGCGGGCCCAGGAGGAGTACGATCAGAAGGAGGCCGAACGGCTGGAAGAAAAAATCCGCTCGGACGAATTCGATCTTCAGGACTTTTACGATCAGCTCCAGCGGATCCAGAACATGGGGTCGCTCAAGGAGCTGATGGGCATGATTCCGGGCGTAGGGAACAAGATTCAGGATCTGGACATCGATGAGGACGCCTTCAAGCACATTGAGGCCATGATCCAGTCGATGACCCCGGAGGAGCGAGCACACCCTGACATCCTCAACGGCATGCGTCGGCGGCGCATTGCGCGCGGAAGCGGCGTGGAGGTTCGCGACGTGAACCAGTTGATCAGCCAGTTCAACGACATGAAGAAGATGATGAAGACGATGCAGAAGCTGACGAACAAGGGGCGGGACGTCAGCATGTCGAATCTCATGAATAAGCTCATGGGGGGCGGCGACGGATCAAGCCCGAGTCCGCGGTAAACGAGGGGTTGGGCCCTTTCATTTGTTCGCACTGTTTCTCACTGAACTCGACTTCCACACGACGTGTCTGTCAAACTTCGAATGCGCCGGATTGGGCGCAAGAAAATCCCTGTGTACTCCATCGTTGCCACAGACTCGCGGAATGCGCGGGACGGGCGCTACATTGAAGACCTTGGGCGCTACTACCCGCTCCGCGAACCGGCCGAGGTGAAGCTCGATGAGGAGCGTGCGCTGTACTGGCTCGAAAATGGAGCCCAGCCGAGCGACACGGTCCACTCGATTTTGCACCGGCGTGGCATTTTGCTCCAGCACCACCTGAAGAAGAAGGGGGAGTCGCCCGACGAGATTCAGAGGTCGGTGGAGGAGTTTCGCGATCGGATGGCCGCAGAGGGCAAAGATCTCAAGATGGTCGTGGAGCCGCAGGGCGAAGATGCCCTCCAGAAAGAGCGCGAACGGGCCGAGGAGCTCGACGAAGAGGCGCGTCTGCGCTCGCAGGCCACCCCGCTTCCCGTCGACGACGCCGTGGTGCAGGAAGAAGAGCCGGCCCCGGCCGCAAACGACGAGGAAGAGGGCGACGCACCGGAAGCAGAGACCCCGTCCGGCGACGCCGAGTCGACGGAGGCGCCTGCCGATGAGAGCGACGAAGTGGAGGACGAGTCAGACACGAAGGACGACTAGCGCTGTTGTTTCTTGACGCACTGGAGCTATGGCCTCCCCGACCGACGCATCTTCTGACGCTCGTCCGGAGTACGCCGACATTCCGGCGGAGGCGCTGGTGCAGGTCGGATTTGTGTATCGCCCGCACGGCATCGAGGGGGAGTTGAAGATCAACCCCAAGCACACCGACGATCCGGCGCGCTTTGAGGACCTGAGCACCGTGTACATTGGGGCGCAGCCGCGCCGCGTGCGCAGGTACGAGATTCGGTCGGTCCGCTACCAGGAAACCAAGCGCGGAACGACGGTCATCCTCGGCCTGGAGGCCATTCGGGACCGGTCCGACGCCGAGAGGGTTACGAAGATGACGGTTTTTGCGGCGGCGGAGGACCTGGAGCTCGGGGACGACGAGTTTTTCGTTCACGAGCTCGTTGGGCTCGACGTGGTGACCGAGGAGGGCACCGTGCTTGGTACGGTGTCCAATTTTCAGGAGATGCCGGCCCACGAGGTCTTCGTGATTCGACGGCCGGAGGGAGAAGAGGCAATGGTGCCCGCAGTAGAGGATTTTATCGTCGATGTAGACCTGGAGGCTTCCCGCGTCACCGTGCGTCCGATTGAAGGCCTCCTGGACTAATCGGACTGCTCGTTTCGTTTTTGGGTCGACCTGCGATCCGCCCCATGCGTATTGACCTCATCACCGCGCTTCCGGGACTGGTGGACGGTCCCCTGCGCCACAGCATCGTGCATCGGGCCCAGGAACGCGGGGCCGTAACGATTGAGGTGCATGACCTGCGGGAGTATGCGCAGGACAAGCATCGACAGATCGACGACTACCCCTTTGGGGGCGGGGCCGGAATGGTTCTTAAGCCGGAGCCGCTGTTTCGGGCGGTCGAGACCATCGAGGACGCTCACGGCGAGGCCGATGAGGTCATTTTTTTGACGCCGGACGGGCAGCAACTGGAGCAGTCAATGGTCAACCGACTGTCCCTTGAGGGGCACCTGGTGCTGATTGCCGGTCACTACAAGGGCATTGACCAGCGCGTTCGTGATGACTTGGTGACGTGCGAACTTTCGATCGGTGACTTCGTGCTTAGCGGCGGCGAGTTGCCCGCTCTTGTGCTCGTGGACGCCATCGTTCGACTGCTCCCGGGCGTCCTTGGCGATGCTTCGTCCGCCCTAACGGACTCGTTCCAGGATGGCCTCCTCGACGCCCCGGTGTACACACGCCCCGCCGAGTTCCGTGGAAAGTCGGTTCCGGATGTGCTTCGCTCGGGCGACCACCAGCGCATTGATGCATGGCGTGACGAGAAACGATTGGAAAAGACACGATCCCGTCGCCCAGATCTTCTCCCGGACGCACCTGAGGAGGACTGAGGTCGTCCGAGATTCTTTGATACCCATTTATTTTGTTCACCAAACCCCCCATTCCCATGGCCACTGATCTGATGAGTGTCGTCGAGGCCACGCAGTTTCGGGATGACATTCCCGACTTTGGTGCAGGAGACACCGTCAACGTGCACCTGCGCGTGGTAGAAGGCGAAAAAGAACGTATCCAACAGTTCGAAGGCATTTGCCTGGGCCGACGCGGCTCCGGAGCCAACGAGACCTTTACGGTTCGGAAGGTCTCTGAGGGCACGGGGGTGGAGCGAATCTTTCCCCTTCACTCTCCCCGCATCGCGAAGATCGAGGTCAAGCGCCGGGGCAAGGTCCGCCGGTCCAAGATCTTCTTCCTGCGGGATCGCTCTGGGAAAAATGCCCGGATTAAAGAGCGCATTCGGGAAAACTAGGCTCCGACGTCTCCGCGGCGGGCGCCCCCGGATGTACGACCGGGGTCCACACTGTCGCCGCGCTCCCGCACTGTGATCCTTACCCTATGGATCTTGCCATCTGGGACTATCCACCGGCAGAATTTCTCGTGTCCGGGTTTACGTCGGGGGCCGTCGACAATCCGTTCCGGATTCGGCGGCACCGACCGGAGGTGTGTGCTGCGCGCCTCGTCGAGGACGAGGTGGACGTGGCCCTGCTGCCTACGATGCTCGCCCTTCAGGGGAGCGACGCCTTCGATGTAATTCCGAGCGTTGGTCTGGTCTCCTGGCGGTATCCCTACGCTCGGCTGGTGTGGGGCGGCGGCCTGCACGACTTCCCCGACACGATCGCCTACGATCGCCGCGTCGCACAGGAGCGGACGCTGGCCCGCATTGTCCTTCAGGAGCACTACCAGGTTGCGCCGACCTTTGTCCCCTACGACGACGTCCCCCCCGCTGAACTGCTCGATACCGGGGAGGACGCTGCGCTCATGGTGGGGCCGGATGTGCCCTCCCTTCAAACGGAGCCCTTTGAGATTGACATCGGGCAGGAGTGGTACGAACTGGCCAACTACCCGATGGTGTGGGGGCTTTACGTGACGAAACGCGATCGAGCCACCGACGACATTGTCGAGGCGCTGATCGACTCGGGTAAGGCCGCCGAAGACAACCGGGACGTGTGGGTGCAGGCACAGGAGACCACAAAAACCCTCAACGACTTTTACCGCGAGGACCTGCGCACCGGGCTCGATAAGCTGGCCATTGCAAGCCTGACGGAGTTTCGGAAGTATCTGTTCTACTACGACGTGACGGAGGACGTCCCGGATTTGCCATTCGTGTTTCTTGAGGAAGAAGAGGAAGAAGAGTCAGACCAGTGACTCCTGTGGGCCTGTGAGATTGGGTCAGGAGGGGAACCGACAGAAAGGGGACCGGGCCTCGACAAAACGGTCGTCCCTGTCTGGCGTGGGCCGACCCGTGAATGGCGAACGCTGGAAATAAATCGAAACGTCAACAAGTTGTCATGGCGGAAGGCATTGAAGTCGTCGAGCGCAATCGAAAAGCGCGCTTCGAATTTGATATAGAGGAGACGCTAGAAGCTGGCCTCGTCCTTGAAGGATCGGAGGTAAAGTCGGTCCGACAGGGAAAAGTGAGTCTTGATGGGGCCTACTGCAAGGTGGACCGGGAGGGCGAAATGAAGATCCATGGGATGTATGTGAAGCCGTACGAAGAAGCCGGGCCGTTTGGCCACGAGCCGCGGCGGACACGGAAGCTTCTGATGCACACGCGTGAAATCCAAAAGTGGGGCGAGAAGTCGGAGCGGGAGGGATACACCATCGTCCCGCTGGAGCTCTACTTTCGGGATGGATGGGCGAAGCTTAAGATTGGCCTTGCCAAGGGGCGGCAGAAGCACGACAAGCGCCAGGCGATCAAGGAGCGCGAAATGAAACGCCAGATGGAGCAGACGAAGCGAGAATACAATCTGTAGACTAAGGGTCCGCAGACGCGCACGGACGGACCACCATTTCCAATTTGGGAACCCGCCGCCCGGCGCTACCGGGCGGTTCTCTTTTTAATTTTGTCTCTAAAGAACAACCCACCACCATGTCTTTTCCGCCGGTCGACGAACAACTGAAAGTGCTTCGCCGCGGGGTGGAGGAGCTGGTTCCGGAGGAGGACCTCGCCGAGAAAATCGAGCGCTCGCGGGCGACCGAAACCCCCCTGATTGCCAAGCTAGGGTGCGATCCGAGTCGCCCGGATCTCCACCTGGGCCACACCGTGGTACTCCGAAAGTTGCGGCAGTTTCAGGACCTGGGCCACCGCGCCGTTCTGATCGTCGGAGACTTTACTGGCATGATTGGGGACCCTTCCGGCCAGTCTGAGACGCGTCCGCAGCTCACCCTGGAGGAAACCAGACGAAACGGGCAGACCTACTACGACCAGGCGACCCGCATTCTCGACCCGGAGAAGACAGAGATTCTCTACAACTCAGAGTGGCTGGACGCGATGACGTTCAGTGACGTAATTGAACTGGCCGCCCAGCAAACTGTGGCGCAAATGCTGGAGCGCGAGGATTTTCGCGAGCGCTACGAAGCGGAGCAGCCCATTAGCGTCCACGAGTTTTTGTATCCGCTGGCGCAGGCCCAGGACTCAGTTCACATAGAGGCCGATGTCGAACTCGGCGGCACGGATCAGCGCTTCAACCTCCTGCTTGCCCGTCGCCTCCAGAAGGCCAAGGGGCAGGATCCGCAGGTCTGTATGATGATGCCGCTGCTGGAAGGCACTGATGGGACGCGGAAGATGTCGAAGTCGCTCGACAACGCCATTGGCATTACGGAGGCCGCGGAGGACATGTACGGCAAGGTGATGTCGATCCCCGACGAGTTGATCTACCGGTACACGGAGCTAATAACCGATGTGCCGACCGACGCCCTTCCGAAAGTCAAGACCTTTGCTGAAGAGAACCCCCGCGACGCAAAAGCCCAGCTGGCCCGGCGCATCGCAGAGATGTACCACGACGAAAAGGCGGCCCAGAACGCTCAGGAGCACTTCGAGCAGACGGTGGTGGAGGGCGGGACGCCCGACGACATTCCGGAGTACGTTTCCGACGCGCCATCCGGGGACACGGTGGGCCTCCTCAACTTGATGCGCCGCGCGGGCCTCACGGAGTCCAACAGCGAAGGCCGGCGCCTGATTGAACAGGGCGCGGTCTCGATCGACGACGAGACGGTAACGGATACGGGATTGTACATCGAGGTCTCCGAGCGAGCCCCGTTCGTCCTCCGGGTCGGCAAGCGTCGGTTTGCCCGGGTCGTCTGGAAGGGGGCCCCGGCCGAAGCGTAGTCCTCGGCACGGTCGCTCCTACTTCGTGGCCGCGTGGTCCTGTACGCGGCGGTCCATCTCATCGACCGTGTCCGTGAGGTCGGCCTTGTAGGCGGCCATCTGTTCGCGAAGGTCCGGCCGGGCGACTCCTAAGATTTGGATGGCGAGGAGGGCGGCGTTGTCGGCGGCGTTGATGGCCACGGAAGCCACGGGCACGCCACCGGGCATCTGCACGATCGACAGGAGGGAGTCGACGCCGTTTAGGGTGCTTGTCTTCACCGGGACGCCGATGACGGGGAGGGGGGTGCTGGCGGCAATCATGCCGGGAAGGTGGGCGGCGCCACCCGCCCCCGCGATGATCACGTCGAGCCCCCGCTCCTGGGCCGACTCGGCGTAGTCCTGCATGACTCCGGGCGTGCGATGCGCCGAGAGCACACGCATCTCATAGGACACGGCGAACTCGTCGAGGACGTCGGCGGCCTCGTCCATGACGGGAAGGTCGGACTCGCTTCCCATGGCGATACCAATGGCGGGAGATGAAGGCATGGGGATATAAAAGCTGTAAGGCAACAACTACAGATTGATCGCGTGGGCGGCGGTCTCCGCCCGCTGCCGGGCATCGGCCCGATCCGCCCCCAAGGCCGTCACGTGACCCATCTTGCGCCCGGGACGGACATCGGGCTTGCCGTAGATGTGGACAGAAGCCCCGTCGACCGCCAGGGCCTCCGACAGGCCGCTAGTGTGGGGTGGGGTGCCCTCACGGCCTCCCAGCACGTTCACCATGACGGCCGCCGGCATTCGGGGGGCGGGCGACCCCAGAGGCCAGTCCAGAATGGCACGGACGTGGTTTTCGAACTGCGACGTGTGACTGCCCTCGATCGTGTAGTGCCCGGTGTTGTGCGGGCGGGGGGCGAGTTCATTCACCAGGACATCTCCATTCGGCATCTCGAAGAGCTCAACGGCGACCAGCCCCACGCCCTCCACGGCGTCGACGGCTCGCTGGGCTACGCGCTGTGCCGTTCGCGAGACCGCATCTGACACATCGGCCGGGACCTCCACGGCGTGGCAGCGGTGGTCGCGCTGCTCGGTGTACGCCACCGGATAGACGACCTGCTCGCCCCCAGGCCGCCGGGCCACCTGCACGGCCAGTTCGCGCGTGAACTCGGCAAATTCTTCCACGAGAAGGCCATCGTCCGCGGCAAGGTCGGGCCAGGCGTCGCGCAGCGCAGCGTCGGAGGCCACGGTGGCATTCCCGTATCCGTCGTATCCGCCGCGGTACTGCTTCAACACGACGGGGTACCCGAAAGAGTGTGCGGCGTCAAGGGCCGCGTCCAGGGTGTCACAGCGAGCAAACGCGGGGAGGGGGCACCCCGCGTCTTGCAGGCGCTGGTTCTGAATCCCTTTGTCTTTGATCCAGTCAAGGGTCTTGGGCGAGGGGTAGACATCGACCGTATCGGGGAGGGCGTCGGCGGCTTCGGCCGCAGGAGCCCATTCGCTTTCCACTGTCACCACATCACAGTCCGCCGCAAACTCACGGAGCACGTCGGGGTCCGTCCAGTCGCCGGTGTAGGATTCGGCGTAGGCGCGCATGGGACCGGCGTCTTTCGGCGACAGCAGACGGACGCCAATGCTCATGCGGACGGCCTCTGCGGCCATCATTTTGCCGAGTTGCCCCCCTCCGAGGATGCCGATGGTGGGAAATGAGTCGTCGGACGTTGGGGCCATGCGAGGGTAAACGTGTTACTCGTCGTCAGGAAGAGGCGAGTGGTCTTCGTCGTCTCCGTGAAGCAGTTGGTCCAACTCGTTTTCGTCCTCCACAAGGACTTCGCGGGCCTTCGTGCCGTTGAAGGGACCGACGATGCCGGCCTCCTCCAGCTGATCCACGATGCGGGCCGCGCGTGTGTAGCCGACCGCCAGCTTGCGCTGGAGGAGCGACACGGAGCCCTGCTGGCGCCGGACGATGACGCGTGCGGCTTCCTCGAACTTGTCGTCGGTGTCCTCGACGCCCAACGTTTCATCGGGGCCGTGGCCGGCGTCGAGGAGGGAGGGGAGCGTGTAGGGCGTGACGCCCGGCTGGTCGGAGACGAAGTCGACCACCCGCTCCACTTCCTCGACGCTCACAAAGGGGCCCTGGAGCCGGCGCAGGTCGCTCCCGCTCAGGAAGAGCATGTCGCCGTTCCCCACGAGCCCTTCCGCGCCCCCCTGGTCGAGGATGGTGCGGGAGTCGGCCATCGAGGCCACTTCGTAGGCGATGCGGGAGGGAAAATTCGCTTTGATGACCCCCGTAATCACGTCGACCGACGGCCGCTGTGTGGCAAGCACCAGGTGAATCCCCACGGCGCGCGCCATCTGGGCGAGGCGCGAGATGGGTCCCTCCACCTCGTCCCCGACCGACATCATGAGGTCGGCGAGCTCGTCCACCACCACGACGACGTAGGGCATGTGGCGGTGCCCCTCCGTCGGGTCCAGTTCGCCCGCTGCGAACTTCTTGTTGTAGCCCTTGAGCCCCCGCACGTTGGCGTCGGAGAGCAGCTCGTATCGCTCCTCCATCTCCTTTTCCACACTCTTCAGGACCCCGGACGCCTCCTCGATGTCCGTGATGACGGTCTGGTCGACGTCCTCGGGCTGCGCCACAAACTGGGTTTTGAGCGCAGTATACTGCTGCAACTCAATCTTCTTCGGGTCGATGATGACGAACCGCAGGTTCATCGGGTGACACGCGTAGATCAGCCCCGTGATGATGGAGTTGAGGCCCACGGACTTGCCCGACCCGGTGGCGCCGGCAATCAGGAGGTGCGGCATGGTGGTGAGGTCCGCCAACTGCACCTCGCCCTCAATGGTTTTGCCCATGGGGATGGGCAAGTCCATCTCCGTATCACGAAACTTGGCGGTGCCGATAATTTCCCGGAGGCGGACCAGTTCCCGATCCCGATTGGGAATCTCGACGCCAATGGCCGACTTGCCCGGGATGGGGGCCATCATGCGGACGCTGGGAGCGGCAAGCGCCATGGCCAAGTCGTCCTCCAGGGACTTGATCCGGCTCACTTTGACGCCCGGGGCGGGGGTCAACTCGTAGCGCGTGACCGTGGGCCCAACCACGGCGCTGATGTCCTGGATTTCGACATTGTAGGTATTCAGCTTGTCGAGCAGGATGCGTTTGTTTTCTTCCAGCTCCTCCCGGTTGATCGTTGGGTCGTCGTCGGTCGGCTCGTCGAGAAGGTCGAGTGGGGGCGGTTCGTACTCAACCTGCTTCGGGGTGTCGGCGGGCCGCTCGATCTCGTCGGCCTTTTCTTCCTCCACCCGTTCCTTCACGGTCAGCTCCACATCCTCGGCCTCCGGGGAGGCCGGCCGATCCGAGGGCGCGGGCTCAATGGACTCGTCTTCCAGGGACGGAGGAGAGGACAGGGAGGGGGGGCGGTCGGCCGTCGCCTCTTCGGGATCAGGGGGCGGTTCGTCGGAGGACGACTCCTGCGGAGCATCGGACGGTTCCGACGCGCCGGAGGAGGCAGGCCCATCGGTATCTCCTCCAGGCCCGGTTTGCCGAAACAGGTCGTTCCGGCGGACCGGCCGTTTCTCCTGGGCCGGATCGGGGACGGTAATGGTGACGGACGAGCGCTCGTGCTCGGTTTCTTCAGGAGTTTCGTCACCGTCCGACGGGCCGGAGCGAGGAGGGGAGGAGCCCGCCCCGGCGCTGGCACTGGGCGGAGACGCAGAGGCCGTGTCCGTGGTGGCCGGGGGGGACGAGGTGTCTTCTTGCGGTCGTGCCTCCTGCCACGAGGCCCACCGCGAGGCGATCCCCTCCCGGATGGACGTGAGGGCTTCCACGACGCGATCCACGGAGCGCTGAATGTCGTGGTCAATGACCAGGAGCGCCATGATCGCTACACTGAGCAGAAGCAGGATCAGGGAGCCGGGCAGGCCGAAAAGGCCTTGCATCCATCCGGCAACGCCCATCCCGAGAGCGCCACCCCAGCGGCCAAGGTCAACCTGAAGGGCGTGGCCAAACCATCCCACCAGGCTGGAGAGAACGAAGGCGACGAGCATCGCGAGTGCGGTGGGGTAGAGGAGGGGCCGGAGGGCCCAGTGTCGAAAAATGGCGTACCCCCAGACCATGAGGGCGCCACTCAGGATGAGCACCCCGTACCCGAGGACTCCGGGAATGAGTAGGCGGGCCAGCTTGGCTCCGATCACGCCGAGCGCATTTTCGATCTGCAATTCGGCCTGCAATTCCCAGGCATTCCACACCACATCCCCGAGGGAGGTCGACTGGACGACGGAGTCGTCCGTCGGGTGGTAGGTAATGAACGCCAGGGACAGCAGCAGGCCCAGGACCATGAGGACCAGTCCGAGCACCTCCCACTTCCGACGGGTGGACATCACACCCTCCGTCGCGGCATCCGTGGACTCAGCGGCAGCCATACAGCAGAACGAACTACGGGAAAAGCAGGCGCGCAGTGAGGGCCTAGAGGCCTACGCCCCTCTGCGTCTCACGACCTCGTCGATCACGTACAAAGTGGGCCGAGAAGGTCAAAGATGCAACGGAACGAGTCAGGCGGACGATTCCTGGGGGGAGAGATCCTCGTCGAGTCGCAGGAGTCGGTTTTCGGTGTAGTAGGGAAGGATCGGGCATTTGTCAAGCCGAAAACAGTACTCCAGATCATCGTCCTGGCCCTGTTCGGCCAGCTCTTCGGCGTGATTCGCGCCACGCAGGGCGTCCGCGAGGTGGTCTCGGTCCGTGTCGTAGAGCGTAAACGCCGTATGGGCGGAGTCCGTCACCTGGTCGGGACGATCGCCAGTCCAGAGTCGGTCCAGAATCAGCCCAGCGCAGAGGGTATCTTCCAGGGCAAGCCGATTTTGGCGGCCCGCACAAATGATGGTGACCGCGTCGGTTGTGTTCTGCACAAAGTCCACGACCCGGCCGGCATTCAAAAAGCAGGCGGCCACCAAGTGCTCGGCCTCTTTGGCGTGGGCAAGGGCACGGGTTCCGTTGGTGGTATTGAGAATCACATCGCGATCTTCAACCTCGTCGCGCGTGTACTCGTGAGGGGAATTGCCCAGGTGGTAGCCCTCAATTTTTGCTCCATTCCGCTCGCCTCCCAACCGGTAGACCTCAGGATCAAGGTTGGCCGCAATTTTGCCGGCCTCGGCCATGTCCGGCACGGGGAGCACGGCGCGGGCCCCACGTGAGAGTGCCGTCACAATGGTCGAGCAGGCGCGGAGAACATCAATCACGACGACCGTCCGTCCCCGGACGTCCGCGTCTGATACGTTCGAATAGGTGAGAAAGACTTCAGCGTCCATCGGCGAGCGACTGTGGCTCCGGGGAAGTGCGGGGAGGATTATTGGTCCTTGTGAAACGGCGGATCAACCACTTCGACCGAAAAGGAGCGCCGTCCACTTGAGACCTGTAGGGGACGTCCGGGGTCGGTGTAGGTTGGGTCGTTGGGAACGTAGCCCAAACCAATCCCGACATCCAAAATGGGCGACTGGGTGCCACTGGTGACACGGCCAATGGTCTCGCCGTCGGGGGAGAGAAGAACATGATCGGCCCGCGGGATGCCCCGTTCGGTGGCTTTGAACCCAACAAAGGCGCGTGCCGGGCCGGCCTCCTGGATGGAGGCCAAGGCCTCACGGCCGATGAAGTCGCCCTTGTCGAGCTTGACGAGCCATCCCATTCCGGCCTCGTAGGGATTCGTTTCTTCGGAAATGTCGTTTCCGTGGAGGTGTAGGCCCGCTTCCATTCGCAAGGTATCGCGCGCCCCAAGCCCCGCGGGTTGGAGCCCATGGCTTGAGCCGGCGTCCAGCAGCTGCTTCCAGACGCGCGGGGCGGCATCGGCGGGGACGTACAGTTCGAGGCCCACCTCGCCCGTGTATCCGGTTCGGGAAATGAGGGCGTGCTCGCAATCGAGAAACGATCCGTCGTCGCGTTCCCACACGTGGTAAAAGTTGAGGGTGTCCAGGTCCTCATCCAGAAACGGCTGGGCAATATCGAGGGCGCGGGGTCCCTGGAGGGCAAGGATGGCCGTGCCGGCGGAGCGGTCGGTCAGGGAAGCGCCCACCGCGTTGTGGTCGCGTATCCACTTGATGTCGCGTTCCACATTGGCTGCGTTCAGGACCATCATGTACCGGTCCTCGGCGAGGCGATACACGATGAGGTCGTCGATAATGCCACCGTCGGGTGTGCACATCACCGTGTACATGGCGCGACCGTCGTAAAGCTTCGTCACGTCGTTGGTGACGACATGCTGCACGAGTTCGGCAGCGTGGGGGCCTTCCACGAACAGTTCGCCCATGTGGCTTACGTCAAACAACCCAGCCTTTTCACGTACGGCCATGTGCTCTTCGATAATGCTGGTGTACTGCACCGGCATCTCGAAGCCCCCGAATTCCATCATACGGGCTCCGTGGTCCGTATGGACATCGTGCAGGGGGGTTTGTTGGAGCGAGGTAGACGTGTCGGCCATAGAAAAAACAGGATAAGATACAGAAACCACGAAAGAGAGGAGCTCCCGCCACACCTCCAATAATAGCCGCCCCGGCCCGTTCAATGCAACCAAGGCCCCGTGATTTCGAGATTATGGACACCACGCGTTGTAGCCCGCGTCCGCGAGGCACGAGACGGCGGCGTCGGCATCCGCGGGGGCGGCGAAGGCAAGTCGGAAGGTGCCACCGGTGCCGTCTCGCACCGTTTGGAGTTCGATGTCCTTGACGTTCAATCCGGCATCTGCGAGGTGACCGGTTAGGTCGTGAAGGACTCCGGGTTCGTCGGGGGCCCGGACGTAGACATCGGCCAGGGGGGACAGGAAGCCTTTGGCGTCCTTGGGGATCATATCTCGGGCCGCCCGTGCTTCGTCGAACGCCGCCTCCAGTGCGTCCAAATCCTCTTCCAAGAGTCGATTGCGGAGGGCACGGAGCGTGCGTCGGAAGCGTCCGACGGCGTCGTGAATGGCCCGCTCGTTTCCGACCAGGATGTCGCGCCACACGTCGAAGGAAGAGGAGGCAATGCGGGTCATGTCTCGAAACCCGCCGCCCGCGAGTTGAAGGGCCAGGTCGGGCGCTTCTTCTGGGGCGTCGTCTCCCGCCACGGTGTTCACGAGCGCGACCGCAAGGACCTGGGGGAGGTGGCTGACCTGGGCCACAAGTTGATCGTGCTGGGCCGCGTCGAGGCGGAGGGGCCGTGCGCCGGTGGCCTCGATCCAGCCCACAGCCGGAGCAAAGGGGCCGTCCAGCGCGTCCGGGTCCGTGTCGTCAGGCAAGCAAAGGGCGTACGTCGCGTTTTCGAACAGGAGGGGGTCAGCGTGGTCGATGCCGGTCTGCTCCGAGCCGGCCATGGGATGTCCCCCAAGAAACAGAATATCTTCCGGAAGCACGTCGGCAGCCTGATCTAAAATGGGTTGCTTCACCGAACCGACGTCGGTGACGATGGCGTCGGGCGGGAGGGCGTCCGCAATCGCATCAACCAACCGGAGCGTCGTGCCGATCGGCGTCGCGAGGACCACGAGGTCGGCAGCCTGCACGGCCGTGACCGGGTCCACCGCCTTTTCGTCGATGGCCCCTCGGGCTTCGGCTTTCTCGAGGACGTTGGGGCGGTCGAATCCGACAATGGTACAGTCGGCGTCGTGTTGTTGCCACGCTAGGGCAAGAGAACCGCCAATCAAACCCGTTCCAAGAATTGCGATGCGTTCGATCATACGGAGAAGCGCTGATGGAGACGATGTAGGATAGGGGACACGTTGCGTCCCCAAAACATGGAAGAGAGTCGATGCCTCCGCGAATAATTATGGAAGGAAGCGGTTTCTTTCCGGCGCCTTCCGCACTCTGAACCCTGTCGCGCATATTGTGGGACACTGGTGAGTTTTCATCATCTTACCAGCTCCGTTCATCTCCATGTCATAAATCCAGGATTCTAATGATTAAGAAAGTAAATAAGCGCGACAGCGACCAGGTCAAAGTCACCTTTGTGCTTCCAGACGATCACCCCTACGGCGAGGATGTATCGGTGGTGGGGGAGTTCAACGACTGGACTCCGGGCGAGCACGTCTTCGTGCGACGGAGCAACCAGACGTTTAGCACAAACGTGATGCTTGAGGAAGACCGGCAGTATGCATTTCGGTATTACAGCGACGAGGCGGGGTACATCGACGACGACGAGGCCGACGCGTATGTGACGAACGAGTTTGGCTCCACAAACTGTGTCGTGCACACGTAGTGCGGCCCGAACCTATCTCACGGAGCCAGCGCCGCCGCGATATCCTCGGGTGAAACCGAGCGATTGAACGCCTCTTCCGAGACATTATTCAGCAACACGACCGTTCCGCGAGGGGACACGACGAGTCGCTTCGTGGTGTCCCCAGCGGGGAACTGCACCTCAACGGAGCTCCCTGTCGTATTGGCCTCCTCACGGTAGGACGCAATTTGGTGAGCACCGGGGAGGTGGTCGATCGATTTCCGCTGTATGGTGTCCGTCATATTGGTGTAGCACGTTGTGATCAGGACAACGCCACGTGAATGCGTGCCCGGAGGAGACGTTCTGGGAATCATCCCTAAATCGGGCACCTGACAGAAAAGACAATCGGCCTCACCAATAAGAAAAGCCCCACCCGCCGGACGGCGAGTGAGGCTTTTCCCGAGGACCGGGAGGGGGTCATTCATTTTCAGTGGGTTTTCGGAGGCTCGTCACGTTGACGTAGCCTTCGGGCAACCGGACGGCTACGCGGAAGGCCGAGCCCGGCTCAATTTCCCCGTACACTTCGCGGAAGGTGTCCACGTCGGGAATTCGCTTTCCAGCCATTTCGATGATCACCTGGCGGGGGGAGAGGCCCGAGTTCCGGATCATTGGGTTCGACTCGTCAACGTCGGTGATGACAACACCTTCTGTGTTGTCCAGGCCCAGTTCCTCGGCAATCTCTGAGTCAATGTCCCGAACCCCAATTCCCAACTCCTCCATCATCTGATCGCGGGACGGAGACTCGCCGCTGTCACTTGAAGCGGTTGCCTCCTCACGTTCCCCAAGGGTGACCGTCAGCGTACGTTCTTCGCCATCCCGATTGATGGTTAGCTCGACCTCATCACCGGGCTCCTTCCCAGCAATGGTGTTCGAGACCTGGAGATATTCGCTTAGGCGCTCGCCATCAATGGCAACAATGATGTCTCCGCCCTCCAACCCGGCCTCATCTGCCGGAGTGTCTTCTTGGACCCGAGAGACCACAGCGGCACCAGACGGGAGATCCTCCGACTCAATGATGTTTTGGGAGGCCGGGCCAAAGTTGACGCCCAGATAGGCCCGCCGAACTTCTCCTTCTTCAATGATCTGGGTAGCGACACGCTCAACTGTATTGGCGGGAATGGCAAAGCCCACGCCCTGGTAGCCGCCGGTGTTTGAGGCAATGGCGGTGTTTAGCCCGGCCATCCGGCCGTTCAAGTCAACAAGCGGGCCGCCAGAGTTGCCCGGATTGATGGCGGCATCGGTCTGCACAAAGTTCTGGACGGCGCTCAACTGCTGTTCATCTCGCTCCCTCATTTGTCGGCGCTGGGGCGTATCCTGCAGGCGTCCCACAGCGCTCACAATCCCTGCCGTCACCGTATTTTTGAGATCGCGCGAGAGGGGAGAGCCGACAGCCAGCACCCACTGTCCTGTTCGCAGGTCGTCCGAGTTTCCAAAGCTTACGGCCGTAAACTCCTGGTCGGGATCCTCTATCTTGAGTACGGCCAGGTCACTGAAGGAATCGGTACCAACAACCTCTGCATCGTATTCCGACCCGTCGAAGAGGACAATCCGCAACTCATCCGCATTTTCCACGACGTGGTTGTTCGTAACGATGTATCCGTCCGAGCGAATGATGGCCCCCGACCCGAGCCCCTGTCGCGGCTGGCGTTCCTGTTCGCGCGGGTTCCCAAAGAATTGCTCGAAGGGGGTCCCCTGAAATGGATTGGGGCGACGTTGCTCGACCATTTTTGTCGCCTGAATCTGGACGACTGCGGGATTCACAGTATCCGCAACCTCCGTAAACGCTGTTTCCAGATCGCGCGGCCCTGCATCTACCTCTTGCTCAATGGCGGTGGATCCGTCCAGAGCGGCTGCCTCACTGGAGGTGCCAACCGCCTCGCCAAAGTCGAAAAGGCTTGCTCCGGCTGTTGCGAAAAAGATGCCGGCCAAAAAGGCAGTTCCGACAATGGCGGCAAGCGAGAATTTACCTTGCGTGCTCATAAACGTACAGGAATCCTGTTTGAGAGAGACGGGGAAAAAAACCTCTGAGGCGGGTATGGGACGAACGCTCCGTCTAACGGCCACAACGATATAACGCGAAAGACCGGAAGATTCGTACCGCCTTATCAATTGGGGACATAAACGAACGTGAAACTCTCCCCAAAGTGCCGAGCCCGTAGACCCATTTATTCTTTGTCCCCGGGGACGCCGGGCTCGGTCATGTCCCGCACATCCAGGTACTCGTCTAGTTCCTCTTCAGTTAGCAGGTCCATCTCTTGTACCACGGCGCGTACACTCTTCCGCTCCTTTACAGCGCGCTTCGCCACTTCGCTCGCTTTATCGTAGCCGATGGCTGTGTTCAAAGCCGTTGCGAGCGACGGATTTAGATCAAGCAGCTCTTTGCACCGCTCGCGATTCGCCACAATTCCTTCCACGCACCTTCTCCGGAATGCCTCAACGCTTCCCGAGAGAATGTCGATGCTTTGAAGCATGGCGTGCGCCATGACCGGCATCATTACGTTAAGTTCAAAGTTGCCGTGGGTATTGGCCAGTGTAATTGTCTGGTGGTTGCCCGTGACCTGCGCGGCGACCATCATCACCTGCTCGCTCTGGACCGGGTTTACCTTGCCCGGCATGATGGACGAGCCGGGCTGAATGACCGGGAGCGAGATTTCCCCAAGTCCGCTGGTCGGTCCACTGGACAGGAGACGCAGGTCGTTGGCGATCTTGAGGAGGGCCGTGGCCAGGGAGTTCAACGCCCCATGGGCATCGACGTAGAGCTCCTTGCCGGACTGCTGCGCGAAGTGATTCTCGGTTTTGTGAAACGACAGGCCCGTCGCGTCCGACAAGTGCTTCAGCGCCCGCGCCGGAAACTCAGGGTGCCGGTTGAGTCCCGTACCCGTGGCCGTGCCCCCGAGTGTGACCTCGGAGAGGCGCTCAGACGCGTCCCGAACGCGATCGAGGCACTGGTCGATCTGGGCCGCGTAGCCCCCGAATTCCTGGCCCAATCGAACCGGCGTGGCATCCATCAAGTGGGTCCGACCGCTCTTTAGCACGTCGTCGAAAGCCTCTGCTTTTTCTTCAAAGGCGTCGCGGAGGGCCGTAAGGGCGGGGAGGAGGTCGCGCTCAAGCCCAGTGCGGGCCGCCACGTGCATGGCGGTCGGGATCGTGTCGTTCGACGACTGTGACATGTTCACGTCGTCGTTCGGGTGAATGGCCTTGCTGCCGCGAGGCTCGCCAATCAACTCCGACGCCCGGTTGGCGATAACCTCATTCGCGTTCATGTTCGTCGAGGTGCCGCTGCCCGTCTGAAAGATGTCTAGCACGAAGTCGTCGTCGTGCATGCCGTCAATCACTTCCTGGGCGGCCTGGAGAATCGGCTCGGCTGTGTCTTCATCGAGCAGTCCGAGGGCTCGATTCGCTTTGGCGGCCGCCTGCTTCACGTGGCCGAGTGCTTCGATGAAGCGGCGGGGAAACCGAAGGTCACTGATCGGAAAGTTGTCCTTTGCCCGCTGCGTTTGGGCGCCGTACAGGGCCGGGGCGGGGACCTCCACGGGACCGAGAGAGTCGCGTTCGGTTCGGTGGTCGTCGGACATAAGACTGGGTCTCTGGACGGAAGAATGGCGATTTGCAGTGCGGTTCCAACGTCGGTCGTAGGCGACCGAAGTGCAACGACAGAACCGAGGATTCGAATTCGATTCGCGCCCCAAACAGCCTGAACCAGAATGAATTGCCTCCGTAGTGACGATCGGCCTTTTTTTCTCTTCAGCCCTCGGTTTTTGTCCTATGGAGTGCCTCCATACCGTCGATGCGATGCAGTCCCACGCCGACGCGGCCCGGGCGCGCGGTCAGACGCTGGCCCTCGTTCCCACCCTCGGGGCGCTACACGAAGGGCATCTGGCCCTAGTCCGGCGGGCCCTGGAGGAAGCCGACCACGTGACCGTCTCGGTGTTTGTGAACCCCACCCAGTTTGGGCCTGGTGAGGACTACGACGACTATCCGCGAGACCTGGACGGGGATCGTGAGAAACTGGAGGCCATGGGCGTGGATGTGATGTTTGCGCCGTCGGTTGAAGAGATGTATCCGTTTTTGCACGACGAGGCCTTTCGGCAGCCCCTGGCGTGGGTGGACGTGGAGCGGCTGGATGAGCGCCTTTGCGGAGCCTACCGCAACGGGCACTTTCGGGGCGTGGCCACTGTCGTGACCAAGCTTTTCCACGCCTGCAAGCCCGATCTGGGCGTGTTTGGAAAAAAGGACGCTCAGCAATTCGTCATTCTGAAGCGCCTCGTCGAGGACCTGCTGTTTGATGTTAAGATTGTTGGGGTTCCGACCGTTCGCGCTGAGGATGGACTCGCGGAATCCTCCCGGAATGCGTATCTCACGGAGACAGAACGGGCGCAGGCCCCGGTTCTTTTTGAGGCAGTACAGGCGGCCGAGGCGGTGATCAAAGAGGGGGAACAGGACCCCCAGGCCGTTGTAGACGCGATGTCTGCAGCCCTCTCGACGGCGCCGGACGCGGACGTCCAGTACGCAGAAGTTGTCGATGCACGCACCTTGCAGCCCGTCGAAAAGCTGTCGCCCGGACAGGAGGTCCTCGCGGCGACGGCGGTCTTTTTTGGGGACACGAGGCTGATCGATAATGCTTTCGTGGAGGTGCCCCCGCAATCCTAACGCGCAGCATTCAGTTCTTGCGAATCTGACACGTCGCTCTACCCATGACGGTCACGATGTTCAAGTCGAAGCTTCATCGCCTCCGGGTGACCCAGGCCGACCTTTACTATGAAGGGTCGATCACCATTGATCAGGAATTACTCGACACTGCTGGCATCCTTCCTTACGAAAAGGTTCAGGTTGTGAATGTGAACAATGGGAGCCGGCTAGAAACGTACACGATTCCGGGCGAGGCGGGAGAGCGTACGGTCTGCTTAAATGGGCCCGCGGCCCGGCTGGCCGCGCCGGGCGACCGCGTGATTGTCATTGCCTACGCTGAGCTTAATCCTCGGGAGGCACGGGAGCATCACCCCCGCGTGGTGCTGGTTGATGAGGACAATAACGTGACGGAGACCCGCACGCTGGATGTCCGGGAGGAAGAGTCCAACATTCGAGAGGACGGGTGGGAGGACGTGCTCATCGCGGAGGGAGGCTCCCTCAATCATTAGAGATCTACCCCCTCGCGGCTTCTCCTCCGGGGCCTAGCCCGAGGCAATTCTGAAGGGGGCGAGATACGGGGCAGCGGAGATTCACAGCGCTGGGGCACGGGGGGATGGACTGGAGGCCCATCGGAAATCCTATCTGAAATCCGTGCGAGTGGGTCGACCCTGAAGGAAGCGCTTCCTATCCTGAACAGGCACGCTTTCTGTCACAGCCACTCACTACACGCATGACCCTTCAGCGCACCGCCGTCGTAGGGGCCGGCACCATGGGCAACGGCATTGCTCACGTCTTCGCCCTACACGGCCACCCCGTCACGCTCATTGATGTCGATGCCAGTCGTCTGGACGCGGCAACGGACACGATTGCGAGAAACCTGGAGCGCCAGGTCAGCAAAGACCACATCGATACCGATGCAAAGTCAACTGCCCTCAACCGAATATCAACCTCGACCGAGACGTCGGAGGGGGTGGAGGGAGTTGATCTTGTCGTGGAGGCCGTGACGGAGTCGAAAGAGGTAAAAGCAGACGTCTTCGAGGAGCTCGACCAGTTGGCGCCGGAGAACGCGGTTCTGGCCTCTAACACTTCGTCGATTTCCATTACGTGGATCGCCGCGCAGACCGAGCGGCCCGAACAGGTGATCGGTATGCACTTCTTTAACCCGGTGCCCGTTATGACACTGGTTGAGGTTGTGCGCGGTCAGCGCACCAGTGACGCAACGTTTGATTCGGTGGCGGGACTGGCTGAGGACCTCGACAAGACCCCGGTCGAAGTGGAGGATTATCCGGGGTTTGTATCGAACCGGGTCTTAATGCCCATGATTAACGAGGCGATCTTCTGCGTTATGGAAGGGGTCGCTGAGCCGAAAGACATCGACACGGTTATGACGCTCGGGATGAACCACCCGATGGGGCCGCTCACGCTGGCCGATTTCATCGGGTTGGACGTGTGTCTGCACATCCTGGAGGTGCTGCACGAGGAGCTGGGCGACGATAAATACCGTCCGTGCCCGCTCCTACGCCGGAAGGTGACGGCGGGACAACTTGGCCGGAAGACGGGGGAGGGCTTTTTCGCCTACGACTAAATTTCGCCTACGACTAAATCGGTGCCGGGCACAGGTAGAGAGAGTGGACGAGGACGATCGCTACAG
>JBKHEM010000005.1:0-39312 GCA_046540815.1 Salinivenus sp.
CGTTTAGCAATCTGAATAGTGGACAGGGAGGCGCAAATCGAATACTTGAAATCACGGAGGTTGAGGAGGAGTCGATTGTCGATGAAAGTGGCAACGACGTGACCGAAAAGTTGCGAGCGTCCGCCTTCTTTATTCGGGGCGTCGCCCGTGGGTACCTTGGTCTCATTTATGACCAAGCATATGCCACGCCAGCAGACGCTGACCTGGAAAGTATTGATGCGGCGGAGCTGGAAACTACGCCGTATCCAGAGATGATTGATGCCGCTGTGTCGGACCTTGAACAAGCCATCAGCATCGCTGAAAACAATGACTTCACTTGGGACCTGCTCCTGGGCAATTCATATAACAGCGATGAGTTTGAGGCCATTGCCCATTCCTTTGCGGCCCGGTTCCTGATGGGAGAAGCGCGCACAGAGGATGAATTGAACAGCTACTCAGATGAACGTCTTGATCAGATCATCTCCCACGCGGATGAGGGTGTCGGTCAATCCGGACCCATTCCGTCTTTCTCTCCTGCATCAACAGGTGGGGATTTCTACAATCAATTGGCGGACTGGAGCAGTACCGTCATCTCAGGCCCGGCGGGCTACTTGCCAGTTGATGTGAAGATAAGTCATCTTTTGGATCCTTCGTATCCGGTTGAATATCCGGAAACGTCCGGTGAAGTGCTCAGTCCGCATGAGACCTCTGATCCGCGCGCGAGTTACTTCCTGTACACTGAAGCGTTTGGCTTTCTTGACGGCTCCCGTAATCGTGCGTTATTCAGCAACTATCTGCGATTTCGGAATGACGGTGGTAACATTTGGTTTAACCTTGACGACGTTGCTGTTGCAATCATAACGGGTTCAGAAATGCAGTACCTAAAGGCCGAGGCAAACCTCCTGAAAGGGGACAAGGGTGCGGCCGCCTCGGCGCTTGAGAGCAGTCCCTTTGGTACTGAACCGACTGAACTCACAAACCCTCTTCCGTCTGAGGATGGTGATAGCCCCTTCGGTGAATTTCCCGCATCTGGATTGGCGGCTGAAAAGGAGATTGACGGAAGTGCCTCGACTGAGGAGTTTGTGCGGGCCTTGCATACCGAATACTCGATCGAGTTGGATCTAATGGGTGGAATCGGCAGCCAGTGGTACTTCATGCGTCGTCACGATCTCTTGCAGGAGGGTACTGCACTTCAGTATCCTCTTCCGGGTGAAGAGGTCGAAATCATACAGAAAGATGTGTACTCCTTCGGAGGAGCTGAGAACGCTGGAGAAGAGGGGACCGCGTCAGGAGATAACAGCTGGCGAACGTTTGACGAGCGAAACGGCATCGACAGTCCGGTGGGGTACAGCCAGGACGCTGAGCCGGTTGGGAAAAATATCGTCCCGAGAGACGTTGAGGTTCAGCGCCCTCCCAGAGCGAAGCAGGAGTAACTCTGTTAGTGCCGCACTGGTAGAGGAGCTGATGAGAGCCCGGCTATCGGAGGGCCTGTGCGGGATGAATGCCCCGCACAGGCCCTTTTGCGTGGGACTGGTTTAAAGAATAAGCCAATAACGGACTGATGAAATACACTTTACTACTGTCAGCAATAGTCGTATTGCCGATCGTTTATGGTTGTTCAGGTCAAGAGTCAGTAGAGGGAAGAAGAGTTATGATTGATTACTCTAATGATGCACCAAGCGAAGGAGATTGGATAAAAGTTGACTCCTTGAAAATGGTGCATATAGGAAAAAGAGATGACGCCAAAAAAGTAAAACATCCCCTTCCGTCAGAAAAAGTGTTCGTTGACTCGGTAGGAGAAAAAGACTTCAGCAGAGACTATAACCCAAAGTCAGTTCCATTTTTCATCTCTAGACACTTGCAAAAGATTAATGAAGACGTCGATGCGGGTAAAAAGTATAGCGTAAAAAGCCATTTTTTAATTTCGCAAAAGGGGGCTATGATAATTGAAAGAGAGGACTCCTCGAAGGTGAAGGTGTCAAACAGTGAGGGTTATCCTGCCTCTGTAGAAAAGATCGATTGATGAGTAAACCTAACCCTGCTGAACGTGATCAGCACAGTTCCTCCGATTCGTCCTTCTACGAGCGTGTGTGGGCCGTTGTGGCCGAGATCCCGCACGGACGCGTCACCACGTACGGCGACATCGCCGCATTTCTTGGGCGGCGGGGGGCTGCCCGCACAGTGGGCTGGGCCCTAAACGACGCCGTGGGGTCGGGCCTGCCGTGCCACCGGGTGGTCAACCGAAACGGTGCGCTCACGGGGAAGCGCTACTTCGAAACGCCGCACGTGATGGAGGAGCGCCTGCGCAGTGAGGGCGTCACGTTCGTTGATGAGGATCGGGTGGACCTGGAGGCTCACCGGTGGATTCCAGGGGAGGAGCTAAAAAGAGATTCAGAATAGGCCGGGCGGACACCTCTTGGGGATGGCGGTCCTGGTTTGTACCTTTTCGAGGCATCTCGTCCCCCAAGCTTCCGCAACCGCATGCGAACGGCCTCGCTCCTGTGTTTTCTGGTCCTCGTCGTTGCCTGTGCTGCGCCCGCCCAGCCCCTGTACGAGGGCGAGGCCTTCACCCTGACGGACACCAGCGTGGTGCAGGGAGACTTCCGGGCCGAGGCCCCGTCGCGGACCCGCATGACGTCGACCTATCAGCAGGAGCAAACGACGGTCACCTTTAAGTTTGCCCTGAACGGACGCGACAACGAGTTTCCCTCCGGGACCGACCGGCGAATCCGAATCGACCCGGTGGACGGGCGCGTGCTGACGCCCGTGTACTCGTTTGGGGAGCAACGCGACGAGGGCATCCCCACCCCGTCCCAGGTCCGGGAGCGCACGGAGGGGGACTCTGTCGAGGTCGTGTTTCGGGTGGACCTGCGGCCGGTGCTTCGTAGCTTTCGCGACTCGGGCCGCTATGTGCCGCCCGCGGGGGAGCCGATCGAGGAGGCGTCGTTCGAAGGGGTCTACATCATTGGGGACACCTCCCCGCTTCAGTGGAGCACAGACGACCTTCGGGACCATGAGCGCCTGAAACTCACCGACCCAGACGACGACGGGGTCTACCGAACGACCCTTCGATTCGAAAAGCGGGACCGCCGAACCGTCACGGACGAGGGAACAGCCGAATGGTCGCTGTCGACCGACGTGTCGTCGTATCCGTCCTACCGTTCCGACCAGCGACTCGTGGACGCGCTCTACAACCTGTCGTTGGAAGAGGTGCAGCAGAACATCCGGGACGACGGGGCGCTCATGGCCGGGGCGAAGTGGACGGGCGTGTGGACCCGCGACATCAGCTACAGCATTTTGCTGAGCCTGGCCCTCCTGGACCCCGAGGCGGCAAAGACGAGCCTCCGCGAGAAAGTGACCGAGGACGGCCGCATCATTCAGGACACCGGCACGGGCGGCTCCTGGCCCGTCTCCACCGATCGCATGACGTGGGCGCTGGCCGCGTGGGAGGTGTACCTCACCACCGGGGACGAGGACTGGCTCCGGCGCAGCTACGACATCATTCGTCGATCGGCAACGGACGACCTGAAGACGGCCTACGATTCCACCACGGGGCTCTTCTACGGCGAGTCCTCGTTTCTGGACTGGCGCGAGCAGTCGTACCCCGACTGGATGGAGCCGGTGGACATCTATCGTTCGCAGGTGCTGAGCACCAACGTGGTGCACTACCGCACGTACCGCATCCTGGGCCAGATGGCAGAGGCCCTGGGCGAGTCGAGTGCGCAGTGGCGTCGCACGGCGGAGGACGTCAAGGAGGGGATCAACGATCACCTTTGGCGAGAGGACGACGGGCGGTATTCCGCATATCGGTACGGACGTACGTTTCTCGCAGAAACGCCCCGGGCAGAAGCCCTGGGCAGTGCCCTCGCCCTTCTGTCCGGGATCCCCGGTGAGGAGCGCGCGGAGCGGGTCGCGCACAACCATCCGGTCGTCGAGTTTGGCGTGCCCAGCTTTTGGCCGTACATTCCCGGAATCCCGCCCTATCACAATGCGGGGATCTGGCCGTTTGTAGGGGCCTACTGGACGTGGGCCTCGGCCGAGGCCGACAACACCCCGGGTGTGGAGCACGGCCTCGCGTCGACCTACCGCGCCGCCGCCCTGTTCTTGACCAACAAAGAAAATATGGTGGCCCAGACGGGGCACTTTGAAGGAACGGAGATCAACTCCGACCGTCAGCTGTGGAGCGTGGCGGGCACCCTCGCCACGGTCTACCGCGTGTTCTTTGGCATGCGGTTCACGCCGGACGGCCTCCGGTTTGATCCGTTCGTCCCGTCCGGCTATTCAGGCACCCACACACTGGAAGACGTCCCGTACCGCGACGCGACGCTCGACATCAGCATGCGCGGGCACGGCACCCGGGTCGTGCAGGCCACGCTCGATGGCGAGCCGCTCGACGAGGCGGTGCTCCCGGCGGACCTGGAGGGAGATCACGAGGTGCGGCTCATCCTTAACGGAAATGTGCCGGACGGGGAGCGGCGCATGACCTCCAATCGGTATAGCCCGGCCACGCCGGAGGTCCGTCGCGAGACAAACGAGCTTCAGTGGGACGAGGTGGAGGACGCCTATTCGTACCGCATCTACCGGAACGGGACCCCGGTCGACACCACGGTGCGTCCGCGGGCGTCTGTTTCGGACGACTCCACCCTGGCGGAGTATCAGGTGCAGGCCATCGGGGACCAGGGGTACCTGTCGTTCCGCAGCGAGCCGGTGCGCGTGGTGGCGGACACGGCCGTCGAAACGGTGCAGCCGTCCGATTCGCTCGCGGCGGAGCACGACGGCTACACGGGTGACGGCTATCTTGTATTGACGCGCGAGACCAACCGTGAGGTCACGCTGGAGGTTACGGTGCCGGAGACGGGCCCCTACGCGCTCGATTTCCGATACGCCAATGGGCACGGCCCCATCAATACCGATAACAAGGCCGCCATTCGGTCCGTGCGCGTGGACGGGCGCCGCCTGGGGGCCGCGGTCTTCCCGCAGCGGGGCGACGGGGCGTGGACGGACTGGGGCTACACCAACGTGCTTCGCACCTCGCTGGAGGCGGGCACGCACGAGGTGACCATTGCCTTCACGGAAAGCGACGAGAACATGAACGGGCAGGTCAACGCGGCCCACCTGGATCACCTGCGCATCACGCCCCTCCCACGCGACGACGAGTAAGCTGCGGCTCCCGAATCCACCCACGGGGCCCGGAGGGAGAAAAAACCACGTGGATTCCGCGAAACGTTCCCGGAGCAAGGGAGAGAGGCCCAAACGAGGCCGCCCCCTCGGTGTACAATCGCTATCGAACCGTTTTCTGCGACTCGAACGACACTCATGCGCAGTCTTGCCTCCTTGTGCCCGGACCTTGGGCGGTTCTGGACCCTGGCCAATGCCCTGAGCCTCAGTCGTCTTGTCGTGGTTGTGCCCCTTGCCGTTCTGCTCTGGCAGGACGGCCCCCTGGAGTGGCTCCTGGGGCTGGCCCTTGTCGCCATTGTGAGTGACTGGTTCGATGGACGGGTGGCGCGCTGGACCCGCACCGTCTCGGACTGGGGAAAGGTGATCGACCCGGTCGCCGACAAAGTTGCGGCGGTGCTGATTGTCTCGGTGCTGGCCTTTCGTCCCGCCGAGCCGCAGCTGCCACTCTGGTTTTTTGGCCTGGTCCTCGGGCGGGATGCCCTCATCCTGACAGGGGGCACCCTCATCGCGCGGCGCACCGGAAAGATTCTGATGAGCGCCTGGGCCGGCAAGGCCGCATCGATGTGGCTGGCCCTGACGGTCCTCGCCGTTATTCTACAGGCCGACCCGCCGGTGCTGAACGTATGCCTCTGGATGACGACCGGCCTGTTCGTCGTCTCGTTCGGGGTTTACGTGTTGCGCTACGTACACACGGTCCGTCACTCCCCCGAGGACACGGGTCCGGACGGGCCCCCAACGCAGGCCGCTCCCGACGACCCCGGTCCCCCCTCCGATTCGGAGGAACCGGAACCGCTGGACGCTCCGTTCTCGATCCGACCGCTCGGGGCTGCGGCACGGACGGCGTTCTCTTCCACGCATTCCCCTCGCTGATCACATTTCCTCCATGGGCTTTCTCGACCGCTTTACCACAACGAACGACGAAGAAGAGCAAGAAAAGCTGGACGACGGGCTCGAAAAAACCCGGACCAGCTTTTTCGGCAAGCTCGACCGCATGGTGCGCGGCAAGGATACCGTCGACGCCGAGGTGCTCGACAAGCTGGAGGAGGTGCTTGTGACGAGCGATGTGGGAGTGGATACGACGCTTGAGGTGATCGACCGCGTCGAGGCGCGCGTGGAGACGGACCAGTACGTGTCCACGAAGGAGCTAAATGCCCTGATCCGCGACGAAATTGCCAAGTTGATGCTCGAGGGGGAGGAGGAGCGGCCGGCCGACTTCGACGCGCCCCTCCCGAACCAGCCGCACGTCATTATGGTCGTGGGCGTCAACGGAGTGGGGAAGACCACCACCATCGGAAAGATGGCCTACCGGTACAAACAGGCCGGCAAGCGCGTTGTCGTGGGCGCGGCCGACACCTTCCGCGCCGCCGCCATTGAGCAGCTCGAAATCTGGGCGGACCGGGCCGGCGTGTCCATCATCAAACAGAAGCACGGCGCGGACCCCGCGGCGGTCGCGTTCGACTCCATTGAGGCCGCCGAGGCACGCGACGCGGACGTGGTCCTCATTGACACGGCGGGCCGCCTCCACACGAAGGGCGGGCTCATGGATGAGCTCGCCAAGATGAAGCGCGTAATGGGGAAGAAAATTGAGAGCGCCCCGCACGAGGTGCTGTTGGTGCTGGACGCCTCCACGGGCCAAAATGCTCTGCGCCAGGCCGAAGAGTTCATTGACAGCGTGGACGTGACCGGGCTCGCACTCACGAAGCTCGATGGCACGGCCAAGGGCGGCGTGGTGATTGGCGTTTCGCATCAGTTCGGCGTGCCCGTGAAGTACATTGGGGTGGGGGAAGAGATTGACGACCTCCAGGTGTTTGACCGAAAAGGGTTCGTGCAGGGGCTGTTCAAGGGTGTGGACGGATGAACGAGGAGGGGGAAGGGAGTTGAGGGGAGAGCGTTCAGGGACAAGGCACAAAGAGAGACGGTTGCGCCTCGACAATCCAAAATCGACAGGGCCTATGCGTATCGTGTTTATGGGCACGCCGGAGTTTGCCGTGCCGTCGCTCACCAAGCTTGTAGAGGCGGACTACACGCCGGTGGCGGTTGCGACCGGGCCCGATCGGCCGCGGGGTCGTGGGCAGGAGGTGTCCCCGACCCCCGTCAAGCGAGCGGCGCTGGAAGCGGGCATCGAGACCATCCTGCAACCCGAGGATGTGACCCGCGATGCGTTTGCCGAGGCCGTGGCCGCCCAGGAGCCTGACATCATCGCCGTCGTGGCGTACAAAATTTTGCCTCCCTCGGTCTTCACGACGGCGGCCGAGGGCGCGTTCAACCTCCACGGCTCGCTCCTGCCCAAATACCGCGGCGCGGCGCCCATCAACCACGCCATCATGCAGGGGGAGACGGAGACCGGCGTAACGACGTTCTTTCTGGAGCCGTCGGTCGACACCGGAGACATGATTTTGCAGAAGCGCATGTCGATTGGTCCGAACGAAACGGCAGGGGAGGTGCACGATCGGATGAAGGAGCTCGGCGGGGACGCTGTGGTGGAGACGGTCCGTCGGATCGAGGCCGGAACGGTCGACCCGCAGCCCCAGGACGATGCCCGCGCGACGCCCGCCCCAAAGATCCACGACGAAGATTGCGAGGTGCCGTGGTCGGCGGCCGCGGAGGATGTGCACAACCACGTGCGCGGCCTGTCGCCGTATCCGGGGGCGTGGACAATGCACGGCGACACGCGCCTCAAGCTCTATCGTGCGCGGCCGGCGACGGGCGAGGGGTCGCCGGGGGCGGTGCTCCGGGCCGATGACCGGCTGGTGGTGGCCTGTGGAACGGAGGCCCTTGAAATCACGGAGTTGCAGCAGCCCGGGCACCAGCGGCTTTCGGCCCTAGACTTCCTCAACGGGTACTCGCTCTCGACGGGGGAGCGTCTGGGGGATGCGTGAGAATGCCGCCGGGGCTCGCCGGACCTGTGGATGAATTTCGCCCTGTCCATGTCGTCTGCCCACCTGCCGCCCTACATCGAGAAGGCCCATGCATCGGAGGCCGAGGCCACCGAGGTTGTGGGTCGAGACGCGATCGAGTCCCGGGCGCGTCGGGGGCTCGTCGAGTGGCTGGGCACCCGGCCGTCCACGCCGGACGCAACGGGCCATGCCTGTGGGGCAGTGGGCGTGCAGGCACGCCAGACGCACTACTCCGCCGGGTTTGGGCTGTTTCTTCCCACGGCGATGGGGACCGCGGTGACGGTTCGTCGGGCCGAGACGCAGCGCATTGCGTTTGCGCCGCACGGCCGCGTGTGGACGACGTCTGACGACTCGGTGCCCGAGTGGGTCCAGATTGCCCGCCGTACGCTGCAGGTGGTGTGCGATGACGCGACCCTGGAGGCAAGTGTGGCGAGCAGTGTGCGCCCCGCCTGCCGCGACGGATACTGGGCGAGCCTTGTCGTGGCGCTGCTCCGGGCCGTTCAGGCACTGGGCGTGCCCACGGTGGTCGAGACCGAACAGGTCGACGTGCTTCGCGATGCGCTGGTGCCTCGGCTCAACAGAGTCATCGAACAGGCCACGGGTCTGCCCCACAGTGCGGCGTATCTGTTGGCCACCTTTGCCGGAATGGACCCGGCCTTCACCCTTGTCGATACCGAAACGAGGGAGTACCTCCCCGTCCGCACCGACGCCCGGTCGGCGCTCCGGTGGGCCCTGGTCGATCCCGGGGGCGACGGCGATTCCGACGAGAGCGGGGCCGTGACAGCATCCTTCCACCGTCGTCGGAAAGATCAGGCCGAGGCGGCCCTCGCCCGGCTTCGACGGGAGGGGTTTGCGGACCTGACGGCGTTTCGCAACTTGCAGCACCGAGACCTGGATCGTGCCACGCGTGCTGTCCCGTCGGCCCTTCGTCCGGTGGTGCGCCACCTGGTGACCGAAAACCGCCGGGTGCAGAAACACGTTGCGGCCCTGCGACGCTCCGACTGGCAGATGGTTGGGGCGCTCTTGCTCATGTCTCACGCCTCGCTCCGGGACGATTGGAGAGGGGCCACGCCCGCAGCCAACACGCTGGTGGAGGCGGTAGAGACCCGCACCCAAAACGGGCTGTACGGCGCGTGCATGACCGAGCGAGGCGGTGGGGTGCTGGTCGTGGGCCGGCCGCGCGCCTTCACGGAGAGAATGCATGACTTGACGGCCGCCGTTGCGTCGATACACGGGGGGAGGCCTACCGTCCTCGCTCTGTAAAATGCGTCCGGACGCAACGGACCCCCGCCTGGCACGTTAGGCCCTCCGGTTTCCCTCGTTCCGCCCCGCACGTTTCTTCTGTGCCGCCCCATGCCCGACTTGTCGCAGCTCGAAGACCGCATTGCCTCGGAGAGCGCCTTCGTGGACGACCTTCTCGCCGAAATCGGGCAGGTGGTCGTCGGACAGCGCGCCATGATTGAGCGACTGCTCATTGGCCTGCTGGCAGACGGGCATGTGCTACTGGAAGGCGTCCCCGGCCTCGCCAAAACGCTTACCGTGCGTGCCCTGTCCGACGCCATCGGCACGGACTTCCAGCGCATCCAGTTCACGCCGGACCTCCTGCCGGCCGACCTGCTGGGCACGCTCGTCTACAACCAGAAGGAGGGCACCTTCTCGATCAAAAAAGGCCCCATTTTCAGCAACCTCATCCTCGCCGACGAGATCAACCGTTCCCCGGCCAAGGTGCAAAGCGCTCTCCTTGAAAGCATGCAGGAGCGACAGGTGACCATCGGGGAGCGCACGTTTGCACTGGAGGCCCCCTTTCTGGTGCTGGCCACCCAGAACCCGATCGAACAGGAAGGCACCTACCCACTGCCCGAGGCCCAGGTAGATCGTTTCATGCTCAAAGTTGAGGTCACTTACCCCAGTCGAGACGAGGAGCTGGAAATTATGCGTCGAATGGCACGCACCACCGAGCGGCCGGACGTGGAGGCCGTCGCAACACCGGCGCAGATTCTCCGCGCACGAGAGGTCATCAACGACCTGTACGTGGACGAGCGAATTGAGCAGTACATCGTGGACCTCGTCCTGGCCACCCGCGAGCCGGGTGCGCACGGAGGAGAGGAACTGGACGCCCTGATCGAATACGGGGCGTCCCCCCGGGCGAGCATCAACCTCAACCTGGCGGCCCGCGCCCACGCGTTTCTGCGTCACCGGGCCTACGTAACGCCCGACGACGTGCGGGCTCTGGCGATGGACGTGCTTCGGCACCGCATTGTGGTGACCTACGAGGCGGAGGCCGAGCAGATTACCTCCGCCGACCTCGTGGAGCGCGTGGTGCACTCGGTGGAGGTGCCGTAGCATGCCCTCCGGCTCCACAGGCGCCGCCCTCCGTTTGTCCCGTTTCGGAATCAGTGTTTCCCCATGCCGAGCCCGAACACGTTTCAGAAAGACGCCATCGCGGTGGATTTTATGGTCCGCCAGTTGCGTGAGACGGTGGGCGTCGACATCGAGGCGGTGAACGACGACGTGCGCCCGGGGGCGCGGGAGGTGACTGAAAGCAACCTCCACCGCCCCGGGCTGGCCCTGGCCGGGTACGTCGATCTCTTCACGCACCAGCGGGTGCAAATCCTCGGCAACACAGAGACCCGGTATCTGAACCACCTGGACGAGGCAGAGCGTCGGGACGCCTTCGATCACCTCATACAGTTTCCGGTGCCGTGCATCGTCCTGACGGACGGGAACGCCCTCGATTCCTCGCTGATTTCGCGCGCAAGCGACGCGGGCATTCCGGTGTATCGCACCCCGCTGCCCACCGTCCAGTTCATGTCGTCGCTTCGCAACTTTCTGGTGGACCAGTTTGCCCCCCAGCAGGCGGTGCACGGGGCCCTCGTGGACGTGTACGGCATTGGCCTGCTCCTGGTGGGTCAGTCCGGCATTGGCAAAAGCGAGGTGGCCCTCGACCTCGTGGAGCGGGGCCACCGCCTGGTGGCCGATGATGTGGTGATCGCCACCCGCCGCGACGAGGCCATTCTCATGGGGTCGGGGACGGACCTCGTACAGCATTTCATGGAAATTCGGGGCCTCGGGCTCGTCGACATCCGCTCGATGTTTGGGGTGCGGGCCATCCGCTTTCAAAAACGCATCGAGGTGGTCGTCAACATGCAGTTGTGGGACGAGGAGGAAGAGTATACTCGAATCAATATGGTAGAAGATACCCACGAACTGATGGGGGTTGAGCTTCCCCAGGTTCAGGTGCCCATCACGCCCGGGAAGAACATCACGGTGATCTGCGAGGTGATCGCGATGAACTATCTGCTGCGACATTACGGCTACGATCCGGCCGAGGTCTTTACGGAACGGCTTCGACAGCGGATTCAGCAGGAGGGCGCCCCGGTTCCCCGACGGACCGTCGAGTACTTTGAGCAGGATTACGAGTAAGAGGCTCGGGACTCGGGCTCTTTGTGATCCAGGTAAAGCCGTTGAAAAGCGGTTCCGTCGGCGCTATTTTTGCACGATCATTTGCAGGCGGCATGATTTCCGTGCGCCTCCGTCTGCCTCGGCGCGACAGCCGGTGCTGAGGCGAACGGATGGGCCGGAGGCGCGTACCTTCGCGCTGAATCATCGGTCCGGACGCCAACCCACCGGAGCATCCCCACCGGATACAGACGCCCACCCACCGCATGGACGAAGACACACGGTACTACTACGATCCGGAGACCTGCACCTTTGTGGAGGTGGAGCCGACGTGGAGGGAACGGCTGGCCCAGGTTGGACAAATTGTTGGGCTGGCGGTGCTTCTGACGGGTTTTGCCATTTGGGGAATCGACGCGTACTGGATGACGACGCCCGAGGAGCAGTCCCTGCAGGCGGAAAACCAGGCCCTCGAGCGCCAGCTTGACGAGGTGAACGGGCAGATGTCGGAACTCACGTCGCGGCTCGACACGTTGACCGAGCGAGATCGCCGCCTCTATCGCCGCCTCTTTGAAATGGAACCCATCTCGGACGACGTCCGCCAAGTGGGCGTCGGGGGGGCAGACCCCCACAGCGAATTTGACGAAATGGACGCGACCGCTCGATCACTTCTCCGGGAAACGGCTCAGAAGCTGGACAAGCTCGAACGACAAGTGAAGCTGCAAGGGGCCAGCTACCGCGAGCTTTCGTCGGCCGCCACGGACCGAACCGAACGACTGAAGCAATTGCCCGCGATCCGTCCGGCCGATGGGCCCATCGTCTCGGGCTACGGCATGCGGCACCACCCCGTCCTGGAAAAGCGGAAGATGCACTCCGGGGTCGACTTTTTGCTGCGCCGCGGCACGCCCGTGGTGGTATCGGGGAACGGCACGGTCAAAGAAGCCTCCCAGAACGCCGCGTACGGAACGTTTGTGGATGTGGAGCATCCCGAGGCCGGATACATCACCCGGTACGCCCACCTGTCTGAACGGGCGGAGGGGCTCCACCGGGGAAGAAGGGTGGAACGAGGAGACACCATTGGCTATAGTGGAAACTCGGGACGAACGACCGGCCCCCACCTGCACTACGAGGTGCGCACCCTGGACGGAGAAACGATGGATCCCAAACCCTTCTTCGTTCCGGACATGACGCCCGAAGCGTACCGCGAGTTGGAGCAGCGGGAGCAGGAGTATGAATCTAGAATCACGGAAGAGGAATCAGGCGCGGACGCGAGGGCGACACGGTAATGCGGTGCGTGCTGCCGGAATCGGCGATCGTTGTGGATGAGGTCCGGCGGATCGCAGGTGCACTGTTCCTCGTATGCCCTGCCGAGATGCGCACCTCCTTCCTCCCCATTTTGGGTGTTGTTGGCACCAAGTGGGCCTGGGGTCGTGGCATCGTGCTCGCCATTCTGCTGGGATGGGGCGCCTGGGCTGGGGGGGCACAGGATGCCTGGGCGCAGCAGCCGGGCGCCGTGCCGGGGGCCGAGGGAGGCGAGCCGGACACCACGCAGCCCATCGTGCGCTCGGTGCAGGTGGAGGGAAACCAGCACTTCTCGACTCGCGAGTTGAAGCGTCAGATCCGCACGCGCCACAACCGCCGGGTGCTTGACATCCCCGGGTTTACGTGGTGGCGGTGGATCTATCGTCTCGGAGACGCCGACTGGATGTGGAGCCGGGTCGGCAATGCCCTCAAATCGGGAGGCGAGCCCCCCGCTACGCTCGACACCACCACGGTGGCAGGGGACGTGGAGCGACTGCGGCTCTTCTACGAGCAGCAAGGCTTTCGGGACGCTACGGTTGAGTACGACGTTCGTCGCTCGGCGCGCGACCGGGCGACCGTCGTGTTTCAGGTCGAGGCAGGGCCGCCGACCTATCTCCGCCGCGTGCGCTACGAGGGCCTGGACTCCCTGACGGCAGCGCAAAAGCGACAGGTGACCCGTGAAACCGTCCTGAACGCAAGGTCCATCGACCCTTCCGATCCGCTGTCCTTTTCCGTCGAAGAGCAGCGCTACCAAAAGCCTCAGCTCTTGGAGGAGCGCCGTCGCCTGCTGACCGTGCTTCAGAACGCGGGCTACGCCGCCGTAAGCCGCGACTCCATTCGGGCAGTGCTGGTGCCGGTGCCCCCAGAGTCGCTGGATACGGCGGCAGGACCGGACGACGACGCGACGTATCAAGACCTCACCTTTCGCGTGCAGACAGGGCCGGTGTACCGGTTTGGAGACGTACACTTCCAGGTCACCGGCCCCGAGTCGGCGCCTCCCCGGCGGGACACGCTCGACGTACCGGGAGACCGGTCTGGGAGACGGCCGGTGGTGACCAGCGAGATAGAGAACGACACACAGCTTGGAACCGGTGTGCTCCGCCGATCCCTTCAGTTCACGCCGGGGGCCGTGTACGACCGCTCCCGAATTCTGTCTACAAAGCAGCGACTGGAGGGCACGGGCGTGTTCACGTTCACGAGCCTCACGCCGCAATACGACGAGGCGTCGTCGTCCGATACAGTCGAGGCGCCGTACCTACCGATTGAAATTGAGGGGCGCACCCGGCCGCGGCATCGCCTGCGGGCCGAAACATTTGCCCTGCAGCGCGGGGCCGAAGCGGTGGGCCTGAATGAATTTGGGGTGGGCCTGAGCGGCGTGTACGAAAATGCGAATGCGTTTGGCGGCGGCGAAGCCCTCCGCCTGCAGGCCTCCGGTTCGATCGCGACGGGCCTCGACACGACGCTCATCAGCTCCACCCAGCTCGAGACCGCAGGATCGGTGACGCTGCCGTACCTCGTGCGACCGTTCCAGTCGTTCGAGTCTCTCTTTGACCTGTCGAGCGCCCGCACGCAAGTGTCCTTGTCGGCCCTGACGGCCCGTCGAAACGACTTGCGCCTCCGCATTCGGAGCCGGATCAATGCGCGGTTGCGCCTGGAGATGAACCACACGCCGGACCGCCAGTCGCTCGTCGACGTGATGGATTTGAGCCTCAGCAACCCGGACACGCTTGCGGGCTTTCAGGAGCGTTTTCTCGACCGGGTGTTTGGGCCCGATGGGGCCGGCATTCAGGACCCTGTGCAGCGGCAGCAAATCCTGGAAGACTACACGCGGCCCCAAATCAACACGTCTCCGCGATACACCTTACGGTCGGCGACGGCCAACCCATTGCGCCGGCGCAGCGGCCACATTTACGAGGGGACCGCCGAGGTGGGCAACACGATTCCGTTTTTGCTTGACCGTTTCGTCTTCTCCCCAGGGGCTCCCAGCTATACGCTTCCGGGGCTCACGGGCGGAGGGGAAGGGCTTGGGGGGCGTCTTCTGTACCGCCCGTACGTGCGGGCGACGGTCGACCTGCGACGGTACGTGCCCCTGGGAAACGGCTCCACGCTTGCGATGAAGGCCTTCGGAGGTGCGGCTCATCCCACAGGGAGTCCGACTGTGGTTCCGTTCGATCGACGGTTTTTTAGCGGCGGGGCAAACAGCGTTCGTGGCTGGCGCCTTCGGGACCTGGGGCCGGGCGATGCGGGCCTGCCGGTGGACAGTGCCGGGACGATTGGACCGGACGCGTCCGGAATTCTGGGCGGAGACCTGAAGCTCGAGTCGAGCGTGGAGGTGCGCACCCGGCTCCTCCAGAATCTGCTGGCGGCCGAGTGGGTGGGCGCGGCCTTCGTGGATGTGGGCAACATGTGGTTTGGGCCGCGCAACCGGGGGTTCGGGCAGGCAGACGGGGACCCCGAGGCAGATCTCGAGGAGCCGGCCGAGTCGGCCGTGCAGGACGGACGCTTTCGAAGCTTACGTGCCCTCACGGAGGTGGGGGTCGGGGCGGGACTGGGCATTCGCATTGAGTGGGACTACGTCATCATTCGGTTCGACCTTGCCCACCGGATGCGCGATCCGTCCCCGCGCAACGACGACGTGTTCTCCGATTCGTACCGGGGGCCGCTCTTTCACTTCGGCATTGGACAGGCGTTCTGAAGTTCTTTTGGGATTGGACGGTCGGTCCTTATCTTCTGTAGCTGCATTCCTTTCGTCACTTCTCTTCCGTTATGTCGACGCTTCGGGCCTTGCTACGTGCCATGGGACGGGCGTATCGTCGGCTTTTTCAGCGCCGGCTAGATCCGCAGACGCGCGAAATCGTGGGCGTGCTGCAATCGGTCCCGGCCTTCCAGTCGCTCTCGTCGACGGCGCTCTACGCCATGGCCTCTGCCACGCACCGCCGCACGTATCGGCCGGGCGAATCGCTGTACTATGAGGGCGATCCGGGCCTCGGCCTGTACGTCGTGGAGTCGGGGCGCGTGCAGCTCGTTAGCGACGCGGACCCGGGTCCCACGCGCGAGCTCTGCGAACTGGGCGCCCACGATATGTTCGGGGTCATTTCACTGCTGGGTGACTTCCGGCGGCTCGAGACCGCAAAAACGATGACGGAGGCCCGGGTCCTGGGCTTTTTCCGGCCCGACCTCAAAAACGTGATGCGTCGCAGTCCGCGGGCCGGGGGCGACATCGCGATGGCACTGGCACGGTGGGTCGCGAGCCAACACGTGGACGTGCTGCGGGGCATTGAGGAGCGCGATGGTCGCGAGCAGGCTCTGGAGACGTACGCCTGGGTTGCGGCGGGAGAGGCGGTGGACGCGGAGGGGCGAGAGGTGTAGCTCCGTTTTACGAAGAACCTCGACCCAAAATCTGCGGGTGAAACGAGTTCTGTTGTCCCTCCATGCCCAATCGGCTTCGCAAGGGCCACAGGCGCACGGCGTCGGCCCCCGTTCCGCTCGTTGGGGAGCGGATCTAACTGACCGCGGATGCCGTCCCGGCCGGTCGATAGGTGTTGAAACGAGGAGGGAGTGCGGGACCAGCCCCCTATCACTTTTGAACACCGCTCCGAGAATCCTCCTCTGTCGTCACTCCGGCTCAAGTCCAGCATGACGATGGTGTACGGACGGCAATGGGAGACACTTTTCTTTCGAGACCCTCAACTGGGGCGGGCTCGAGAGAAAACGCAGCGGTTTCGCCTTCGGATTTTCGGAGCGTCCAACCGGGGCAAGCAAAGGGGGCGGGAGCCAGAGGGCGGGGAGGACTGCCCGCCGCAGGCCATTTGCCCGGCCCGGCGGGAGCGACAGATGCAACATTGAGGTTTGTCTCCGCTGTACGGTGGGCGGGACGGGCCGATAGTGGATCAGGGGACCGGGCCATTCGTTTCGCTTTTGTTCGTACGCTCCTTGAGGGTAAGGAGGAGCGCTGCTCGCACGGCACGCTGCACTCGATACGCCACATGGGTCCCCTCTCGCGCCTCAACCATTTCTTCTGGCAGTACAAATACCTGTTCGTGCCGGGCCTGCTCTTTACGATGATTTCGGCCGGGTTCCAGATTACGGTGCCCATGGTGGTGCGGCAGGCCGTCGATAGCATTCCGCGGTTTGTTCGCCTCCACGCGATGTACGAGGGGACCGCGGCGCAGGCCGAGTTGTATTCTTATTTTTTCGTAGGCCTGTTGCTGTTCGGGGGCGTTATCATTGGCCTATCGGCCACAAGCGGGCTCTTCATGTTTTTGATGCGGCAGACCGTGGTGGTGGCGTCTCGGCACATCGAGTATGACCTGCGCAACCTGCTGTACGAGCATCTGCAGCAGCTCTCCGCCACGTTTTACCAGACGTACTCGACCGGCGACGTGATTACCCGCGCCACAGACGATATTGAAAAGGTGCGGCGCTACATTGGACCGGCCATCATGTACGTGACACGATCGATGGTGATGGTGCTGGTGGCCGTGTCGGTGATGTTCGTGATTTCGCCGACGCTCACCCTCTACGCCCTCATTCCACTCCCCCTCCTGGCCGTCGCCGTGTTCTTCATGGCGCGCATGGTGCACCACCGCAGCGACCTGTTGCAGCAGCAGTACTCCACGCTCACGAGCCGGGTGCAGGAAGCGCTGTCGGGCATTCGGGTGCTGAAGGCGTACACCCGGGAAGAGGCCGAGGCGGAGGCGTTCGATGAGGAAAGCGAGCAGTACAAGTGGCGGAACTTGAACCTGGCGCTGGTGGAGTCGGCCTGGCGCCCGTCGTTTCTGCTTCTGGTGGGGCTGTCCACGATCATCGTGGTGTGGATGGGCGGGCGCCTCGTGGCGCAGGGGAGCATCACAATCGGGAATATTGCCGAGTACATCATTTACATCAACATGATGACCTGGCCGGTGGCCTCGCTCGGGTTCGTGATAACCATGATTCAGCGGGCCGCCGCGTCGGTGGAGCGACTGCAGCGCATTATGGACCGGGAGCCCGACATCGACGATGGCCCGCGCACGGACGCGTCGATACAGTCAATCGAGGGCCGCATTGCGTTCCACAATGTCTGGTACCAGTACGAAGAGGACGACGAGCCGGCCCTCCGCGGGGTGAGCTTTGAACTGGCGGCCGACCAGACGCTGGCCGTCGTGGGCCGGACGGGCTCCGGCAAAAGCACCCTCGTGCGAATGATTCCGCGCCTCCTGGATCCGGACGCCGGCCGCGTTACGATCGATGGCCGCGACGTGACCACGATCCCCCTGAAGACCCTCCGCCAGCACATCGGATACGTTCCGCAGGAGGTCTTCCTCTTTAGTGACACCGTGGCGAACAACATTGCGTTTGGCGACCTCGAGGCCGACGACGATGAGATCCGAGCGGCCGCGCGGGAGGCCGACCTTTTGGAGAATGTGGAGGCCTTTCCGGAGGGCTTCGACACATACGTCGGGGAGCGGGGCATCACGCTCTCTGGGGGGCAGAAGCAGCGGACCTCCATTGCCCGTGCCCTTATCCGCGACCCCCGCGTCCTCATCTTTGACGATGCCCTGTCGGCGGTCGACACGGCCACGGAGCGAAATATTCTGGAGTCGCTGCGGGAGCGGCAGGGAAACCACACCCTCGTCATTGTAAGCCACCGCCTGAGCGCCGTGCAGTCGGCCGACCTCATTTTGGTGATGGAGCACGGCCGCATCGTGCAGCGCGGGACGCACGACGAACTGGTTCGGGAGGACGGCCTCTACGCAGACCTCCACGAGAAGCAACTGCTGGAGGAGGAAATCGAGGCGCTTGGTTGAACTGCGGAGCGCATGCTGTGGCCGTGCGCGTGTCGGACTGCGCACGTTGAGTTGGGGGGCCACGGTGATGCCGGAGGTGCACGACGGAGGACCCTCCCCCATCGACATTCGTCTCCTGCCCATTTCGTCTGCGCTGATCCCATGACCACCGACATCATTCCTCTTGGCATTGCCTCGGCGGTTCCGACGGCGGACCGGCACCTGTCGGCGCTGGCAGTGGAGCGAAAGGGGCGTGTCTTGCTCTTCGACTGTGGCGAGGGGACGCAATTTCGGCTCCTTCGGGCGGGGCTCGCGGCGGCCCGGATTGATGCCATTTTTGTGACGCACCTGCACGGGGACCATTGCTACGGCCTGCCGGGGCTGCTCTCCACGATGGCGCTGCAGCAGCGGACCGAGCCAATATCGCTTGTTGTGCCAGCGGGCACCCGCGCTATGCTGGCGGCGATTCCCGGTGTGGGGCCGGACAACCTGCCGTTTCCGCTGCACATTACGGAGATGCAGGAGGGGGAACCGCGGACACCGGTCTATGAAACCGACGAACTGACCGTTGCGGCGCGCCCACTGGAGCACCGGGACGTTGTGATGGGCTTTCGTCTGGAGGAGCGCGCCCGCCCCGGCCGATTTCATCCGAAGCGGGCGCGCGACCTGGGCGTGCCGGAAGGCCCGGCCTTTGCCCGGCTGCAGCAGGGCGAGACGGTCACGACCGAGGAGGGAACCACGGTGCGGCCCGATCAAGTGCTGGGGCCGCCCCGTCCGGGCATTTCATTTGCGTACGTGACGGACACGCGACCCTGCGACGGCGGCCGGGCCCTCGCCGACGGCGTCGACCTGTTGTATCACGACGCGACCTTTGCCGACGCGCTCCAGGACCGAGCGGTGGAGACCGGGCACAGCACGGCTCGCGAGGCGGCGACGGTGGCCCGGGACGCCGGGGTTCAGCGCCTGTTGCTCGGGCACCTCAGCGCTCGATACGACGACCCCACGCCCCTCGAAGACGAGGCGCAGTCCGTCTTTCCCAGGTCGGAGGTCGCACAGGAGCTCCGCCGATACGTCCTGGATCCGCGCGAGACGGCGTCCGGACCGGACGCGGCAGAACGTAATTCGTAAGAAACGGGGCACGGCCCCTCCGCAACACTGAACGCGCCGCTGGGGTTGGCGGTTACCATTTCGTGTCTGTTCTTGCCTCATAGCCCTTGGCCTTCTCTTGGCTGACGACGACCGCTCCTACACGCCGGAGAACGAAGATACCGTCCGGGAAATCAACACGTTCGACGGGCGGCTCCTCCGCCGCATCGCACACTACCTGAAGCCGTATCTCGGCTGGGTGGTGCTGGCGATCGGCATCACGCTCGTCGGCTCGTTTTTGGGCCCCCTGCGGCCGTGGCTGGTGCAGCGCGGAATTGACAACTACATCGTGGTTGGCGACCTGGAGGGGCTGCAGTGGATTATTCTGCTCCTGTTTCTGGCCCTGGTCGGGGAGGGGCTGCTGTCGTTTGCGGAAAACTACCTCACGCAGTACATCGGGCAGCAGGCCATCTACGACCTGCGGACCACCGTCTTCCGCCACATCCAGGACCAGTCGCTCGCGTTTTTTGATCGCACGCCCATCGGGCGGCTCATCACGCGCACGACGAGCGACGTGGAGGCGCTCAGCGACGTGCTCTCTTCGGGCCTCATCGTGGCGCTGGGCGACCTCTTCAAGCTCTTCTTCATCGCCTACTTCATGTTCACGCTGAACTGGCAGCTGGCCGTCGTAACGCTGCTGGTGATGCCGCTGATGGTGTGGGTGACGTTCTGGTTTCGCAACAACGTGCGGGAGCAGTACCGCGAGACGCGGAAGCAGATTTCCCGGCTCAACAGCTTCATTCAGGAGCACGTGACCGGGATGCACATCGTGCAGCTCTTCAACCGGGAGGAGGAGGAAATGCGCCGGTTTGAGGGCATTAATGACGATCACCGTGCAGCCCACATCCAGACCATCTTCTACTACGCCATCTTCTGGCCGGCCATTGAATTTATCTCGACGGTGGCGCTGGCGGCGGTGCTGTGGTACGGCGGCGTAGGGGCCATGAGTGGGTCGGCACTCACGCTGGGGGTGCTGGTGGCGTTCATTCAGTACGCCCGGCAGTTCTTTGAGCCCATTCGCGACCTCTCCAACCAGTACGACACCCTCCAGCGAGCCATGGCGGGGGCCGAGCGCATCTTTAGCGTGCTGGACGAGGAGCGCAATCTTACGGAGCCCGACGACCCGGTACGGCTGGATGAGGTGAACGGGCGGATTGAATTTCGGAACGTATGGTTTGCGTACGAGGAAACCCGGGCGGGGGAGCCGGACTGGGTCTTGAAGGACGTTTCCTTTACCGTGGAGCCGGGGGAGACCGTGGCCCTCGTGGGGGCGACGGGCGCCGGCAAGTCCACCGTCATGAACCTGCTCCTCCGCTTCTACGACATCCAGAAGGGCCAAATTCTGGTGGATGGCGTCGACATCACCAATCTGCGCCTCAACGACCTCCGGCGCCACATCGGGCTCATTCTGCAGGACGTCTTTCTGTTCTCGGGTTCGGTGGAGCGCAACTTGACGCTCGGCGACCCATCGATCGACGAAGCGACGATGAAGCGCGCCGCCGAAATTGTGCAGGCCGATCAGTTTATCGAGCGGCTGCCCGACGGCTACCAGCAGGACGTGAAGGAGCGGGGCTCTGCGCTCTCGCACGGACAACGGCAGCTCCTGGCCTTCGTGCGGGCGCTGCTCTATGATCCCGACGTGATGGTGCTCGACGAGGCGACCTCCAGCGTCGACACCGAAACGGAAGCGCTCATCCAACAGGCCCTGGAGCGTCTCACCGAAGGCCGCACGACGCTGGCGATTGCGCACCGCCTCTCTACCATCCAGGATGCCGACACCATCCTGGTGATGCACAAAGGGGAAGTCCGCGAGCGGGGCACCCATCAGGAGCTGCTGGCCCAGGACGGCCTCTACCGCAAGCTCCACGACCTGCAGTACGCCGACGGGTCCACTGCCGAGTCGGCGGTAACGGGCGATGGGGCACCGCCCGACGAACGGGTCCGAACCTGACCATTTGAGGCATTCGTGTAACGCCCAGCCTTCTGTTCACACCGTACTTCCGAACGGGGCCATCAGCCGCGTCTTTTTACTGATCGCAGCGTAGACCTCAGCATGCCCGACAGTCGCACGGTCATACTGTTTTTCTCCCACCGTCCGGAGCGGGAGTGGGAGAACAAGCAGTTCGTGCCACGGGACTATGGAACGCACCAGCGGGTGGCCGAGGCCCTTTACGAGCACAGCCGGCACGCCGTTGCGGAGAGTGAGCTGCCGGTGCTGGAGGTGAATGGTGCGCAGCAGCGAGGCGACACCTTCGGCGCGCGACTGAGCAACGCGGTGGCCGCGGCCTTTGCCCGGGGCTACGACCACGTCATCGCGGTGGGGAGCGACTGCCCCCGCCTCCACGAAGTAGACTGGTCCGCCGTTGACGGCCGGCTGACGAACGGCGTGTCTGTCCTGGGGCCGACCCCCGGGCGGGAGGGCGCCTATCTGATTGGCCTGACGCGCGATCAGTTTGACCGGGAGGCATTTGCCGCCCTGCCGTGGCAGTCCCCGAGGCTCTTTTCGGCCCTGCGGGCCCACCTTGCACAGGGAACGGAGGACGGGCCGGTCCTGATTGCCTCCCGCGGCGACGTCAACGGGCACACGGACCTCGTGGCGCTCCTTCGGAACAGCCGGGGGCTTCCCCCGACCCTTCTTCGCCGCCTCCGTGCCGCTCTGGGCGCCGGTTCGTCCACGTCTCGGACGTCGCGCCCTCCCACGCGGCCACACGTCAGTGGACGTCGGTCCCGAGCGCCCCCACCGCCACGGTTCGTGTCTGAACCGGTTCGTTGAACGCGGTGGCGGGTCCAGTGTGGCGGGCCCCAGCCGTGCCGCGACCGCTTCGAATCGATCTCGGGAGCCTCACTCGGATGCGCGTCCCGGATCGTCCCGTCTGCGCACCCGCGTCGCCCCCGGTGACTGCATGGATGAGGGTCACCCGAGGGAGCCGTAGCGACCTCCTGGATTCGGTCTCCGTGTCGTCCCGCGGGGGGCGTCCACAACCTGCCTGCACCGACCCTATGATTGGACTGTCGATACGAAATTGTCCTCGTGCCCCTCTCGTCTGTTTTCTCGCTCTCTTTTGCAGCTGCTTCCTCGGCGTCGGCGCCCACGCCCAGGCCGCCCTTGAAGTCCAGGCCGTCGATGTGGAGGCGCGCTCCTCTCTAGAGGGCGTGACGGTTCACGTCGTAAATGACGACATCGGCTTTTCGCAGCAGCGCACAACAAACGACCAGGGGCGGGTGGAGTGGCGGGGCCTTTCCACCTCGGGGACGTATGACGTATACGTTGAGGAAACCGACCGCTTCTACGCCGCCCGCGCCCAGAACGTATCCCTCCGGTCCAACGTCACGCGGAGCATTACCCTTCTGCTGACGCCCATCGCCGAGGTCGAACTCGACGAAGTGGTGGTGGAAGGGCGCCGGGGCGTGGCCGAAGTCAACCGTGTGAACGCTGAGGTGTCGTCCAGCCTCGACGCTTCCGCCCTGGAGGACCTGCCGGTCGAGGGCCGCAACATGACACAGAGCCTGTACCGCCTGCCGAATGTGACGCCCGCGACGGGATTCTATCCGGAGGCCCCCAATGTGAGCATCAATGGGGCGAACGGACTCTATACAAACTACCTGATCGACGGGATGGACAACAACGAGCAGTTCCTGGGCGGGCCACAGTTTGAGGTGCCCACGGGCATGGTGAAGGATGTGACGGTCCTCACAAGCACGTATTCCGCCGAGTACGGACGCACGGGCAACGGCATCTTCAACGTCACCACGGAGTCGGGGGGCAACGAGTACGAGGGCGAGAGCTTTTACCTCACGCGCCCAGGCCAGCCGCTCGACGGCGAGTTTGAGGAGGGACAAACGCCCACGCAGCGCGACCTGTCCGGCAACGCCGTGAAGAACGGCTTTCAGCGCCATCAAGGCGGGGTTGCACTCGGTGGGCCGGTGGTGGAAGACCAGACCTTCTTTTTTGTGAACCTGGAGCACACGACAGACTGGAAGGACAACCTGCTGAGTGCCCCCGGCGTGAATACGACGGTTGACGGCCAGAACCAGTTTACGTACCTGTCGGGGCGCCTGGATCATCGGTGGACCGACCGATGGCGCTCGACTGTGCGCCTCAACGCCAATCGAGTGCGCATCGATCGGCAGGGGGGTGGGCTGACCGGCGGGATTCAGTTTCCGAGTGCCGCCAGTACGCAGAAGCGCGACGGGGTTCACGCGGCCCTCCAGACGACCTACACCCGCGACAACCTTGTCTATGAGGGCAATCTCCAGTACAGCTGGTTCAACTGGGACTACTATGGGAATCCCGTCAACCCGAACGGATCGCAGGTGACAGTGCAGGACCCCACAGGGAGAAGCATTGCGATTCTGGGGCATCCGGGCTTCCAGTTTGACTCGGTTGAACGCACCGTGCAGCTCCAGCAAAAGCTGACGTATCAGCTTGGGGACCACACGATAAAGGCGGGAAGCGACCTTCTGCTGTCTGATCACGGCCTGGCGGGAGGCGGCAATCCAAACGGCAACTACGTCGTGCGGCTTGAGGACGAGGCGGCCGTGTCGGCCTTTGAGGGCCTCGATGGGATGGGGCCGGGACTCATGCCGGAGGATCTGCGCCCAATCGAAAGCCAGTTGTCCGTTGAAAACTACGCCGTGGAGCTCCGCCCGTCGACCTTTGGCACTCGGCAGGACCTGGTCGGGCTCTACGTGGAGGATCAGTTTGAGCCGATCCGAGACCTGACGATAACGGCGGGGCTCCGCTGGGACTACGACAGCCTGTCGGAGGGGGCGGGCGGTCCCGAGGAGGGCGACTGGGACAATGTGGCCCCTCGCCTGAGTCTCAACTACAGCCTTGACGAGCGCACCAGCCTGCGCGGCGGATACGGCATTTTCTACGACAAGATTGTCTACTCGGTCGTGAGCGACGCGCTGGAGCAGAACGCGGTCAATCCGGCGTACAAAGACCAGATTCGAACGCTCGTGAAGCAGGGCGTTCTGCCGGGCGACACGGACGTGGACGCCGTGACGTTTGAGGGCACGCAGACGGCGAATCCCTCCGCGCCCGAGTACCTGGAGGGACCCACGGCGTCGGACCTCGATCGGGATGACGTGCAGGCCGCGTTCAGCAACGAGCGCCGCATCCTAAATCCCAACGGCTACGAAAATCCGCAGACGCACCAGATCTCCCTGGGCCTCCAGCGGCAATTTGGAGATGACCTGCTGGCCTATGTCGACCTCATCCACACCCGTACGTACGACCAGTTTCGCCTCCGCGACTTGAACGCGCCGGCGCCGTACGATATTTCCGCCGAGGAGCTGGCGGCAGCCCGCGAGGACCCGGATCGGGAGCCTTCTGATCTCGTGCGTTCGACCTTCGAGGCCGACCAGACCCGTCCGGTGGACATTTTTCAGCGTGACGCCAACGGCAACATCCAGTTTGATCCGAACGGAAATCCGCTCTACCGAGAGGGCGTGGCCCGAAGCATCGTGATGACGGAAACGGAGGGGGAGGCGCGCTACTGGGCCGCAAACCTCAATCTCGTGAAGGACCGGGCGGAGGATTGGTACTCGTATCGGTTGAGCTACACGCTCTCGCGCCTCCGCAACAACACGGACGACATCAATTTCCGCGCCGAGACGGCCAATCAGTACGAGGACGAGTGGGGGCCCTCGGTGAACGATCGCCGACACGTCATCAGCACTGTGGGGACGGTGTACCCGACGGAGCGACTGCGGGTCACCGTGGCGAGCCTGATTCAGAGCGGACAGCCCGTGAACTGGGTGCCGAACGCGGAGGTGTTCGGGACGCGCGATCTGAACGGGGACGGACGCGAGTACGGGGCCGCCTACGTGGGCAATAGCGACCGGTGGCCCGGCGCGTCCCGAAACAGCGGTCGCCTTCCGTGGTCCACGCGATTTGATCTGAGCGTGCAATACGCGCTGCCCCTAAGCGGGGGGCGCGTGGTGGCCCGCGCCGACGTCTTCAACGCTCTCAATACGCGCAACCTCAGCGGATACGCCAACAACGCCACGCAGAGCAATCAGATTCAGGTGGGGCCTCCCGGCTCGGAGATCGCGGAGAAAAATGTGGGTCCGCCCCGGCAGTTTCAGTTTGGCCTTCGGTACGAGTTTTAATTAGGAAGGAGAGGACGCTCCTTCCTCTTTTCGACCTCCGACACGCCCACCCCTCCAAGCGCATGAGTGCTGTTGCAGTCATCCTCGGAAGTGCCTTCTCCGACTCCCTGCCCGGCGAACTTGATCTCAAATCGGAAGCGATTGAGACGGAATGGGGCCGGCAGACGCTCTACCGGTGTCAGGGTATAGAGCGTTCGGCGTACGTGCTGTTTCGCCACGGCCTGCCCCACCGTCTGCTCCCAAACCAGATCAACTACCGGGCCCAGGCGGCGGCGCTGCGGGCGGTGGGATGCGAGGCCCTGCTTGTGACCAGTTCCGTCGGGGTGCTCGACGCCGACGTGCCGCTGTACCGTCCGCTCCTGGTCGAGGACCTTCTGATGCTGGAGAACCGGCTGCCGGACGGCAGTGCGTGTACGATGTTCACCGAGCCCTCGGAGGCCCACGGCCATCTCGTCCTCGACGACAGCCTCTTCGCCACGGCCCTATCCCAGCAGCTCCGCACGATGGCCGCGTATGTGGACGTTCCCATCGCCGACCGGGTGACCTTTGCGTACGTACAGGGACCCCGCTCCAAGACCGCCGCTGAGAACCGCGCACTTCCTCGTCTTGGGGCACAGGTCAACTCCATGACGCTGGGGCCGGAGGTCGTGCTCGCCAATGAGCTGGAGATTCCCTGCGCGGGACTGGTGGTGGGGCACAAGTACTCGATTCCCGATCGGGACCCGCCGGAGCAAGAAGCGCTGTCGGCGACCCTCGACCGGGCCCGGGCAGAGCAGGAGCAGATCGTGACGGCGTTTCTGCGGGAGGGCACTCCCGTTGCGTTTCCAAATACGATCTATCGGTTTGAGACAGAATAGCGTGCCCGGTGGACTCCGTATTCGGGGTCCGGTCGGCAACATGGATTTAAGCAGAAGCAGCCTGTGACTGACGCGGATGTCCTGCCCTACGTGCGAGAGCGACTCCCGGGGTTTGTCCCAGCGGGCGCCCCGACGCGACTGCCAGGGGGCAACTTGAATGTAGTGTGGCGCGTGCCCGGCCGCGACCGGTCCGTCATCGTGAAATTTGCGCCGCCCTATATCGCAGTGGACCCGGAAATCCCGCTCGATCCGTTTCGCCTCACGATCGAAGCCCGATGCCTGGAGGCCCTGGGAGGGGAGGGACGGCTGTCGGACGTGTCTCGCCCCGGGATTCGGCCGCCCCGCCTGATCGACGCGGGAACGGAGCCGCACGTTCTCATCATGGAAGACTGTGGTGCGGAACCGACGCTCGGCCGGTGGTTGCGAGAGGGAGAGGACGAGACCGTGGGCCAGGCCGCACGAATCGGACGCCGTCTCGGTGCCTTTCTCGGTCGGCTGCACGGCATCACAGACCACGATGCCCACTGTGCGACGTGGTTCGACAATCAACCCATGCAGGAGACGCGGCTGAATGTGCAGTACCGGGCCGTGACGGACATGCTTCGGACCGCGGGCGTGAAGGATGCGTCGGGCCTCGGGAAAACGGCCGAGGCGCTTGGAAGCCGCCTCCTTACCCCGGGCTGTTGTCTCACCATGGGCGACCTCTGGCCGCCGTCGGTCCTGGTGGCGGGCGGCGCCCTTCGGATCATTGACTGGGAACTGGCACACTACGGACGTCCACTACAGGACGTAGCCCACTGGGGTGCCCATCTCTGGATGCACCGCCATCGGGCGCCGTCGCACGCCGTACGGGACGCGGTGGATCGCCTTCGGACGGCCTTCTGGGACGGCTACCGGGAGGTTCTGGACGCCACTGGATGCCAATTGTGGGACGAGGGGGAGCACCGCGACGCCGCCGTGCATTTTGGGGCAGAGATCCTGGTGCGGGCCGTGGGGCCCTTTCAGGACGGCGCCCTGTACCACGGGCTCCCGCCCGATCACCCCGTGGTGCAGGAGGCAGTGCAGACCGCCACGCGGGCCCTCCGCGATCCCACCGCAGTGGAGCTCTTCTCCGGGAGTCCCTAGAGGTCGAGGTCCGGGAGGGGCACGGGCCGCCCGGACTCAACGTCGACCCATACGATCGTTGCTTCGCCGGTTGCCACCACGTCGCCGGAGGCGTCGAGCCGGGCGACGTAGTGCGTGTGGAGGCTGGAGCGGCCGGGCGGCTCCGTGTACACCTCGATGCGGAGCGTCGCCGGGTGATGTACGGGCCGCTCAAAGTCGCACGATGCGTGGGCGAGCACCGGGCCGCGGTCGGTGAACATGTCCTCCTTCGCCGTGGCCTGCAGCCACTCGACCCGGGCCTCCTCAAAGTAGCTGAAGAAGCGGCTGTTGTTCACGTGCCCGGCCGCATCCATGTCGCCCCATCGCACCGGAATGCGGGCCGTGTGAAGGTGACGGGCGGCGTCGGGGAGAGAAGAGGGCATCAAAGACGTTGGGACTTGGCGGGGCGGCAGACCTCCCTGGAGGCCAGTACGCGCGACCAGCGAGCGGCGTCGTTAATAAAGAGCCATGTCGAACGTCCGGCGGTGCGCCTGAGTCGCTGGGTGCTCGTCGCCCAAAAGCGTAAAGAGGGCAATGCAGGCCTTCCGTGCCCCATCGTCGTCGTAGTCGCGGTTGGTACGCACAACGTCGATGAAGTGGTCGAGCGCGGTGTCGAAATCCTGATCGGCCAGGGCCTGGATGCCGTCTAGGTACGTGTCTCGTGCACTGCCCTCCGGAAGAGCCGACGGATCCTCGGCGAAAGACAGCAGGCGGGCGATCGTCTGTACGCCGTCGCGGACCTGACGCAGGGATGGGTCCGCCACCTCTGCGGCGTCGGCCAGGGCCTCTGCGCGGGTTGGGTCTTTGAAGCCCAGGGCATGCGCCATCAGGACCTGGGCCTCGTCGTGATCCGGGTGTTCTTCCAGAACGGGCCAGAGCAGATGCTCGGCGTCCTCACGGTTGCCTGCGTTGAGGGCCGTGCGAGCCTGGTCGAGTCGCTCCTTTTCTTCGCTGGGCAGGTGCTCCTCCAGCCATTTCTTCACTGTATGCTCCGGCTTTGCGCCCGTAAACTCGGCTTCCACCTCCCCGTCGACGAATAGCTTAACGGCCGGGATGCCGCGCACGCCGTAAGACTGAGCCTCCTCCTGGTGGTCGTCCACATTGACCTTGACGAGCGTCCAGTCGTCGGCCGACTCGGCCAGCGATTCCAGCACGGGGCTGAGCTGGCGGCAGGGGCCGCACCACGGGGCCCAAAAGTCGACGAGCACAGGCTGGTCCGCACTCGCATCGAGAACATCGTCCTGGAAATCCGTAACCTCGTACGACATGGCTAAGAGACAATTTCGTGCGAATGTGACGTATTCTCACACGCACGAGGCCTCAAAATGCTTCCAGGCTCCACAAGAGTTTTGCACGATGAGTGGGGAGGAAAACCTCTCAACAGCACATGTCCTTGGGCGTACAGACCACAAACGTAGAACCAACCCCTGACATGTCCATGGATCAGCGCGATCAAGTTCTGTCCGCGACCGACGTGGAACGCATTTGCGACCACATGAATGCTGAACACACCGACGATCTTCTTCGGTTTGCCCGGGTGTATGGCGAGGTGCCCCCGGCCACCTCGGCCCGGATGACAGGCATAGATGCCGAGGGAATGACGCTAGAGGTCAACGTCGGGGAAGGGACGCAGGCGGTCCGCATCGACTTCAAGGAGCCACTGAACACACCAGACGATGCGCGTAAAACGTTGGTCGATATGGCGGTACGGGCGCGAGAGGAATCGGTGTAACGCATTCATCCCACGAACTCGAGGATCTCCTGGAGGGCAGTCGAAGTACACCACTCTCACTTTAACCATTGTTTCTCTTTGCTATGTGGACGTTGGCTCAACGTATCCAAAACTGGTGGCAGACCCGTGGGGTGGAGCGAGTGTCGGCGGAGCGAGCGCGGCAACGTGTTGCTCGAGGCGCGTCTTACCTTGATGAGGTGGATCCGGGGTGGTACCGGCGCGTCGATCCGCACACCCTTTCGCTAAGCAGCGGGCGACACTGCGTCCTGGGACAACTGCACGGGGAGTTTCGGATGGGGCTGGGCCGGTCGCATCTCGTGAGCATGTCGAGTGCCCCGCGCGCCAGTTTGTCGCCCGTGGCGTATGGGTTTAAGTGTGTTGAGGGGGTGCCCGACGCGTGGCAGGAACGGGATTACGAACTCTTGACGGCGGCATGGCGTCAGGCGGTGCAGGCGCGCAGGGCCGCGGAGCTTTCGGGGGACGGTCACGCAGGCGATTCGACTCCGGAGTTGACCATCACAGGACAGGACGATTCCGAGCCCGTCGCTGCGTAGCAGCCCCCTCACGCTGAGACTGCAGGATCCTGTGCTCGCTCAGCGTCTGCGTCCGGGGTCGAGTGAAACAGCGCGTACCGCAGGCCGTCGGCCAGGGCCTGCCAGCTTGCGTCGAGAATGTTTTCGGAGACCCCGACCGTGTTCCAGGTGTTTGTGCCGCTGCTGTGCTCGATGAGGACTCGTACGGTGGCGGCAGTTCCGTCCTGGGGCGTGAGCACCCGTACCTTGTAGTCGGAGAGGCGGATGCCGTCGAGGGTCGGGTAGAACGATCGGAGGCCCTTTCGCATGGCGTTGGAGAGGGCGTCGACGGGGCCGTTGCCCTCCGCCACGGCGAGGCGGCGCTGGTCCTGCACCGTGAGGGCGAGGGACGCTTCGACCGTTTGCTCGCCCGCGTCATCCTGACCGCTCCACACGCGCATGCGGTCGAGGGTGAAAAAGTCCGGCACGTTCTCCTGGAGAGTCCGGAGGAGCAGCTCGAAGGACGCCTCGGCCCCCTGAAACTCGTAGCCCAGGTGCTCGAGCTCCTTGATTCGTTCGACCGCCTGGGCAGCCGCGTCCGAGCTCAAATCAATGCCCAGTTCGTCGGCCTTGTACTGGATGTTGCTCTTGCCGGAGAGGTCGGAAACGAGTGCACGCCGCCGGTTGCCGACCGCGTCAGGCTCGACGTGCTCGTAGGTGCTGGGGTCTTTCATTACGGCAGAAACGTGCACGCCGCCCTTGTGAGTAAAGGCACTGCGGCCCACGTACGGGGCGCCGTCGACGGGATCGAGGTTGGCGATCTCGTTCGTGAAGCGGGAGAGGTCCACGAGGCTCGCCAAGTGTTCGTCCGGCACGCAGTCGTATCCCATCTTGAGCTGGAGGTCGGGGATGATGGAACACAGGTCGGCGTTGCCGCAACGCTCGCCGAGGCCGTTGATGGTGCCCTGCACGTGCCGCGCTCCGGCCCGCACGGCCGCGAGCGTGTTGGCCACGGCGCACCCGCCGTCGTTGTGGGCGTGGATGCCGAGCGTTGTTTGAACGTCTTTCCGAACGGCGGCCGTGACCTCGTGGACCTCGTGCGGGAGGGAGCCGCCGTTCGTATCACAGAGCACCAGGGTGTCCGCCCCGGCCTCGGCGGCGGCGCGGAGCGTCTCCAGGGCATACTCCGGGTTGTCTGCATAGCCGTCAAAGAAGTGCTCGGCGTCGTAGATGACACGCTTTCCGTGTTTGCGGAGAAAGGCGACGGATGAGCGGATCAGTTCCAGATTTGTTGCCCGCTCGATGCCGAGCGCCTGCTCGACGTGCAGCGTCCACGACTTGCCGAAGATGGACACCACGTCGGTCTCGGCCGCAATGAGCGCCTGCAGGTTTGGGTCTTCGGCGGGTGCGTTGGAGGCGTGGCGGGTGGAGCCGAACGCGCAGATGGCGGCATGGGGCCAGTCGGCCTCCCGCGCGTCCTCGAAGAAGGCCTGATCCTTCGGGTTCGAGCCGGGCCAGCCGCCCTCAATCACATCGATTCCGAAGGCATCCAGCTTGTGGGCGATGCGCATCTTGTCGCGGGCGGAAAGGGTGACGTGCTCCCCCTGCGTGCCGTCGCGGAGGGTGGTGTCGAATACTTCGATTGGATCTGCCATTGCTCGTCTGCGCCTCTTTGTGGGAGTGTGGGCGGGTGGAGAGTACCGGGACGGCGGGGTCGGAGGGAGTTGCCCTCCATTGCGACTCACGTCTTCACGCGTCCCTCCTCCTGCGTCCCGTGGCTCACGGCCCCGTCGGCGGCGGAGCCGAAGAGGGCGGCGTACTTGGCGAGGACGCCGGTCGTGTACTGGGGGGTGGGGGGCGACCAAGCGTCGAGTCGGGCCTCCAGCTCCGCATCCGAGAGGTCAACCTCCAGGCGTCGCTCCGGCACGTCGATGCGTACTGTGTCGCCATCCCGTAGTGCTGCGATGGGGCCGCCGGCGGCGGCCTCGGGAGCGACGTGGCCGATGGAGAGGCCGCGGGTGGCGCCGGAGAAGCGGCCGTCGGTAATGAGTGCCACGTCCTGCGCGTGCCCCTGCCCGTCCCGCGCGGCGGTCACGCCGAGCATCTCGGGCATGCCGGGCGCCCCTTTGGGCCCGACGTTCCGAATAATGACGACATCGCCGGACTCAATGTGGCCGGCCTGCACGTAGCTCATCGCGTCGTCCTCGCTTTCGAAGACCCGTGCTGTGCCTTCGAAGCGGAGGTTGTCGGCGGCGGTGATTTTGAGCACGGCGCCGTCGGGCGCAAGGTTGCCGGTAAGGATGCGGATGGCGCCCTCCTTGTTCTTCGGCTCGTCGACGGTGTAGAGGTACTCAACGTCGAGTTCTGCAATGGCGGGGGGATCGACGCGGTCGAGGGCCTCGGCCATCGTCTCGCCCGTGACGGTTCGCGCGTCGCCATGGAGGAGGCCGTGGTCGAGCAGTTCCTTCAGGACGACGGGCACGCCGCCCACCTCGTGGAGGTCGTTCATGACGCGGGAGCCCCCGGGCTGAAAGTCGCCAATCTTGGGCGTGCGGCGGCTGATGTCATCGAATTCCTCAATGGAAAGGTCGATGCCCGCCTCGGCCGCCATCGCGAGGAGGTGGAGGACCCCGTTTGTGGAGCCGCCCACGGCGACCTGCAGCGCAATCGCGTTCTCGAACGACTGTTTGCTGAGGAAGTCCGACGGGCGCCGGCGCTCCTTCACCGCCTCGGCCGCCAGCCGACCAGCCACACGGGACACCTCGGTGCGCGTCTCCGTCTCGGCCGGCGGACTCGCGCTGCCGAGGGGGGCAAACCCGATCGCCTCGCTGATGGAGGCCATCGTGTTGGCGGTGAACATGCCGCCGCACGAGCCGGCCCCGGGACAGGCGTGGCGTTCCATCTCATCGAGTTCGCCCTCTGTCATTTGTCCCGAGGCAACGGCCCCACACGCCTCGAAGACGTTTTGGATGGTGACCTCCTGCCCGCGGTGGTGACCCGGCATGATGGAGCCGCCGTAGAGGAAGACGCTGGGGAGGTCCGTCCGGATGGCGGCCATCATCATGCCCGGCATGTTTTTGTCGCAGCCCCCAATGATGACGAGGCCGTCGAGCCGCTCGGCAAAGGCGACCAGTTCCACGGAATCGGCAATGACCTCGCGAGAGATGAGCGAGCCCTTCATGCCCTCCGTGCCCATTGATATGCCGTCGCTGACGGTGATGGTGCCGAACTCGATGGGCGTGCCGCCGGCCTCCTGCAGGCCCTCGCGCGCCGCGTCCGCGATGCGGTCGAGGTGCACGTTGCAGGGCGTCACGTCCGCCGCCGGGTTGGCGATGCCGATGAGCGGCTGGGCGAGGTCGTCATCGTCGTAGCCCATGGCCCGAAACATGGCCCGGGCGGGGGCGCGGCCAAGGCCTTCGGTGACGTCTTGGCTTTGGATCTTGGCGGAGTGGCCGTTACTAGGGGAAGAGGCCATTCTTGTCACGTGAAAGTGTTTGAAGGAAGGTGGGTGCTGGGTTCTATTGCGTGTTTCGTATTGCGTATTTCGTTGGGCGTACGGTTGTGCTTATGAACGGCAGAGGAAGGCGACGTCGCCGATACGCAATACGCACTACGCAACACGAATATTGAATCTCGGCGTCATCCTTCAACAGCCGACAAAGTCGTTCAGATACGGCAACCGATCCGCCGTCTGCTCCACCTCGTCCATATAGCTTTTCATGAGGGCGGTGGTGTCCCAGATGCCCTGAAGGAGCGCCTCTCGCTGGGCGTCGCTGATGGTCACGTCGATCGTCTCGTCGCCCACCGTCACGGTCTCGTCCTCGACATCGATTGTGAGTTCGAGCACCGGATCGGCCTCCACCCGGTCCATGATCCACTCGACGGTCTCGCGGTCGGCAGTGGCGGTGGGGAGGCCGAGGGCCTGGCAGTTGCCGGCGAAGATCTCGGCAAAGGATTCGCCGATGAGGCCGTCGATGCCCCACCGCATGAGGGCCTGGGGGGCGTGCTCGCGGGAGGAGCCACACCCGAAGTTTTCGTTCACGACCAGAATCCGGGCGTTCGTGTACCGATTGAACGGATGGTCATTCAGGGTGCCGTCGTCGTCCCGCCGCACGTCGTAGAAGGCGTACTCGCCCATGTTGTCGAACGTCACCTCCTTGAGGAAGCGGGCGGGGACGATTTGGTCCGTGTCGATGTCGTTTCCGCGGACGGGGACGGCGGGGCCGGCGACGGAGGTTACGGTTTTTTCTGTTGTGGCGCTCATATTATCGGTACGTGTTTCGTATTGCGTATTTCGTAAATCGTCAGTTCAGGCCCATGACGTTTGACTCATGGAAGGAGGATGTGCCAGATGATATTCGCGATGATCCGCTCTGGGGCATGCGGGTGTATCAGCTAAGTCTGTTTGCTTCGGATGTAAGCTGGCGAGATGCGGGGACGCTTCGGGACGACGACCGGACGCGGTCGCTTTCGGATCAACTGTACCGCGCGGTTGGGTCCGTTGGGGCGAATGTTGCGGAGGGATATTCACGAGGGACGGGGAAAGACCGGGCACGATTTTACGAATACGCACTTGGATCCGCACGCGAGAGCCGCGACTGGTATTTCAAAGGGCGTTTTGTGCTCGGGAAGAAGGTTGTGGAGCATCGGCTCAGCTTTATGAGCGAGATCATTCGTCTTTTGCTCACGATCATTCCTCAACAACGAGGCGGTGAGATTCGGGAGCCAAGTTCGTGGTATGAGACGGCAGATGTCGACATCGAACAACTCCTTAATAATGTCCCGTTCCCGCCGTGAGGGTATTGAGTATTTCGTATTGCGTATTTCTTCAGTTCTGGCTCATCCGCAGAAACTGATACGCAATACGCAACACGCAATACGAACTCCTACAGCAACTTCCGTACGTCTGTAACCTCTCCCTCCACCGCCGCCGCCACGACCATCGCCGGGCTCATCAGCACGGTGCGGCCGTCCTTGCTACCCTGGCGGCCGATGAAGTTGCGGTTGGAGGAGGAGGCGCACAGTTCGCGGCCCTGTAGCTGATCTTCGTTCATGCCGAGGCACATCGAGCAGCCGGCGCCGCGCCAGTCAAAGCCCGCCGTTCGAAAGATGTCGGCAAGGCCCTCGTTTTCGGCTTGCTGCTTCACGCCCTGCGAGCCGGGGACGACCATTGCCCGCACGTCGTCGGCCACCGGGCGGTCCAGCTTCGTTAAGAGGGACGCCGCTTCGCGGAGGTCGGTGATGCGCGCGTTGGTGCAGGAGCCGAGGAACGCGACATCTACGTTAACGCCCTCCATTGTACGGCCCGGCTGTAGATCCATGTGCTCAAGGGCCTTTTCGGCCGTGGCCCGGTTGCCGGAGTCCATGGTGGCAGGGTCTGGAATCGGCTCCGAGATGCCGATGGCCTGCCCCGGCGTGATGCCCCACGTGACCATCGGCTCGATGGCCGAGCCGTCGAAGGTCACCGTGTCGTCGTACGTCGCGTCCGGGTCCGAGCGGATGTTCTGCCAGCAGTCGATGGCCCGCTCCCAGGCCGCACCGCTGGGGGCGTGGGGCCGTCCCTTCATATATTCGAACGTCGTGAGGTCGGGGTTGACGTAGCCAGCGCGGGCTCCGCCCTCCACGCTCATGTTGCAGATCGACATGCGGCCCTCCATGCTGAGGTCCTCGATGGCGGACCCGCCGTATTCGTAGACGTACCCGATGCCCCCCTCCACGCCCAGCTCTCCGATGATTTTGAGAATGATGTCCTTCGCGTAGACGCCCTCGCCCAGCGAGCCGTTGACCTGGATGCGGCGCACGTCCTGTTTCTCCATCGCGATGCACTGCGTGGCCAGCACGTCACGGATCTGGCTGGTCCCGATCCCAAACCCAAGGTTGCCGAAGGCCCCGTGTGTGCTCGTGTGCGAGTCGCCGCAGACGATCGTCATGCCGGGCTGGGTGAGGCCCTGCTCCGGCCCCACCACGTGCACAATGCCCTGCGCGCCGGAGTCGGGATCGAAGAAGGTAATGTCGTATTCCTCCGTGTTCGTCTCCAGCTCTTGCAGCATCGTCTCCGCCTGGTCGTCGGTGAAGGGACGCGCCAGGTCGGCGGTGGGAATGATATGGTCGGTGGTGGCGTAGGTCCGCTCGGGGAAGGCCACCTCCAGGTCTCGCTCTTCGAGCATGCCGAAGGCCTGTGGGCTCGTCACTTCGTGGATGAGATGCAGGCCCACGAACAGCTGCGTCTCGCCGGTGGGAAGCTCGCGGACCGTGTGCTGGTTCCAGACTTTGTCGTAGAGGGTGCCGGTGGACATTAGGGACGGTGGCGTGTTCGGAAGGGGAAAATTGCGAAGATCGGAGTACTGGTGACCCGGATTTCGTATCGCGTATTTTGTACTCTCCCCATCCACGCAATACGAAATACGGAATATGCATCACTCAAACGCGTTCATGATGCCGTTCTGGGCGAACTCGACGGATTTTGCGTGTTCGCGGGCGGCGGCGAGCCGGTTGAGGGCATGGAGGTACGCGTCCGCGGAGGCTCGGATGACGTCCGTGTTGCGGGCCGCACCGGCGAACTGGTTCTCGCCGTATCGGATCGTCACTTCCACCTCGCCCTGCGCGTCGGCCCCCTCGCTGATAGAGCGAATCGAATAGTCGACCAGCGTGTGGGGGGCGTCGGTGGCGTGATCGATGGCGCGGTAGAGGGCGTCGACGGGCCCGCCGCCGGTGGCTTGTTCCTCACGCACCGAGCCGTCCTCGCGCTGGACGCGCACGGAGACCTGGGCGTCCTCATTCGTCGTGAGCTGCACGGAGAGGTGGTGGAGGCGGTAGGCGGGCGCGCCGTCCGGGGGCGCTACGCTGTTTTCGGGGAGCCCATTCGCGGTTCCAGCGGGGTCCTGACCGACGTCCTCCATCAGGCGCTCCAGATCCTCTTCAAAGACCTCCTTCTTGCGGTCGGCCAGGGCAAGGAAGCGGTCGTAGACCGTGTCGCGGTGGGCGTCCGGCACCTCGTAGCCCAGGGCCTCCAGTCGGTTGAAGAGCCCGTGCCGACCGGAGTGGCGGCCAAGCCGAATTTGCTCGGCGTCTTGCCCCACGTCCCTGGCCGACATGATTTCGTAGGTCGTTCGCTCCTTTAGTACGCCGTGCTGGTGGATGCCGGCCTCGTGGCTGAAGGCATTGCTGCCCACGATGGCCTTGTTGGGCTGGACGGGGAAGCCCGTCGCCGCTGAGACCAGCTGACTAGTCGGCGTCAGGTGCTCGGTGTTCACGTGGGTCTCCACGTCGAACTGGTCCGAGCGGACCGTCAGGGCCATTACGATCTCCTCCATCGCCGCGTTGCCGGCCCGCTCGCCAATGCCGTTGATCGTGCATTCCACCTGTCGGGCGCCCGCCTGCACGCCCGCCAGCGTGTTCGCGGTGGCCAGCCCGAGGTCGTCGTGGCAGTGGGTGGAGAGCGTCACGGCGTCCGGCTCCGGAAGGCAGTCCACCACCGAGGCCAAGAGATCCGTGTACTCCGAGGGGACGCAGTAGCCGGTCGTGTCGGGAATGTTGATGGTCGTTGCGCCGGCCTCGGCGGCCGCCTGGACAATCTCGCACAGGAATGCCCGGTCGGTGCGCCCGGCGTCCTCGGCGCTGAACTCGACGTTGTCGGTATACGTGAGGGCCTGCTCGATGGCGCGGACGGCACGCTGAATAATCGCCTCGCGCTTTTCGGCCATCGTGTTGCCGAGGGCGTCGAACTTGGCCTCGATGTGGACGTCGCTCGTGGCGATGAAGGTGTGGAGGCGGGTGTCCGTCCCATCCGCGAGAGCTTCGCCGGCCGCGTCGATGTCGGCCTCCTTGGTGCGGGCGAGGGCGCAGGTGACGGGGCCGTCCACCTCGGTGGCGATGCGGGTGACAGCCTCGGTCTGGGCGGGGGATGAGACGGGAAAGCCAGCCTCAATCACGTCCACATTGAGGTCCGCCAGCTTGTGGGCAATGCGGACCTTCTCGGGAACGGTCATGGACGCGCCCGGGGCCTGCTCGCCGTCGCGCAGGGTCGTATCGAAAATCGTGATGGAATCGCTCATCGGTTGAGTCGTGTGCTGTAGTGGGGCCGTCGGGAAGCAGTGGGGGAGGCGGGGATGCGTCCGGACGCCGCGTCGATGGTCGCGCCCGGACGCTTGATAAGGCGGAGGGTCATGCGGCCCTGCACCCCGAGAACTTTCGGGGAGAGCGATGGGCTGGCGAAGTGAGGAACGTATCTCATGGCAACGGAGCTTGCATTGTATTCCAGGCTGTACCCGATTTCCCTATTCACGGTGTCCATTTTGGCTTGACCCAAAATGGACGAAAAGGTCAAGGCTGTGAAGAAAAAGCCTGACGCCACTTCCGGCTCCGCTGAAATTTATCAAACTCGCTCGCACATTCGCTCAAACATGATAAATTTCAGCCGCTGCACCTCCAGTGGCCCCCGAGACGGCTTTTTCTTCAAGGCCAGGGGGTTGCGGTACGGAAGGGGATCGGTCATTCTCAAATTTCGGATCGTTCAACTCCTTCGGTGGAAGAGGCAGAGTTCAGGTGCAAATGTTCGGTGACGTGGTTGGCGACTTCACGGCCGAAGGTGGAGGTGGAGGCGGCCTCCTCGTCGTCCGAGGCGAGGTCGGCGGTCCGGAATCCGGCCTCCAGGGTCGCGTCGACGCCGTGGCGGACGGCAGCAGCGGCTTCGGGTTCGCCGAGCTCGTCGAGCAGCAGGGCCGTGCTGAGGAGCGTGCCGATGGGGTTGGCGACGTCCTGACCGGCGATGTCGGGCGCGCTACCGTGGACCGGTTCGAAGAGGCCCACTGTGCCCCCGACGCTGGCGGAGGGAAGAAGGCCGAGGGAGCCGGGTAGGGCTGCCGCGAGGTCCGAGAGAATGTCGCCGAAGAGATTGCCGGTGAGCACCACGTCGAACTGCTTCGGGTCGCGGACGACCTGCATTGCGGCGTTGTCGACGTAGAGGTGGCGCAACTCCACATCGGGGTAGTGCGACGCTTGCACGTTTGTCACTACGTCCCGCCACAGCTCAGAGACGGCGAGCACGTTGGCTTTATCAACGGACGTCACGTGGCCGTGCCGCCGCTGCGCCCGCTGGAAGGCAACGTGGGCGATGCGCTCGATCTCTGCTTCGGTGTACGCCATCGTGCTGCGAGCACCCTCATCGGTCCGGCCCGCGGGCTCGCCGAAGTAGATGCCGCCGGTCAGTTCGCGGACGAATAGGATGTCGGTGCCGCCTACGCGGTCGGGGCGGAGGGGCGAGGCGGACGCCAGCGCCTCCGGCAC
>JBKHEM010000006.1:0-39251 GCA_046540815.1 Salinivenus sp.
ATTTGAACCAGGGACCTCTCGCGTGTGAGGCGAGCGCTCTAAACCGCTGAGCTAAGAGCCCATCGTGGAAGCATATCTACCGCGAGCGACGGGCGGGAGTGCCCGGTTGTGCATCAAAACCACACGAACATCCGAGGGGTTCCGGCTACGGCCGGAGCAGAGACAGGGCCGGAAGGGGCTGGGTGGAGTCGGCGTCCGGAGGGGGAACGGAGAGGCGGCGGGCTTCGGGCTGAGGCGAGGCCGGCTCAGACAGGGGCGGCGCCAGGGTGGCATTCCAGGACGCCGGCGTCGACGCGGCCTGGGACGAGGCGGGGGACGAGCGTGCCAGTTCGGAGAACGAACCGGCGCCCGCGAACAGGGTGCCGGCCAGGAAGCCGACCATCAGCGCAGCGGCGACCGACGACACGACCCCGGCGGGGCCGACGCTGGTGGAGACGACCGGGGCGGGAGACGCGTCGGCCGGAGCGGGCGGAGGGGTGGGGGCGGCGTCCGGGACGGACGGGGCGGAGGAGGGGAGGTCCGAGCAGCTGGTGTTTGCAAGGAGGTCGCGGGTCTGGCACAGCCGCTCAATGTGGGCCTTCAGCTCCGGATTGGCCTCCACGTACTGTTCGAACACGGCCTCCAGCGAGGGGTCCATCGTCCCGTCGACGTACTCGCAGAGCCACTCGTCGATCCACTCGTACGGCGGATCTCCATTGTCGGGATCGAGGTCGCCAGAAGAAAAGTCAGGGTCGGCCATGATGCAGGACGCAAGGGATCTACACGACAAGCGTCACCGGGGGGCGAACACTCGACACAACGTGCACTTCGGATGAAGCGGCAGGGGGACGTATGGGCGGGGCGGGGGGATGTTTCTTCGGGCGGTGGTCTTCAAGCGGCTACGCATCGGCAGGCCGGGCCTCGGGAGGCAGGAGGCGACGAAGCAGGAGCGTGAGCACGAGATGAGCGTCGCGTGAGGCCCCGCCCTTCAATTCGTAGTCGGCGGCGAGAAGGGCCGCATACGCGTCGGCGATGGCGGAGCGGGTGTAGCGCTGGGCCGCGTGCTTGTATTCTTCCACGAAGTACGGACTCACGCCGATCTCGCCCGCCAGTTCATACTTGTTTTTCCGGAGGGCCCCCGGCTTCTGAAGGGTCCAGAGCTTGTCAAAGTAGCCGTTGAGCACGGCCACGATCATGATGGCCTCTCCGCGCGGGTTGGACGCCTGCTGTAGAATTCGTTCGGCGATGCGGGCCGCGTCGCCGTGGCGCCCCTCTCCAATGGCGGCCTGGAGTTCGAAGACATTAAACTCGCGGGTCTGCCCGCTGGCGGCCAGCACGTCGTCGGTCGTGAGGCGGGTGCGCTCCCCGGCAAACGTCATGAGCTTCTCGATCTCGCTGGCGGCCCGTTGCAAGTCGGTGCCCACGTAGTCGGCCAGCATTTGCACGGCCTTGGGCTCAATGTCGTAGCCCTGGCCGCTCACGTAGTTTTGGATCCAGCCGGGCATTTCGTTGTCGTAGGGCGACTTGAACTCCGACCACGTCGCCTCCTCCTTCAGCGCGCGATAGGGGTGCGCGCTCAGATTGGGCTTGTCGGTGCAGGCGAGCAGCACCACGGCCTGCGGGTTGGGCTGCTGGGCGTAGTCTTTAAACTGACGGTTGTTGTCCAGCTTCTCGAACTCGCGCACAATGACGACACGCCGTGGGGCCCCGGTGGGGAACCCCTGGCACAGTCCGATGACCTCCGACGCTTCGGACTCCGATCCGTAGACCACGTCCAGGTTGAAGTCGTGCTGACTCGGCTCCAGGGCGTGCTCGATGAGGAGGTCCTGGAGCTCCTCGATCAGAAACGGTTCCTCTCCGAAAAAGAAATAGAGCGGGTCAAAGTTCTGGTGCCGAAAGGCGGTCGCAAGGTCGTCGTATGACGGGCCCGTGTCTTTCGCCATTTTGGAGTTTGGATTTTGGGATCTGGCTGCCTACCCCTTTGCTCGCACCGGTGTTCAAAAGTGATCGGTGGCTGGTTTGGAACGCGGAGTTTGGAGCGCAGTCCGCTCCACATTCCGAACGCTGCCGTCCACACTCACGTGGGCAGCGGTTCGTCACGATCGGAGAGGTGGGCGCCGTGGAGGCGGTAGCCGAGGTCGCGCAGGCGCTCGGTGTCGGCCTGCGTCATGCGGTGGACGAGGGTGAAGAGGGTGACGGATTCGCCGTCGAGCGTGCCGGTGCGGTGCCAGTCGGCGAGGGGAAGGGCCTCCAGTTGATCGACGAGGGCGCGACGGGCCCCCTGTAGCCGTGTGAGGATGTCGGGCAGGGGCGTGTCGTTCCAGCCGGCCTCCCGGGCCGTCGCGTCGATGTCGACAGGGTCGAGGGTCGGAGTATCCTCCTCCACGATCCGCGTGACGCGGCGCGGGCGCACCTCGTCGTCGAGCGTAGTGAGGGCGCCGTACAGCTCCTTCATCGTGAGGACCTCGGGCCCCGGCCGGCCACTCTTGATGGTGTCCGGCAGGCCGTCGACGACCGTACGCAGGGCCTCCACCTCCTCCACGAGGTGCCGCAGCTGATCGAGGAGGGCGCCGCGCAGGGCTTCGGGGTCGGTGTCCTGCGCCGCGTCGATGTCTGTGACGTCGTCGCTCATGGCGTTGGGGATGGGAGCGGGTCGAGGCGTGGAAGCAGAGGACGAGGGGGCCGGTCCTTCTATTTCTCCGGACGTCCAATTCCCTACACACTTACCCGGCGGCGTGCGACTTGCGCGGGGGGCCCTGTCGATCCGCGCCCCAGTCCTGCTCGCCCTCCGTGGCCATGCGATCTTCGCGCGTGTGAGTGGTCTCGAGTTCATCCATGCCCTCCTCGGCCAGCCAGTCGAGGAAGCCCTGGTCCTTCACGCTGTGGAGGTTGTTCTCCTTCTTGAAGTCCCACTGCTGCCCAAACTGCTTGTTTTTGTACTGGTCGAGGTACTCCAGGCGATCCTGGAGCTGCTCCTTTGGCTGCAGAAGGTCCGCCAGGTCGAAGATGGCCTCGTCGCGACTCTGGAACGTAAGGTCGTACTCCTTCGACATGACGATCGCCTCCTCGGGGCAGACCTCTTCGCAGAAGCCGCAGTAGATGCAGCGGAGCATGTTGATTTCGAACCACTCCGGCTCGCGCTCCTTCACGTTGTTGACTTCCTTGGACTGCATGGAAATGGCAAGCGGCGGGCAGGCGCGCGCACACAGGTTACACGAGACGCACCGGGGCCGCCCCTCTTCTTCTACGAGCACCGGGCGCCCACGATAGCTGTCCGGCGGGTACCACTGCTCTTCCGGGTACTCAAACGTGTAGGTGGGCTCGTCGACGATCTTGCTGAACGAGTAGCCGAGGCCCTTGAACAGCTCGGGGAAGTAGAGGCTTTCCCAGAAGTTCAGGTCGCGCTCGCCGTCCGCTTTCGTGTTTTCAGGAGTGCCGGGCATGAGTTGCGAGTCGAGAGTCCAGGGTTGAGAGTGGAGAGGTCGGAGTCGGAATCACGCAGGGTATACGCGCTGCAGGGGAAAGGATTCCGCCTTGAATGAATCCTGTCCTGAACGCCGCCGAGATCGGCTCCTGCAAGTGACCATTGGCAATCCCACCTTCAAAATCAGTTCATCCGGGGGTCGTCGGGGAAGTTGGCGAGCATGGCGTACTCGCCCCCCATGCGGCGGAGGACGGTCCGCCAGAGGTTGTCCGGGTCGACCTCAAAGATGAGGTCGGCGGCGCTGGGGGCAAGGATCCAGGCCTCGTCGTCCAGTTCGTCTTCCAGCTGGCCGGGGCCCCAGCCCGAGTATCCGAGGAAGAAGCGGAGGGTGTTGGCGGACGCGTCGCCGGTCTGGGCCATCTGCTGGACGCGCTCGAAGTTGCCGCCCCAGGTGACGCCGCCGGGGAGGGGAATGCCCCCCGGAATGTCGTCGGCCCGGGTGTGGAGGTAGTGGAGCGTTTCGCGCTGAACGGGGCCGCCGAGGTAGAGGGACGGGTCGTAGGCAAACGGGCCATCCAGCACGTCCCCGAGCTGCATGTCAAGCTGGCGGTTCAGAACCAGTCCGAAGCTGCCCTCGCCCGGCTGGTGTTCACAAATCAGGACCACGGTGCGGCGGAAGTTGGGGTCCTGCATCATGGGCGCCGAGATGGCGAGGGTGCCGGGCGAGGGGGACGGGGCGGCGTCGGGCATAGAGCCAGACCGTAGGGATTGAGAACAGGAGCGAGGGGGACGCACCGATGCTACTGCGGGCCCCGGGGCGGTGGTTCGGGGCCGCTAGTTCCAGAATCGGCGCGTCCAGGCTTGCAGTTCGTCGAAGCCGAGCAGGGCGGCGACGCCAAGGTACACGGTCGCATAGACGCTGGCGACGAGCGGGGCGACGATCAGGACGGGGCCTGACGCCAGGAGGCCCCACGCGCCCGCCGCGGGAAGGAGGGCGGCAAGCGCCAGGCCCGTCATGCGACCCAGCGATCGCCACGGCACGTGGGCGCCCGGCAGGGGGCCGCGAAGGGCGCGGCGCAGGCGCCACACCTCCACCCACGCCCCGACGGTCGCTCCGAGGCTAAGTCCCAGCGCGCCCAAGAACAGGCCGTCGTACGACCCCGACGGCACGATGGCCCCGAGGGGGATGGTGTCGAGCCACACCATAGCCGGCACCGCCACGGCCGTCGACACCGTCACCCGCGTCACGGCGATCCAGGCGGGGGTTTTGGTGTCGCCAATGGCGTAGAAGGCGTTTTGCAGGAGGCGCGACATCGTCGTGGCGAGGATGCCGAGGGCGTAGCCGCCCAGCACCAGCGTAACGAGCCACGTGTCGCCGCCGTCGAACTGACCGGTGCGGAAGAGCGCGCCGACGAGCAGGGGTCCAAACGCGAGGTATCCCACCACGGTGGGAACGGTCAGAAACGCGATCTGGCGGAGCGATCGACGCAGGCGGGCGGTGAAGGCGGACACCCGCTCCTCCGTCAGCCGCGACAGCTCCGGCAGCTCCGACGCCGCCACCGACATCCCGAAGAGGCTGATCGGCAGCATGTAGAGGAGCTGGGCGTAACGGAGCGCCCCGAGCGCGCCCACGGCGAGGAACGACGCCAGAAACAGATCGAGGTAGCCGGAGAGCTGAGCCACGCCCCGTCCCGCCACCACGGGGCCAAAGGCATGAATGGCGTCTCGCACGCCGGCCACCCGCGTCGAGAGCGAAAGATCGAACCCCGGCATTTCACGGACCACGAACGGAAGCTGCACCGCAAACTGAAGGGCCCCGCCCGCGAAGGCGCCCACGCACCCGATCAGGAGCACTGTTGTGAGGGCATCGGCCGCCAGGCCGTCGGGCGCCCAGGGTGTGCCCGTCAGCCCGTAGGCGCCGCCGAAGAGCGCCGCGATGATGGCCGCGTTCCAGAGCGCCGGGGCCACGTACGGCACGAAAAACTGCCGGTGGCTGTTGAGCACGCCCAGCGCCCAGGCCGACAGCACGAGCACGCCCGCCATGGGAAAGATGATGCGCACCGCCTGGACGGCCAAGTCAAACCGGTTGATGGCTCCGCTTCCGGCCTCCCCGAGAAAGCCGGGGGCCAGCACGGCCACGATGGGCTCCGCCAGCAGCACGCCCAGGAGGGCCAGGCCGCCGGCCACGGCCAGCAGCAGTCCGAAGATTGCCCCTGCGAACCGCCCGGCGTCTTCGGGCCGCCCCTCCTCGATCATGCGGCTGTACACGGGAATAAAGGCCGCCGAAATGGTGCCCTCGCCCAGCAGGTTTTGCAGCAGATTGGGGGACTTAAAGGCCACCTGCCACACGTCGGCGTGGGCGCCCACGCCAAAAAAGTACGCCACGGTCCGTTCGCGCAGCAGCCCCAGGAGGCGACTCGACAGGATGCCGGCCGCCACGGCCCCGGCGGCGCTCTCCTGCTCGGCCGGGTCCGAGGGGGCGGCCTCGTCGGCGTCGGACGCGACGTCGGGGGCATCGGCCATGGGGCGGAGAACATCGGGAGAGGACAGCGACAGGACGGCCCCGGACGGCTACGTGATGCGGTCCACGACCAGGTGGCTCAGGTAGCCCACCACAGCGGCCCCGTAGAACGGCAGGCCCACGAGGGGGCGTTCCGGCATGTGCAGGTAGGGGAGGATGAGGAGGGGGGAGGGCACCAGCAGCATCGCCCACCACGTGTGCGTCCAGCCGCGGTGGCGGCTCAGTACCAGTAGCAGGGCCACCAGTCCCAGGTAGGCCGCCGCCCGGAACTGCTCGGTCACGATCAGGAAAAGGTCCGCGGCGAAAAAGATCGAGTAGAACACCGACTGGCCCTTCGAATCGGTATCTACATCGGGCCAGAGGCCAAACAGCAGGGCAAGGACCACCAGGGCCAGCGGGTAGCCCACCTGTTCGGCCATTGTAAACTGGCGGTAGGCGGCGTCTACGGAAAAGGCGTAGGCGAGCAGGGCCAAGTACCCAATCACAAACACTGTGGCCCCGGCCAGGTGTCCCTTGTAGCCGGCCATGCGGGTGTGCTTCGGGGGAGAAACGAGGGGGCGAGCGGGAGCGCTACGTCTCGCGTTCCAGAAGGTATCGGGCAGCGAGGTGGTACCCGGTTGGGCCCAGGCCACTAATCTGTCCGACACACACAGGCGCGATCCGCGACGTGCGCCGAAAGTCCTCCCGGGCGTGCACGTTCGAAAGATGCACTTCGACCACCGGGGGCGCAATCGCGTCCACGGCGTCGCGCACGGCCACTGAGGTGTGCGTGTAGCCGCCCGGGTTGAACACGACCCCATCCAGGGCACGCTCGTGGGCCGCGTGCAGATGGTCAATGAGCGCGCCCTCCGCATTCTCCTGTGCAAACGAGAAGGCGACCGCGGGAAATGCCGTTTCCAGGTCCGCCTGAATCTCCGAGAGCGTGATGCGTCCGTACGTTTCTGGGTCGCGCGTACCCAGCAAGTTGAGGTTCGGCCCGTTGAGGACGAGGAGGGAGGAAGACATGGTGGCAAAGACAAGTCAAGGAAAACGGCGGTCGTAAAATCGCGGGCACCACACGCCTGGATGGGGGCCGGGCCGTAGAAGACACGCCAAAAACCGCCCGGGCCTGTTACGAACCGACCGTCCTCTAACGATCTCGTTCCTCCTCCCTCGTACACACGAACGAGGGGGCGGGAATGCCATTCGCGTCCAAAACACCACCTTCCACGAGACCGCCCGGAGGCATGACTGTTACCGACGACGCAAAAGACGTGCTGGCCGATCTGGAAATGGATCGGGACGATGCACTTCTCGCAGCCAAATCACTGTCCCAGCAAATCATCGACGACAGCGCGTCGACACAGTCTCCGCTCACCGGCGTGGTCTATGCCGTACAGGGGCTCTACAACGAGGGGACGCCCGAATGCACGTTCGCGGCTGAGGAGGGGCCCGCCCTCGTCTTCGCCGGCACGTTCCGCACGGCAGACGGCGACGCCGTGAAGAGACGGCGTCGTCTGCGTCCCGAGGAACTTCGAGCGGTTGTCGAACGGGTCCTGTCCAATCGACAGGCGTAGGGCACGGCAGTGGGGGCAGAGGGCACTACCACTGTTCGTAGTGGTCGACGATCTCGTTCAGGTTGTCGTGCTCGCCCTCAATGATGCCGATTACGAAGAGTCCTGTTTCGTTTTCGAGCTGCGCCAGTGCCTCTGCTTCGGGGGGGCGTCGGCCCTGGGTTTTGATGAAGTGGTCCTGGATCGCCTTCTGGGCGGCCGACGACGGGTCGTCGGCAGAGGCCGTGGTGGAAAAGCTGTCGAAGCCGTCTTTCTCGAAGCCGATAATCGTGTAGCTGGGCATGCTGGAGGCGGTCGTGAGTGACTGTTGTAACGGGGAGTAACGGACAGTGTGTGCCGTCGGTCCCCAATGCACACCGTCCGAGGCCGTTTCCCCGTCGCATCCTGTTTTGGGAGATGAAAGGCCCACAGCGCCGCTCAGCGGGGATGACGAACGCAGAAAATTCAGTTCAGATAAAGAAAAAGCCCGGACCCCCACCAAGAGACCGGGCTTCTGGGAGAAGTGCGCCCAGGTAAGAAATGCACTGTATAGACGCGTGACCCCGCCGAATCTAACGTCAGGTTCGGAAACGTTACAATGTTCTACGTTAGCGGACGCAACGTCCGAAGTGGGGCTATCCGAGCCACTCGTAGATCAGAATGCCGCCAGCGACCGCCACGTTGAGGGACTCGGCGGCGGGGCGGCCGGCAGCGCCGGGCACGGACACCGGAGTGTCGATGCGGTTGAGGACGGCGGGGCTCAGGCCGTGGGCTTCGCTCCCCAGTACCAGGGCCGACGGATGGCGGGGCGTCCAGGCGTCCGCACGGAGGCCGTGCAGGTCGGCGCCGTAGAGCGATGCCCCGGTCCGGCGGAGCTCATCCAGCACGGGGCCGAGGTCGTTGGAGCGGGAGAGGGCAAGGGCCCAGTGGCCGCCGGCGGCGGCCCGCATCACCTTGGGACCGTAAAGGCCGGCGGTGCCGGGGCCCGCCACGACGACATCGGCGCCGAACCAGGCGGCCGTGCGGAGGAGGGTGCCCACGTTTCCCGGATCCTGGACGCCGTCCAGAAGGAGGGCGGTGCCGTCGGGCTCCAGCCGGTCGGGGATGCTCTCGGGATCGAGCAGGCGTCGTTCGACGGTGGCCACGAGGCCCTGGGGCGTCTCCACGTCCGTGAGCGTCGCCAGCGTGTCGGGGGGCGTGGTGTACACCGGCACCTCCAGGCGCGCAAGGAGAGACTGAACCTGCGGGTTCTCGAGGGCCTCCGGCGTCACGACGCAGTCCACAAGGGGGGCGTCGGCGGCGAGGGCCGAGTCGAGGGCACGGAGCCCTTCGATGAGCGTCTGGTTCTGCTTGCGACGGCCGCGGCGCTGGGTGAGGCGAGCGATGGCCTTGCGGCGCCGATTGGAAAGGGGGCGGGGCATGACCGGGTCGGGACGGAGGAGACGGGGCATACGAGAAGCTACCGCGAATGCGCAACCACAATCTAGGGCAATCGTTCAGGCTGACCTGTAACACGACCCTGGGCGATTGCTTAAGATGCACGGATCCCAAATACCGGGCTTTCGCGGTCGTTGCTATCGCCGTTGTCATCCCGGCCAAGGCTCCGACCGGAGCCGCGACCTGGAACCCACTTCACTGCGCGGCAGCACGAGCTTCGCGTCGCCTCGCTCCGCTCACGGCGCTGAGCCTGTGCTGAACTTGATTCAGTGTCGGGGTCTATCCAACCAAACGGACACGATCATATCGACAGACTTGCTGTGGCGGCGAATGGATCGGTAAAGCGGAGGCCGCCTCGATCGTCCGACGCATAGATTGCTGGCGTGAACTCGCGCGGCTCGTTTCCGGATCTCCGCTCCCAAGGGTCGCTTCGTCCGGGATGACGAATGCGTTTGTGCCTCCGTCGAGGAAAGCCCGTGCGGGCGAAGTCGCACGATGTGATTGCCGTGGTGGCACGGCCCCGCTGTTCGACATTTTGGACGAGAACCTCGATCATACATTACACTACTTTCCGTTGTCTCTTCTGTCTCGACTGAAGTCTGCGCCTATGCCCTTTAAGCTCGATGTCTACGACCGCTCGGTGTATCGTGAACCGGCCCCTATCGAACGCGACAACCCGTTCCAGTCCATGATGGAGCGGTTCGATGTAGCGGCCGAGATTCTGGAGCTCAATCCTGGTTTCTACGACTACCTCTGCCGCCCGGCGCGCGTCCACATGACCTCCATTCCGGTAGAGATGGATTCCGGCCGGGTAAAGGTGTTCGAGGGCTACCGGGTCATTCACAACAACGTGCTGGGGCCGAGCAAAGGGGGGGTCCGCTACGCGCCAGACGTGACGTTGAACGAGGTGAAAGCCCTGGCGGCGTGGATGACGTGGAAGTGTTCGCTGGTGGACCTGCCGTTTGGCGGGGCGAAGGGGGGCATCGTCTGCGACCCGAACGAGCTGAGTCGGGGCGAACTGGAGCGCTTGACGCGCCGCTACACCGCTGATCTGTTCGACGTGTTTGGGCCGGACAAGGACATTCCCGCACCCGACATGAACACGAACGAGCAGATCATGGCGTGGGTGCTTGATACCTACTCCATGCACGCCCGCCGGACGGAGAACGCGGTGGTGACGGGCAAGCCCGTGGGCCTGGGTGGCTCGAAGGGGCGTCGGCAGGCGACCGGCCGCGGCGTGATGACCGTGACGCTGGCCGCGATGGACCGGCTTGGGCTGTCGCCCAGTGAGTGCACCGTGGCGGTGCAGGGGTTCGGCAACGTGGGATCGACCGCCGCGGAGCTGCTCTCCGAACAGGGGTGCACAGTCGTGGCGGTGAGCGACGTGACGGGGGGATACTACAACGAAAACGGGCTCGACATCCAGGAGGTCAAGGCCTACGCGGAGCAAAACGGGGGTACACTGAGCGGCTACGAGAATGCGATCTCTATCTCGAACGAGGAGCTTTTGACGCTCGACGTGGACGTGCTGGTGCCCGCGGCCAAAGAAGATCAGATCGATCAGGAGATTGCGGAAAACATGGGGGCCCGCATCGTGGCCGAGGGAGCCAATGGCCCGACGCGCCCCGAGGCGGACCGGGTGCTCCAGGAGAAAGAGGTGCTCGTCATTCCCGACATTCTGGCCAATGCCGGAGGGGTCACGGTCTCGTACTTCGAGTGGGTGCAGAACCGGCAGGGCTACTTCTGGACCGAGGACCGCGTCAACCAGCGGCTCGACCGCATGATGCAGAAGGCTTTTGACAAGGTATACCAGACCGCCGAGAAGCACGACGTGTCGCTACGCATTGGAGCGTACGTGATGGGCGTGCGCCGCGTCGCCGAGGCCCTCCGCATGCGTGGCATTTATGCCTGATCGGCCCGGGGGCGCACAGCCCCGTTGTCGGAACCGTCGCCCCGTGTCGGCGCTTTTCCAGTCTACTCCGCCTGTTGTCGTTGTTCTCAGCCGTTGTGGTGTGTCTCATTTGTCACTCCGCGCCGCCCTTGTCCTTGCGGCGACCACGCTTCTCGTTCACTGTGCCAACCCGGAGGCCCCGAGCGGGGGACCACGGGACACGACCCCGCCCACCGTGGTGGAGTCTCGTCCGGCAGGGGATACGGTGAACGTCTCAACCGAGACGGAGGCGATTGAGCTCACGTTTTCGGAGTACGTCGAGCGTCCCACCGTCTCCGAGGCCCTCTCGATCACGCCGAGCCTCGAGGGCCGGCTCCGGTTCGATTGGAGCGGGCAAACCGTGCGGATCGAACTGCCCTCGTCCCTCCGGGACAGCACCACCTACATCGTGTCGTTGGGCACGGAGTTGACGGACGCCCGTGGCGTGTCGCTGGAAGACCCAATTACACTGGCCTTTTCCACGGGCCCCCGGATTAACCAGGGAGAGCTGGCCGGGCGGGTCGTGACGCCTCAGGACGGAGCGGCTCAGAGTGGCGTTGACGTGTTTGCCTACGCGGCCCCCCCGGACACGGCAGACGGCGCCGCGCCGCGCCCGCTTCCCGAGCAGCCGGCCTACCGGACGCAGACCGGCTCGGAGGGCGGTTTTTCCTTTGAGTACCTCCGCGAACAGCCGTACTACGTCGTTGCGCTCCGCGACAACAACCGCAACCGGCGCCCCGACGCGGGCGAGCCCGTGGCCGCGCCCCCCCATCCGGCCCTCCCGGCGGACAGCAGTGTTTCCGAGGTGCCCGTGCCCTGGGTGTTGACCCGCGTCGACACGACCGGCCCCTCCCTCCAGCAGGTGCGCCCGCTCAGTCGCCAGCGTGTGCAACTGAGCTTTGATGAGCCGGTCCGATTGGGCGCGCAGCGCCCGGCGGATTGGCGGCTCCGCGACTCAACATCCGACGCCCGGGTGCCGGTGACGGGGGCGTACCTGCCGCCCGACCGGGACGATGCGGTGGTGCTGCGGACCGCGTCCATGGACTCGACGCGCCACTGGGTTGCGGTGGCCCCCGAACTCGTGAACGACACGCTGGGGCAGTCCGCCCGCCCGGACACCGCTCGGTTTCAGGCCCTCGCCCAGGAGGACACGACCGAGACGCGGTTCCGAACCTTTGTGCCGACGGGGCTCTCGCCGGATACGGCGGACATCTACCCGCTCCTTCCAGCCGTTGCGCCCGGTGTGCGCTTCAATCAGGCGCCCGACAGCAGCACGCTTCGCTCGCGCCTCACCGTCCGCGACACGATGGGGACAGAGCGATCGTACACGCTTGACAGTACGGACGGACGGACGTTCCGGGTGCGCCCCGAACCGTCGCTGGAGGCGGAGGAGGTGCTCGAAATCGCTGTGGCCGCGCGCTCCGACGATCCGGATACCACGTACCAGCGCCGCTTCCAACGGGTCGCCAGCCGCCGCCTTGGGGCCCTGGAAGGACGCGCCCTCCGCGCCGACACGACATTCGCGGTGCCGGAGACAGGTCAGCGAACGTCTTCCCCGCTTGCCGATACGACAAATCCCCCCGCGCAGGCGCTGGTGGAACTGCGACCCGAAGAGACAGACCTCCCGGTGGAGACGCGACAACAGGAGGTGGCACCCGGGAGTACATTTGTCTTCCGGCAGCTCCCCGACGGCACCTACAGCTTCCGGGCGGTGCTTGATCGCAACGGAAACGAGCGCTGGGACGGGGGACAAATCGAGCCCTACGTGCCTCCTGAGCCGCTGGCCTGGGGCGGCGACGCCGTTGAGGTGCGACCGCGTTGGACAAACGTGCTTCCGGCCCCGCTCCGCCTCCCCCTCCTGCGACTGGCCCCGCCGGATTCGGGCACGTCGGGGCCGCCGGCCGATACGACCTCGGCCGACGACCCGTAACCCGCGTCCTGTTCGGCTCTCCCCGACAGCGTCTGTTCCCATGTCCCACATTCCCACGAACGATCCCTGCCCGCCTGCCCTCACGGCCGACGCCATGCGAGCGGCTGACCGGTACACCATGGACGAATTTGGGCTGCCGAGTCCCACCCTCATGGAGGCCGCCGGGCGGGGCTGTGCCGAGTGTATTCAGGAGGCCTACGGGCCGCTCGCGGGGACGCCCGTCACCATTCTCTGCGGAAAGGGCAACAACGGGGGCGACGGCCTCGTGGTGGCCCGCCGCTTGTTTGCGGCGGGGGCGCGCGTCCGGGTGGTCCTGACGGCGCCCGCCGAGGCGCTTGGGGAAGAGCCGGCGCACAACCTCACGCTGCTTCGTGCGCTTCAGGAGGACGCCCCGGACGGCGACTGCCTGACCGTTGATGTCGTCCCCACCGCCGACGCGCTTGACGACCTCATGACCCCCACGCCCGATCTGGTTGTCGATGCACTGCTGGGCACCGGGCTCACAAGTGCGCTTCGCGAGCCGGTCCACAGTATCGTGGAATGGGCCAATGAGCAGGCTGCCCCGGTGGTGGCCCTGGACGTGCCGACGGGGCTGCACAGCGATACGGGCGCCGTGATGGGCACGGCGATTGTCGCGGATCACACCATCACGATGGCGGCGCCGAAGGTGGGGCTGCGGGTGGGGGAGGGACCGTCGCTCACCGGGACGGTCGACGTGGTCGACATTGGTATTCCGGCCTTTGTGATGGACCGGGCTGCCGAGGCGCCCGGCTGTGTCCGGCAGACCACCGACGCGGCGGTGCGGCAGTGGTGGCCCGAGCGCGACCGGGACGCATACAAGTACAGCGTCGGAGCGGCCCTGGTGCTCGGGGGCGCCCCGCGGTTTTCCGGCGCGCCGGTAATGGCCTCGCGAGCAGCGGAACGGAGCGGGAGCGGCTACGTCACCTGCGCCTGCCCCGAGACCATTCAGTCCACCGTCGCGGGCGGCAGTCCGTCCGTCCCCACGGTCCCGCTTCCCACCACACAGGACGGCGGTCTTGACCCCGACGGCGTCCTCGATGCACTGGACGACATTCGGGCCGATGCTCTGCTGGTGGGGCCGGGGCTGGGCCGGGCCGCCGGGACCGAGCAGGCCGTGCGTCGAGTGGTCGAAACGACCGATCGCCCCCTTGTGCTCGACGCCGATGGGCTGAACGCCCTCGCCGGCCACGCGGACGCCCTCCTGCCGCGGGCCGACGGACGCTGGATTCTGACGCCCCATGCCGGTGAGTTTCGCCGTTTGGCGGCGGACGATGTCGACCTCACCGATCGAGTCCGCGTCGTGCAGTCGTACGCGCAGCGGTGGAACGTCGTACTGCTCCTCAAAGGAACCCCCAGCCTCGTTGCGGGGCCCGACGGGCGTGCCTTCGTGAATCGGACGGGCACGCCGGCCCTCGCCACGGCGGGGTCCGGGGACGTGCTGGCCGGGCAGTGCGTGGGCCTGCTGGCCCAGGGCCTCCCGCCCCTCCACGCCGCCGCGGCGGCGATGCATCTGGGGGGCGCTGCCGCCCGCCGGTACGCCCGGACCCGCGACCCGCGCACCATGACGGCCCCGGACCTGATCGAGGAACTGCCTCGCACCACCGCCGCGCGTCTCGGAGCAAACGGGGACGTAGGACGGTCGTAGTGGCCCTGCCCACATGGTTTCCATTTCGTGCTCCTCGAACACCTCTGTTTCCAATGAATGCTCGTTCCACTGTGACCACCGCTCATTATCGTACCGCGGCCGTGCTGTGGACGGCGGGAATTGTGGCGGCCTGTCTGATTCCAGCCAGCACCCTGTCGTCGGTAGAGCCGGCGGTGGGCGTCGATAAGCTGGCCCACGTAATCCTCTTTGCCGGGTTCGGCGGGCTCTGGATGCGGGCGCTGTGCCCGCCGGGCGGGGCCAACGCGGAGGGCCTCCGCCTCCGCCGCACGCTTGGGGTGCTCGCAGTAGGAGTGGCGGTAGCGATCGGGACGGAATTCCTCCAGCACGTGGCGCCGGTCCGTCGCATGGCAGATCCCTTCGACGTGGTCGCGAACCTGATTGGGTTGGTTGGGGCCGTGGGCGGATACGAACTATTTCGGCGACGGCACGAGGGGGCCGGGTCGACGGCCTAGCATGGCGATGATCCGGCGCACGGACCTTCTCGAAACATCCACGGAAAGGCAAGGTATTTTGAGGTGTCTTAGAACAAAACGAGGGAGCGTTCATCGCCCCGCCACCGCGTCCCCGAGAACAACGGCGATTAACTTATGGCATTGCGAAAAACAGATGGCGCCAATCTTCGGAACAAGTACCACCTGTTTGTAGAAGGCGGTCTTGTTCTTTCACTCCTCCTTCTCATCGTTGCGGTCCGTGTCGACATTACCACCGGCCAGGACTTTGAGGTGCAGATGGAGGAGCAGGAGGTTGTCGATATGGAGGAAATTAAGCAGACCGAGCAAGAACGGGAACCCCCTCCGCCGCCGAAGCCCCCGGTTCCGGTAGAGGTCCCGAACGATGAAGTCATCGAAGAGGATGAAACAGACTTCGACTCCTCCCTTGACCTTGACGACCGACTCGAGACGGACGATGGCCCGCCGCCCGGTGACGACGATGAGGAGGAGGAAGAAGAGGACGAAGTGTTCGTTGCGGTCGAGGAGCAGCCCGACTGCGGTGGTGTAGAGGCGCTCCAGGATGAGGTGGAGTATCCTGACATGGCCCGAAAGGCTGATATTGAAGGCCGCGTCTTCGTTCAGTTCGTTGTGGATGAGGAAGGACAGGTGCGAGACCCGAAAGTGACGCGCGGGGTGCATGAACTGCTCGATGAAGAGGCCCTCCGAGCCGTTCAGCAGCTTGAGTGCACGCCGGGTCAGCAGCGAGGCGACAAAGTGAAGGTGCAGATGTCCCTCCCGGTGACCTTTAAGCTTCAGTAGAAAGAGGACCTTCCGGGTTCAGATAGAGCGCACCGTGGCTTCCGCCGCGGTGCGCTTTTTTATTTGGTGGGGCTGTCGCGGGACCTTTGGGTCCAATCACATGGCCGTCTCAGTGGGTCCGGTGGTCAACCGATCCGTCCGGGCGGCCAACAAGCACGTCGGTGGCCAGGTCCAGGAAGAGGCCATGGTCAAGCACCCCGGGGCGCGCGCACAGGGCCTGATCGAGGGCCTCGGGATCCTGGATGCCGTTGGGGAAGCGAGCGTCGATCACCCAGAAGCCCTGATCGGTCACGACAGGCCCATCTTTGGCGTCGCCCATTCGGAGTGTCGGAACGGCGCCTCGTGCGTTAAGGAACTGCGTGACCGGCGTCACCGCCATTGGCAGCACCTCGACGGGCAGAACTCGCTCACTCCCAATCTGGTCAACCAGTTTCGTGGAGTCGACGAGCACCGCGAATCGTTCGGCCTGCGCAGCCACCACTTTCTCGCGGGTGTGGGCTGCCCCGCGCCCCTTGATGAGGCGGCCCGCCGGGTCGACCTCGTCGGCCCCATCGAGTGCGAGATCGAGCTGAGGATCGGCGTCAAGGGTGGTGAGCGGAAGGCCCAGCGATCGGGCCCGTCGCTCCGCGGCGAACGAGGTGGGGACGCCGCGCACGTCAAGGCCTTCGTTGCTGATGCGTTGCCCGATGGCATCAAGGGCGTGGGCCGTCGTTGAGCCGGTGCCGAGGCCGAGGCACATGCCGTCCTCGACGAGAGCGGCCGCGCGGGCGCCGACCGCCTGTTTGGCAGCATTACGATCCATGATTGAAACGACAACTGGTGGGACGAAGGTGCGGGCCAAAGGTAACCCCCGAGCGGTCCAAAATCGACGGTCACGAGGCCACGGTAGCGCTACTCGTCGTCCTTCAGCGACAACTCAAATCGAAGCCGATAGTCCTGATACTCCGGACTGTATCCGGCGCGAATCACGCGGAATCCTTCGTCGAGCCCCATGACCGTCATGCCCGGGTGTTTGTTGGGGAAGGTGTCGTAGACGAACCGGTCGTAGCCCCGGTCGCGGACGACCTCGAGCATGGCGTAGAGCAGGGCGCGGGCGATGCCCCGGCGCCGGTACGAGTCGCGCACGCCGCCCTTGGCACTGTAGAAGGACCGGGGGTCGAGCCGGTACCCGAGCTTGAACCCAACTGCTGTCTCGTCCGACCACGCCACGAGCATCAGAAGATCGTCTCGTTCAAACGTTTTGATGATGTGGTCGTCGTCGAAAATGGCAACGTTGAGGCGGCGGATGAGGTCGAGTTGATCCAGGTCGACCTCGGAAATGGTGAGGGGCACCTCGGCGTTCGCCGCGGCGTCGCAGAAGGAGGGGCGGTTGTGCCTCAGGTCCATGGCCGGAAGCGAAATTCGTGAGGACGACGCGCTGGGATGGGGGTCGGGCAGAAGAGGCGGACGGAGGGACTTGGCTTCTATCGTCCGTGCCCTGCCTCCCCTGTTCTCCTTAAAACGGGAGCCCGTCGTCGGGCGCATCTGGAGTGGGTGGGGTGGGGGAGGCGTCGGACGATCCGGGGCTGGGGTCCGTCGGCTCGTTCTCGGCGGGCAGGGCCTCGGGTGCGTCGGGGGACTCCACGGCCCCCGAGGCGTCCTCCTCCACGAGTTGTACCGGCTCCAGCACATCCTCAGGAATGTCGTCGACGAACCGGCTGGGATCGGTCATGTACTCGCCAAACGAGCGCCGGTACTGTGTCATCGGGTAGGAGATGAACAGGTCCTCTTCGGCCCGGGTGCAGGCGACGTAAAAGAGGCGCAGTTCCTCGTCAACGCCGCCGTCCTCGCGGAGGGCGTGGCGGGAGGGAATCGTGCCGTCGAGCGCGCGGATGAGGAAAACGGTGTGGAATTCGAGGCCCTTTGCCGAGTGGATTGTCGAGAGGGTGAGGGGGGGCTCGTCGTCCTCGGCCTCCTCCTGCTCCAGGGCCGTGAGCTCGATGGGATCCAGGGCCAGCGATTCGAGAAAGCGCTGTCGGCTTTCGTAGTTGGCGGCGAGGCCCGCCAGGTGATCGAGGTCCGGCTCGCGCTTCGGATAGTCCTCCGAATACTTGTCCTCAAAGAGGGGCTGGTAGTAGTCGAGCACAGTCTCGACCTGCTCGGCCACCGGCCGGTCCGGATCGCGAATGGAGCGGAGCGTTCCCAGCAGTTCCTTCAGCGTACTCAGGTAGCGGGAAGAGAACGGCATGCCGTCGCCCGGCACGAACGGATCCTCGGCCGCGCCGGTGGCCCAGTCGATCAGGTCCTGCGCCGTCTTCGGCCCAATGCCGTGGATGAGCTGCAGGATGCGGTTCCAGGAGGCGGCGTCTTGCGGGTTTTCCGCCACCTTCAGGTGCGCAAGCACGTCCTTGATGTGGGCGGCCTCGTTCAGCTTCAGGCCCCCGTACTTTACGAACGGGATGTTGCGCCGGTTGAGCTCCACCTCCACGTCGTAGGCGTTGTGGCTGCTGCGGAAAAGGACGGCGAGGTCGCGGAGGGGCACGCCGCTCTCCCGCAGGCGGAGCACCATCTGGGCCACGAAGCGCGCCTCCATCTCGCCGTCGGCCGCCGGAACGAGGGCCGGGAGGTCGCCCTCCTCCTTGTCGGTAAAGAGCTCCTTTTCGTACGACCGGTCGGCCTGCTCAATGACGTGATTGGCAAGGTCCAGGATCGGCTGGGTGGAGCGGTAGTTCTTTTCCAGCTTCAGGACCTTGGCGTTCGGGAACTCTTCGGGGAAGCGGAAGATGTTGCGGAAGTCGGCCCCGCGGAATTTGTAGATGCTCTGCGCGTCGTCGCCCACCACGGTGACGTTGCCGTGCACGGAGGCAAACTGCTTCACGAGATCGGCCTGCAGCGTGTTGGTGTCCTGGTACTCATCGACGAGCACGTGCTTGCAGCGGCCCGCCACCTGCTGCCGGACGCTGTCGTCTTTCTCGAACAATTCCAGCGTGCGTTCCAGGAGATCGTCGAAGTCGAGCAGGCCGTGGCTCTGCTTGTAGCGGCGGTACTCGCTCTGGAGTTGCTTGAGGGCGTTGTAGTGGCTCTTAAACTGCGGGTAGCGACGGGCCAGCACCTTGTGCAGCGCCTCGTCGCGGTTGGTGGCCGAGGAGAACATGTTGTAGAGCGTCCGCTTTTGGGGGAAGCGCTCCTCCCCCTCCGCATATCCGCCCCGCGACCGCAGTACGCTCAGCACATCGGCGGCGTCGGCCGCGTCGAGCACCGTAAAGTTGCGGGGCAGGTTGAGGGTGGGGGCGTGGCGGCGCAGCACCTGCAGGCAGAAGGCGTGGAACGTGCCGCCCTGCACCTTCTCGCAGCGGCCGTCAAGCAGCTGGGTGGCGCGGGCCGTCATGTCGTTGGCCGCCCGGCGCGTGAAGGTAAGCAGGACGATTTGTCCGGGCCGGGTGCCGGTCTCGACGAGGTAGGCGAGGCGGTAGATGAGGGTGCGGGTTTTACCCGTTCCCGCCCCGGCCACGATGAGGAGGGGCCCGTCGCCCGCCGTGGCGGCGGCGTACTGCTGCTCGTTGAGGTCGGCCGCGTAGTCGATCGACAGGTCCTCGGCGGCAGGCCGATCTCGGTCCTCGTCCGAACGGAGAACGATGCGGCGTGCCATGGACACGCAGGGGGTCGTGATCGCGAGGGACAGAAGCACCGGCGGGGCCCCGAACACGGACGGCAGATGCCGGTTTGGGCGCCTGCCGTTCGGGACGACGACCATTGCCGACCGATCCGCCTGAAAACCATAACTCCCAACCCTTGCGGGGTGGAGAGTGATCCGGACACGGGACTCCTGGCTGTTCGGTGTGTGGACATTGGCGCGACGCGTTTCGTAAGTTGCGAATGCATCACAACCCCCACGATTCTCGCCGGGAGGCCGTCCGACCATCTTCCGCCGAGGGTTCCCTTTTGAAGAGTGTGACAGGTTGCATCTATGGGCAAAGTCATCGCAATTGCAAACCAGAAGGGCGGTGTCGGAAAGACGACAACCGCAATTAACTTGGCCGCCTCCCTGGCGGCTGCCGAGTACTCGACGCTGCTCCTCGACATCGATCCGCAGGCAAACTGCACCTCCGGCGTCGGCCTGGAGGAAAACGACATCGAGGCCTCGATCTACGAGGTGCTTATCGGCGAGGTCGCGGCGAGCGAGGCCGTGATTACGACCGAGATGCCGTTTCTCGATGTGATCCCCAGCCACATCAACCTGGTGGGGGCCGAGATCGAGATGATCGACGAGATGAAGCGGGAGAAGATTTTGAGCAACGCCCTACCCCGCGTGCGACGAAAGTACGACTTTGTCGTCATTGACTGCCCGCCGTCGCTCGGCCTGCTTACGCTCAACTCGCTGACGGCCGCCGACTCGGTGCTCATTCCGGTGCAGGCCGAGTACTTTGCGCTCGAGGGCCTGGGGCAGCTGCTCAACACAATCAAGATCGTCCGGCAGCACCTGAATCCGGGCCTGGAGATCGAGGGCGTGCTGCTGACGATGTTTGACACGCGCCTGAACCTGTCGAATCAGGTGGCCCAAGAGGTGCGCCGCTACTTCGGTGAGAACGTGTTCGAGACCATCGTGAAGCGGAACGTGCGCCTCTCGGAGGCCCCCAGCTTCGGAGAGCCCGCCATTCTGTACGAGGCGTCGAGCACCGGCGCGAAGAACTACATGGCCTTGGCCCGCGAAATCCTGAACAACAACCCGGAGGTCGGGAGCGCACATCAGGCGAACGGAGCCGACGATTCCGACGCGTCGGCCGCAGCGTCAACGGAGGGCTCGACGGAGACGTCGGGCGGCGTGTCCGGTACGATTGGGGAGGACCCGTCCGAGGCGGAGGAGCCGACGGCGACCGCCGACGAGGTGTCTGGCTAACCCCACCCGGCGCCGCATCGCGTACTTGTTTCTGACGTTTGGTTGACATGGCTGACAAATCCGCACTCGGACGAGGACTCAACGCGCTCATTCCCTCGGATGAAGAGGAGGAGGCGCGCGGAGGGGAGGAGCGCACGGGCGAAGACGTGGCCGAGAGTCAGCTCTATCAGTTTGAGGACGGCACACGCCTGCTGGGTCGGGTGGCCGAGGTGGCTGTCGACCGCATTCGGCCCAACCCGTACCAGCCGCGCCAGGAGTTTAACGAGGAGGCGCTCGATGAACTGACGGCCTCCATTGAGCAGCTCGGCGTCATTCAGCCCATCACGGTGCGGGCGCTCGACGACGATCAGTTTGAAATTATTTCAGGGGAACGGCGCCTGCGGGCCGCACGACGCGCTGGCATCGACCGGCTGCCCGCCTTCGTCCGGGAGGCGACCTCGGAGGAAATGCTGGAAATGGCCCTCGTCGAGAATGTGCAGCGCGAGGAGCTCAACCCCATCGAGGTGGCCCTCGGCTACCAGCGGCTGATGGAGGAGTGTGGGCTGACGCAGGAGGAGGTCGCCGAGAAAGTGAGCAAAAGCCGCGCCTCGGTGTCCAATTTCCTCCGCCTGCTCCGGCTGCCGCCCCGCATCCAGGCCGCGCTCCGGGACAAGGAAGTCGCCATGGGACACGCCCGGGCCCTCATCGCCATGGACGACGAGGAGGCGCAGATCGAATTGCTGGAGGAGACGATTGCGGAAGACCTCTCGGTGCGCGAGGTCGAGCAGCGCGCACGGAACTGGCATGCGGATCAGGAAGCGGACGACGACGATGCCTCCACCTCCTCCGAGGCCCCCACCCCGGCCCCGTCCCCGGACCGCAACGACCTCCAGCTCGACGACTACCGCGACCGGCTCCGCTCCCGCCTCGGTACGCAGGTCAAGATCAACCACCGGACCGACGGAGAGGGCTCCATTGAAATCACGTATTACTCGGAGGAGGACCTGGAGCGTCTCATCGAGCTGATTGCCGAGCGCTAGTGCACGGGTCGTCCTGGAGGAACACGAGGGGGCAGCGTGTGGGTCGCATGGAGGCCGGGCCTGTTCGTTGTTTGCTGTCTCGAAATGCCTATTGTGCGTCGCCTGTCTGTCTTTTTGATCGTTTTGGGGGGACTGCTTGCGGTCCCGAACGGGGCACAGGCCCAGCCGGACAGCGTCCGGACAGAGATCCTGAAAGAAAAAGGATTCTCGCCGGATCACTCGCCGCGCGGGGCGCTCTGGCGGTCGGCCGCCGTGCCGGGATGGGGACAGGTCTACAACCGGCAGTACCTCAAGCTTCCGCTCGTCTACGGGGGGCTTGCCGCGCTGGGATACGCGATCTACTCGATGAATCAGAACTACGGTCTCAATCGCCGCGCCGCCATCTTTGCCCGGGGCCAACGCCTCACCAACCAGAACGACGACATTCCGTCCGTCATCTCCGACTGGCAATCGTACGAAGACGACTACGCCACAGTCGTGCGCGAGGCTGGAGGAAGCACCGGCGACCTGACGAGTCTGCCCCTCAGTCCCTCTCAGGTGCGCCAGCAGCGGGACAAATTCCGGCGGTGGCGCGACCTCTCAATTGTCGGGACAGGGTTTTTCTACGTTCTCACGCTCGTTGATGCATACGTGAGTGCCCACCTCCTCACCTTCGATGTGGGGGGCGACCTTGCACTGAAGGTCCGTCCGACCGGCGGACTCCCCGGAGCGGCGTCCGGTGGGGACGCCTTCTCGTCCGCCGAGAACCACGGCCTTCAGCTTCGGGTCCGCTTCTAACAATCCGTTGCCAGCGGACGCACGGCCCGATTGACAGGCAATTAACATAGGGCAGTGGAAAGGAGCGAGGCGAAAAAGGCGAGGCACGTGGGGGCGTTCCCGAGAAGAACCGTGAAGGGCCTCGTAAAACAAGGGTAATATCCATTCGGAAGCCCTTCCGCCCGAGTCGCCCATGTCGTTGAGCGGGAAACGCGCACGGCGCCAATCGTACATAGGACGCCGAGTACTCGCTGACGCTCACTGCCGGACACCCTACGGCCGTGTTACTTCCAAGGCCAGCGCCGCGTCTATACATAGATAGAATCATAGAAAGGCCAGTCGTTGGTCCCTCAGCGGACGGTATTGGCGCCGCTTCGTGCGTAGCCTCCCGGATGATGCCCTTGTTTGTATGACCACACCTGATCAGTATCCCCCTCAAGACGCTGCTTCGTCGGATGCGTCCAGCACCGCGACTGCGCAGGGCGAAGAGTCGCGGGGGGGACCGTCGCTCTTCGAGAAGTGTCATCGCTTCTTCGACCCGTCGGGCGACTACGCAAAGTTCAAACGGGCTGATCTCTACCCGTACTTTCGCCCCATTGAGCAAAGCGAAGGCTCCCGCGCGGTGATGGACGGGAACGAGGTGATCATGGCGGGTTCGAACAACTACCTTGGCCTCACCTCCGACCCTCGCGTGAAGGAGGCCGCAAAGCAGGCGGTCGACGAGTACGGCACCGGCTGCACCGGCAGCCGCTTCCTGAACGGCACGCTCGACCTGCACCTGGAGCTGGAAGAGCGACTGGCCCGGTTCATGGGGAAGGACAAGGCCGTCCTGTTCTCCACCGGCTACATGACCAACATGGGCGTGGTGGAGGCCGTGGCGAAAAAAGGGGACCTCGTGTTCTCCGATAAGGACAACCACGCCTGCATCAATGCCGGAACGCGAACGAGCTTTGCCGAAACACGCCGCTACCAGCACAACGACATGGACCACCTCCGGACCATGCTGGAGCGGGCCCACGAAGAACGGCCTGACGCCGGCAAGCTGATTGCCACGGACGGGGTGTTCTCGATGAGTGGCAAGATCGCCCAGGTGCCCACGCTCCTGGAGCTGGCCGAGGAGTTCGACGCCGCCCTTATGCTCGACGATGCCCACGCCATAGGGGCAGTCGGCGAGGGCGGGCGCGGGTCGGCCTCCACGTTCGGCCTCAAGGACGAGGTGGACATCATCACGGGCACGTTCTCCAAGAGCTTTGCCTCGATCGGAGGGTTTGCCGTGGGCGACTACGACGTGATCGAGTACATCCGCCACGAGAGCTCGCCCCACATCTTCAGTGCGTCGATGCCGCCGTCCACGGTCGCCACGGTGCTCAAGGCACTCGAGATTCTGGAGAACGAGCCGGGGCGCCTCGATCGGCTCCACGAGGTGTCCGACTACATGCGCAGCGGCTTCAAGAATCTAGGCTTTGACGTGTGGGAGAGCGAGACGCCCATCATTCCCGTGGTCATCGGCGACATGGAGCGGTGCTTCCGCTTCTGGCGCGAGCTCCTGAAGGAGGGCGTCTTCGTCAACGCCGTGGTGCCGCCCGCCGTACCGAAGGGGCAGGCCCTCATGCGCACCTCCTACATGGCCACCCACACCGATGAGGAACTCGACCAGATCCTCGACGCCTTCCACAAGATCGGCAGGAAGCACGGCGTGATCGGCCAGAACGGACACGGGTCGGGGCACTGAGCCTCTCAGGAAACGACCGCCACAGATCATCCGTGGACGTAGCCGTCGCTCCGAGCCGGAGCGGCGGCTTTTGTCCGTCAATGCCCATTCTCGCCCGTCTGTCCCGTATGTCCGCGACTGCGTCGTCCGTCACAATTCGTCCGGTAGAGGGGCGCCGTGACCGCCAGCGGTTTATCGACGTTCCGTACGCGTTTTACCCGGAGCGCTACCCGAAGTGGGTGCCCCCCCTTCGCCGCGACGTGAAGGAGACCCTCGACCCCTCGGAGAACGCCTTCTTCGAACACGGCGAGATGCAGCTCTTCCTGGCCGAGGACGCGTCGGGCGCCGTTGTGGGACGGATTTCGGGCATCGTCAACGGAATGCACCTGGAGACCTACGACGACCGCACGGGCTTCTTTGGCTTTTTCGAGTGCGTCGACGACTACGCCGTGGCGGAGGCGCTCCTTGATGCCGCCGCGGACTGGGTGCGTGGGCAGGGCCTCACGCACCTCCGAGGGCCGGCTAATCCGTCGTTGAACGATACCGCGGGTCTGCTCGTCGACGGCTTCGACCGCGAGCCGTCCATCCTCATGCCCTACAACCCGCCCTACCACGAGGACTTCCTGGTGCGGTACGGCTTCGAGCGGGCCATGACGATGTGGGCGTACTACGTGCATAAGAAGTACTGCCAGTTCGAGCGCCTGCAGCGCGGCGTCGAGATCGTCAAGAAGCGAACGCCGGGCCTGTCGGTGCGCACGCTGGACCCGGATCGCTTCGAGGAGGAGGCCCGCACGATCCGCGAGATCTACAACGAGGCCTGGGCCGAAAACTGGGGCTTTGTGCCGGTCACGGAGGGCGAGTTCATGCAGCTGGCCGACGAGATGGAGCAGATCGTCGATCCCGAACTGGTGTTCTTCGTGGAGCACGAGGGCACGCCGGTGGGATTCTCCATCGCGCTCCCCAACGTGAACCAGGCCCTCCGCCACGTCAAAGATGGACGCCTTTTTCCATTCGGCCTCCCGAAGCTGCTCCTGAACCTGTACTACGGCGTCTACGAGTGCCGGATGCCGCTCATGGGCATCCGGTCGGACTACCAGGGCAAGGGGCTCGATAGCATGCTCGTCCTCGCCACCATCGAGAATGGACCGCCCAACGGCTTCGACGCCTGCGAGATGAGCTGGGTGCTCGACACCAACACCCGCCTCAAAAATCACGTGGAGTCGCTCGGCGGCGTCAAGGACAAAGAGTATGCGCTATTTGAAACGGCCCTCTCGGGCATTGACTGACAACGCCGATCCGAGTCGAATCCTCACCACTGAGAAATGGAGATGGATACTGATTTCGTGTACTTCGACCTCGACGACACGCTGCTCGACCACGAGGCGGCCGAGCGGGAGGCCCTGGCCGACGTGCGCGATCGATACCGGGCGGTCTTCGGCGCGTGGTCGGTCGACGAGCTCCAGGCGCAATACCACGCCATCAACGGTCCGCTGTGGGCCGCCTACGCCGAGGGCACCATCGAGAAAGAGACGCTGCAGTCGCAGCGATTCGAGAAGCTGCTCGAATCCGTAGGGGCTCCGCACGCCGATGCGGGCCTTGTGGGGCGATACTACATGCAGCGATATGCCGCCCACTGGCGATTCATTGATGGGGCCCGGGCCGCCTACGAAGCGATTGCCGACCGGTATCCGGTGGGCATCATGACGAACGGGTTTGCTGAGGTGCAGGCCCAAAAGTTCGACCAGTTTCCCGTACTTCGGGAGCGCGCCGACGCGGTGGTCGTGTGTGAGGAGTCGGGCGCTCTAAAGCCGGACCCGCAGGCCTTTGTGCATGCTGCCAAGCAGGCGGGCGTGCGCGACGGAGACGTGCTGTACGTCGGCGACTCGTACCGGTCCGACGTGCAGGGCGGACGGAGCGCGGGCTGGGCGGTGGCCTGGTACGCCCCGGAGGGCTCCAACGGCCAGTCGCTCGACGACGGAGCGTTTGCGTTTCACCAATGGAACGCGCTCCTCGACCGGTTGGGGACGACGTAGGGCGCTATCCTAGAAGGCCTTGCATCTCCCGTAGAAAGGCGTTGATGGGGCGCGGATAGTCGAGCAGGATGGTGAGCACGACTCCGCCCAGCGCGCCGCCCAGGTGCGCCTCGTGAGCGATGCCGCCCCGCATGCCCGGCTGCCGCTGCCCGATGGCGTAGATTGACACGACCACGTAAAGCACCGCGAAGAGGATGGCCGGCATCGGCAGCACGAACATGATGCCGAGCATGGCGAGCGGGGCGTAGAGGCAGAAGGCAAACAGCACGCCGCTGATGGCCCCGGACGCCCCCACCGCCGCGTACTGCGGGTCGTCGTGGTGCATCGCGAAGGTGAGGGCGTGTGCGGCCAGCTCCGACCCAAAGTAGAGCGCGAGAAAGGCGCCAGCCCCCAAGATGCCTTCCAGCTGAGGGCCAAAGAAGTACAGCGTAATCATGTTGAACGCCAGGTGGGCCCCGCCTGCGTGCACGAATCCCGCGGTGAGAAAGCGGTAGTACTCGCCCCGCTCTCGGATGCGGCGGGGCCGAAACGACAGCTCATTTAGCAGCGACGGGTCAACTCCCATTGCGTAGCCGCTGATGCCCACGTTGGCCAGCAGCAGGGCAAGGGTGATGGGGGCGCTCAGCAGTTGCTCCATGCGAAAGAAGGGGCGAGGAGATAGACCAAGACAAATCGAGACCCGGGGCGGAACATCGGACCTACACCACGGCCGCCTCAACGTGTTGAATCAGCGACTCGAATAACAGCCGTCCGTCCGTTCCCTCAATCAGCGACTCGACGCAGCGCTCGGGGTGGGGCATGAAGCCGCAGACGTTGCCCGCTTCGTTGACAATGCCGGCGATGTGTCGGGCCGAACCGTTCGGATTGGCGTCGTCCGCCAGGGTGCCCTCGGGGGTGCTGTAGCGGAAAAGGACATGCTCGTTGGTGTCGAGCCAATCGAGGGTCGCCTCGTCGGCGTAGTAGCGGCCCTCTCCGTGGGCCACCGGAACGGTGAGCGTTTGCCTGTGCGCCAGGGCATTCGTGAACGGTGTGTCGGCATTCTCGACGCGGACCGTGATGGGTTTGGAGACGAAGCGGAGGGACTCGTTGCGCAGGAGCGTACCGGGCAGAAGGCCCGCTTCGCACAGAATCTGGAAGCCATTGCAGATTCCAAAGACCAACCCCCCGTCTCGGGCGAACCGCACCACATCTTCCATGATGGGCGAAAATCGGGCGATGGCCCCGGAACGCAGGTAGTCGCCATACGAGAAGCCGCCGGGCAGAATCACCACGTCCACGTCGCCCACCGAGTCGTCCTCGTGCCAGAGAAAGCGGGCCTCCTGGCCCAGGACGTGCTTTGTGGCATGGTAGGCGTCGTGGTCGCAGTTCGATCCCGGAAAGACGACGACGCCAAAACGGACGGGCATGGGCGAACAAGCAGTTGAGGAAGAGAAATCAGTTGAGGAAGGCACTGCGGCCGGTCGGTCCAGGAGCCCAGAGCGTACGGTGCGCTGCAACTGTGGGGGGCGCACCTCCGGCGGTATCGAAATCCGAAGTGCCGGATACGCAACCCGGACTGCCAGACATTGCAACGGCGACCGCGCCTGGGAAGGACAGGCACGCCCCGTGGAGCGCCGGGGCCCCTACGCCTTCACAAAGTCGAGCCAAGAGCTGCCCTCCACATAGTTCTCAATCACCGAGGGCGTTCGGTCGCGCCGGTACGACGCCAGCAGGCACTCCACCTTCTCCTCGAACGCCCGCAGGCAGTTGGAAATCAGATCGCTTCGAAAGCCGCGGTCGCCGAGTTCAATCACCATCTCCATTGTCGCGACGCGCCCCAGGGCGCGGCCCAGGTCCACCAGCTTGCGCTGGGAAAGGGACTGGTCGACTTCAAAGTCGAAGGCGTCGGGGAAGTAGTCGGAGGCCCGACGCGTCAGGTCGTGTTCTTTCAAGAAGGAGAGCAGGTTGCGCTCCTTCATCTTGCGCATGGACTTCAGCACAGCCTCCGAGATCTGCTGGTACAGCACGTCGTTCGAGCCCTCGAAGATCTGGAACGGGCGGCTGTCGACGACCGAGCGGCCGGCCACATGGTCGAGTCGGTATCCCTTGCCGCCCATCAGCTGGAGTAGCGACTGGGCAGCATCCTGCATCAGGTCGGTGACGACGGCCTTGATTGAATTGGCCGTCAGGGTGGCCCCGGCGAGGTTGTACTCCGGGCTGGCGTGCTCGCTGGTGTGGAGGCACATGGCCGAGCAGGCGGTAAACGCCGCCTGGATGTCGGCGATGCGGCGCTGCACCTGGTCGTAGTGGAGGAGGGGGGAGCCGCCCACCGAGCGTTCCTTGCAGTGGGCGAGGGCCTCGTCGAGCAGCCGTCGCAAGAAGCCCATGCCCATGCCCGGGAACTCGATTCGACTTCGGTGGAGCGTGTCCAGCATCATCTTGATGCCGGTGCTCTCCGGCTGCAGCCGATGCGTCTCCGGCACCCGAATGTCGACGTGATTCCGCCCGTACGGGATCATGTAGAGGCCGAGATTTTCGTAAAACTCCTCCACCTCCACCATCTGTTCGGGGCGGTTCATGTCGGCCACGAAGAAATCGATGTCGCGCCCGAGGTCGCCGCTGCTGCCTTGCCGGCGGGCCGTAATGAGCCAGAAGTCGGCCCAGCCCGTGAGTCCAGCCCAGTGCTTCGTGCCCTGAACGTGGTAGTGGTCCTCCTCTTTCGTGTAGGAGGTTTTCATGTTTAGGGCGTCGGTTCCGTAGTCGGGCTCGGTGATCATGAGCCCGCCCATGTTTTTGTCCTCGATGAACCGCTCGAAGATCGGGCCCTTGACGTCTTCGTGTCCGTATTTCGCGAGTGGCTGCAGGAACAGGGCCCCATTGATGCCGAGGGTAAGCGACAGGGCGAGTGACTCGTACGAGGCCGTCGCGAGGATGGCCTGACACTCATGCACGTGTCCGCCCCGGCCGCCGTATTCTTCGGGAATGAACGTGGACAGCGGGGTCAGCGACTGAATCTCCCGCATCATGAAGGGCGGAAGGCCACGCTGGGTGCTCACTTGGTCGAAGTCCGCCCGCTTCGTAAACACCTTGTGGAGTTTCTTCTGGAATGCTTCCCGGAAGGAGGCAAAATCGACCGATGTGCCGACATCTTCGGAGAGGTACGAAGCAATGCTCATGGGACAAAAAGGCTCACGAGATAACAGGACCGAGGGGATATCACCGATAGTGGGTGGGCCAACGGGCCACAATTAAAAAAGATCGACAGCAGGCCGGGCATCAGCAAACGAAACTGAAACGAAAGGGCCCCTGCGGTCTCCAAATGTACAAAAAGAAAAAAGGCCGACGGAAGACGGCAGGGGAGCCGCCTCCCTCGGCCCAGGGGAAGGAGAAGGGAGACCGGTCAGAAGGGGGAAAGCGGAGGTATTCTGGGCGCGCTCCTTAGAACGGAAGCTCGTCGTCCGGCTCAAAGGTTTCCTCGTCGTCTCCGGAGGGACCGCTGCCGCCCGAGGAGCCTGAGCCGCTCGACGCGGACCCCTGCCCGGCCGGTTGCTGCTGGGGCGGACGCTGATCGAAGTTGTCTCCGCTCTGTCCCCGGCTCTGGTCGAAGTCGCTGTCCATGTCGCCGCCCCGCCGGTTGCTGTCGAGGAACGTCATGTCGCGGGCCTTCACCTCTGTGGTGTAGCGCGTGTTGCCGTCGCGGTCTTCCCACGATCGGGTCTGCAAAGAGCCCTCGAAGTACACCTGTGAGCCCTTCTCGAGATATTCGTTGCAGACCTCTCCGAGCCGGCCCCAGGCAACCACATTGTGCCACTCGGTGTTTTGGACTTCCTCGCCGTCCCGGTTCGTGTAGGTGTTGGTGGTGGCGAGCCGCATGTTGCAAACGGCCGTGCCGCTGCCAGTGTACCGAAGCTCGGGGTCCTGCCCCAAGTTGCCGATGAGGATGACTTTGTTGACTCCACGTGCCATGACTACAAAAGCGTGCTGTTCGAAAGTGACGAGGTCCGACGCCCCGGATGCAACGTGTATACGCCTCCGGGCCCGGGAGTGTCCCGAGCCCGGAGGAACGAAGACGCGCTTATGAGACGATGGGCATCGAAGACGTGCGTGTAGATAGACACATGCCTGAAGCGATCATAACGTGGGACAATCAAAAAAACCGGGCAGGCACGCTCACCCAGAGACGCACCTGCCCGGCCTTTACGGAGGCCCCTGCGGATGCTACAGAGTCCGGAGGGGGCGGTGCAGGAATCCGTCTTGCATTCAGCACCGCGTAACAGATGCGTGCAACGCATATGCCAGCGGTGTAAAAGGCGGCCTGAGGCGGTTCCCTTAGGGTGTGAGACGGCTCAGGCGTGCGCTCTGGCAAACAGCCTGTCCGAATGAATAGACAAGGAACACCCGCAGAAGGCCGAGGGGCACGGGGGATCCATCGTGAATCGTTTCCGCGCTTACCGGAGGCACTCAGGAATGCGACGGGGAGGGGGCGTGCGATGCTGCAGTCAGCTCGCCAAAGAATTCGAGCGTCAACTCGTTGAACCGATCGGGGTGCTCAATCATGGGCGCGTGCCCGCACTTATCGATAAAGTGGAGCCGTGCATCCGGGATGCGATCGCGAAACTCTTCGGCCACCTCGGGGGGGGTGATCACGTCGTCCCGGCCCCACACCAGAAGGGTGGGCATGTGGAGTTGTCCGAGCTCCTCCGTGACAATCTCTTCGTCGGCCGAACGGGCAATTTGAAGGAGCCGAAGGGCACGGGGGCGATCGTTGACGATCTCGAACATTTCGTCCACCAGGTCCTCCGTGGCGTGGACCGAATCGTAGAACGTCATCTCGGTTCGTTCCTTGATAAACTCGCGGTCCTGACGCTTAAAGAACGTCGTCCCCATGGTTGCCTCGTAGATGCCGGACGAGCCGGAGAGCACGAGCGCGTCGACCCGGTTGGGGTGGTCGAGGGAAAACAGGAGGGCGATGTGGCCGCCCAGTGAGTTGCCCACCAGAATGGTGGAGTCGAGGTCAAGGGCCTCCACAAAGTTGTACACGTGCTCGGTTAGGCGGGGGACCCCCGTTTCGGAGAGCGGGAAGTCGTAGACCGGGAGAATGGGGGCCAGCACCCGGTATCCGTTCTCCGAAAGGGTGCGGACCGTGTCGACCCAGTTGCTCAGGTCGCCGAGCATGCCGTGTAGGAGGACAATCGGGGGGGCGGGGGAATCGGTCGGTCCTTCATCGTTATACCGGAAGTCACCCGTTTCGTGAACGGGAAAGGGGGTCTCATGCATGAGCGAAAGAGCTCGTCAGCGGGGTGGGCGAAGGCCTTTCGGACGGAGCGCTCGAAGAACGCCCAGCACAAAGAAAGGCCGCGAAGATTTCGTATTCGCCTGTTGCAAGAAACGTACGAGGTCGATAACATTCAAAGCAGAAGAGCCCTGGAAGTTTATGGCCCGGTTGGGTTCGGGCTGGAACGAAGGGCCGGGCGGGGCTCCACGCCGCCGTGGGCCTGCATCAGGCGGGGAAACTGGGCATTGCCCTTCCGGTACAGCAACAGATACGCTGCGCGGGCTTTTTTCATCCAATGAATACCCTGCTCATGGAGAAAAACACACGAAACCGCACGACGCGGGTCGGTCTTTGGAGTGCCCTCGCGGGGGGAGCCCTCGGCTTTGCGCTGGGAATGTTGTTTGCCCCCAAGCGAGGCCCCGACGCGCGACGACGTCTGACCTATCAACTTGAGCATCTGGTGGCCCAGGCGGGCGACACGCTTCACGATCTCCTTCGCCGTGGCTTCCACGACAGCACTCAGCGCCCCGGCGACGAGCTTGTCGCCAACGCAGAGGCCCAGGCCGATCACATCCGGAGCGATATTGACGCTCTGCTTGAAGAACTTCGGCGCCAGCGGGAGACCGACGCGTCGAACGAAGAAGGTTGACCTTGGCCCAACGGCCGGTGGCCTGGCCGTCCGTGCGCTGTGTTTGCCTCGCATCTGTTGATCGATCCCCTCCTACATGCCAAATCTGACAGTCCTTCTGGCTCCTGCCGACCGGAAACAACCCGGCGGCAATCCCTTCGCGCCCGACATGTTCGACTATCGAACCTCGGGGACCTTCAATTACTTTGACGACCTCAATCCCGAGCGGCGCACCCTGATCGATACGCTGCAGGACGTGATTGAGGAGGAAGACGAAGACACCCTTTCGGAGATCTTTGGCCTTGAAGGGTACGAACTCGAAGAGGCCCTTCGGGTGAACACGGAGATCTACGACGCGCCCCTAATGTCGGCCCTGGACCGGTACAGCCCCGGCATCATGTACGCCGCCATGGATTTTGCCAACCTGCCAACGGGTGCCCAGCGGCGGCTGCTCGAAAATGGACTCATTCTCTCCGGCTTGTTCGGCCTCCTCCGTCCCGACGACCTCGTTCCCAACTACCAACTCGGCATGGAGGCCACCATCCCGGGCATCGGGCCGGTGACCGAGTACTGGCGACCGACCATTAGCCCCCTCCTCAACGAAAGCCTGGAGGACCGGTGGGTGTGGGACCTGATGCCGGAGGCGCACCACGCCGCCTGGGCCAACGAGCATACCTATGAGGCGCGCGTGCAGGTCCGCTTTTTGGAGGAGGCCGACGGCGAGCGCGTTCCTATATCGGACGAAGAACTCGAAGTGCAGCGCGGGCAGTTTGTGAATTACGTGGTTCAGGAAACCGCTGAAAGCCTCGTGGAGCTCCACGAGTGGGAAGACCACCCCGACGGCTTCGTCTACGACGAGGACGCCTCGACCTACGACGAAGACACCAAAACCTGGACGATCGAGATGGTTCAGAAATAGTTGTCCGGGACGAAGGCACTCAGAACCTCCGACGTTTCCGAATATGTCCCAGCGCTCTACAACTCGTTCGCTTTCATGTCCTCGAAAAACCCGGTAGTGATCGGCATTGCGGGGGGGTCCGGGTCCGGGAAAACGACGGTGCTGCAGCGTATCATCCGCACCTTCGGGGCCGACCCCATTGCCATCCTCGACCACGACGCGTACTACCGGGACCTTTCCCATCTGTCTCCGGAGCGCCGCGCGCAGTTCAATTTTGACCACCCCGATGCGCTGGAGACGGACCTCATGCGCGAGCACCTCGACTGCCTCATTGAAGGGAAGGCCATCGAGAAACCGGTGTACGACTTCACGACCCACACGCGCCGGGACAAAACCGAGACCGTGGAGCCACGCCCCGTCATCCTGATCGAAGGCATTCTGGTGCTGGCCGAGTCGGTCCTCCGGGAGCAGATGGACATTAAGATTTACGTTGACGCGGCCGATGACATTCGGCTCATGCGTCGCATCCGGCGCGACATCGAGGAACGCGACCGGTCCATCGAGGGCATTCTGCGGCAGTACGAGCGCACGGTGCGCCCGATGCATCTAGAGTTTGTGGAGCCGTCGAAGCGGGAGGCCGACATCATTATTCCGCGGGGCGGGCACAACCACGTGGCCATCCAGATGCTCATGTCGCGCATCCAGGATCTGCTGCCCGGCGTGGAGCGGCACATTGGCGTCGAGGTGCCCTAATCTGCGCAGGCACAGAGCGAATGAGCAGCCCGCACCTCCCCGCCCCGGTGCGGCCCCTGCGGCTGATTAGTCGTCCCCTCCCGCGCCGGAGCGGTCGGGGGGCATGGTGCCGTACCCGGCCGGGGCGCCTTCGTCCGGTATGGAGTTCTCGATGAACTGGCGGATGTGGTCGTTGGAGGCCTCCAGGTCCTCGTCGCGCAGGTACATCATGTGCCCGCTGCGGTACCCCTCAAAGCGCATGCGGTCCCGCAGCGCGCCGCGGCGGTCCAGGTTCCACATGACGTACTTGGCCGAGAAGTAGTCCGTCGCGCCGTCGTAGTAGCCGGACTGCACCATGACGTGCAGGAACGGGTTCTGCGCCATGGCCTGCCGCAGCTGCTCCCCGGTCTCGTTGTCCTCGTCGTCCCACGGGTACACCGAGCCGAAAAGATTGTACTGCAGATCGGTCGTAAAGCCGAGCTCGTCTCGCAGGTAGTGGTTGATGGCGGGGGCGAAGGCGTGGTTCCAGGCCGTCAGCTCTGCGGGGTAATCGTATGAGTCTCCTGCATTTTTGGCGTCGAGGCCCTTGTATCGTGAGTCGAGCCGGCCCACGGTGTGGCCCTCCTCGCGCAGCAACTCCTTCCAGAACGCGTCGGCGGGCACGGCCAGGTTGTGGTCCCGGACAAACTGCTCGGAGAGGCCAGACCATTGGGCGACCTCCTGGGCGATCGTGTCCTTGCGGCTGTCGTCGAGGAAGCCCCCGCGGGAGAGGGCCGGCAGGTACTCGTTCAGGGTGTAGTCTTCCACCTCTGAGAGCAGGTCGTCGAGATCGCGCTGCTGGAGGGCCTGGGGCAACTGGCCGTGGTACCAGGCCGTGGCCGTGTAGTAGGGCAGCTTGAGGGCCTCGGAGCGGGGCGACGGCCCGGGCGGCTCCATGCCGAGGCCGGTGGGCGAGACCAGGATCACGCCGTTCAGGTACATCCAGTGGCTGTTCTGCAGTTCGCCGGCAAGGCCCGACACGCGCGTCGTGCCGTAGCTTTCGCCAATCAGATACTTCGGGGAGCGCCATCGATTCTGTCGCGAAACGAACGTTTCAATCCACTCGGCGAGGTAATCGACGTCCGCATTCACGCCGAAGTACGTCTCCTCGTCGACCTCCGGGTCGAGCACGCGGGAGAAGCCGGTGTTCACGGGATTGACGTACACGATGTCCGCCACGTCGAGAATCGAGTGCTCGTTGTCCTCCACGCCGTAGGGCTGCACGGGCTGACCCTCCTCGCCAATCACCAAGTGCTTGGGACTGGTATAGCCGAGGTGCATCCAGAGCGAGCCGGAGCCCGGGCCGCCGTTGAAGGAGACCACGAGGGGGCGGCGACCCTCATCGTCCACGTCGGTGCGACGATAGTACGTGTAGTGGAGGGCGGCGTCGGTGGAGCCGTCCTCGCCGTAGACGGGCTGCGTGCCGGTTGTGACCTCGTAGGGCACCTGTTCGTCCTCAATCGTCACCTGATCGGTCTCAGTAATCGTGGTGTCGGCCGGCAGGGCGCGCGTGGGCCCGACCGAACCGTCGTCCTGGGCATGGATCGGAGCAGCTGTGCCGGCGGAGAGGACAGCGAGGGCAATGGGGAGGAGAAAGAGTCGAAGTTGCATTGGGGGCGGATTGGTGAGACGGGTGAAGAAGGAGCGGGAACTACTCGTTGATGAAGAGCCGGGCTACTCGATGACGTCGTGTGCGCGGGCGACCTCGGTGAAGGCGTTGATGGCGCGGTCGAGTTGCTCTTTCGAGTGGGCGGCCGACATCTGCACACGGATGCGCGCTTCGCCCTTCGGCACCACGGGGTAGCTGAAGCTGATCACGTAGATCCCACGGTCCAGGAGTTCGTCGGCGATGGCCCCACTGGTCTTCGCGTCGTAGAACATAATGGGGACGATGGGATGGTCGCCCGGCTTGATATCGAAGCCCCGCTTCTCCATTTCGGAGCGGAAGTAGCGGGCATTCTCCCAGATCGTCTCGCGCCGCTCGCCGCTTTCCTGGAGCATCTCCAGCACCTTGAGGCTGGCGTTGGCAATCATGGGCGCGATGGCGTTGGAGAAGAGATACGGGCGCGACTCCTGCCGCAGCACATCGATGATTTCCTGCCGGCCGGTGGTGAAGCCGCCGGTGGCGCCGCCGAGGGCTTTGCCGAGCGTGGAGGTGATGATGTCCACCTCATCGAGGACGCCCTTTGCCTCGCTGGCGCCGCGGCCGCCCTCGCCCATAAACCCGGTGGCGTGGCACTCGTCGACCATCACGAGCGCGTCGTATTCGTCGGCCAGGCGGCAGATCTCGTCGAGCTTCGCCACGTCGCCGTCCATCGAGAAGACGCCGTCGGTGGCAATGAGCCGCTTTTCGGCGTCTTGCGCATCCTGCAGCGTGGCCTCCAGGTCGGCCATGTCGCTGTGGTCGAAGACGTGGAGGTCGGCCTTGCAGAGCCGGATGCCGTCAATGATAGAGGCGTGGTTCAACTCGTCGCTGATGATGGCGTCGTCTTCACCGAGGAGCGTCTCGAAGAGACCTGTGTTCGCGTCGAAGCACGAGTTGTAGAGGATGGTGTCGTCCGTGTCGTGGAAGTCCGAGAGGGCGTGCTCCAGGTCCTTGTGTACCGACTGGGTGCCGCAGATGAAGCGGACACTGGCGACACCGAAGCCGTAGCGGTCGACGCCATTCTTGGCGGCCTCCATGATCTCCGGATGGTTGGCGAGGCCAAGGTAGTTGTTCGCACAGAAGTTGATAACGTGCTTGCCGCCCTCCACCTCAATGTCGGCGTCCTGCTGCGAGGTGATGACGCGTTCTTCGTTGTAGGTGCCGGCGGCTTTGATTTCTTGAATTGTGTCGCGGAAGTCGGCCGCGACGTCGTCGGTCATCGGCATGGCGGTGGTGGCGGGTTGGTTCGTATTCAGGGTGAGTAAGCAGGCTGGAAGGGTGTGCCGGATCGAACGAGGTCGTCAGGAAGCAAGAGAGCGTGGGGGCTTGGGTGTAGAGAGCAAGAACGTAGTTGATCGTACCGACGACAGAAGCACACCATTTCTGCTTCCGCACTCCCACACTCTCTCATTCACCTATGCTCCCGTGCTCTCAAGCGCTCATGCGCCCACGCTCCCACTCTCCCGTTCGCCCTCTCTCAAGTGGTCGAGCATGTCCTCCGTCATGGCGTCGAGGTCGTACTCGGGGGCCCAGCCCCAGTCGGCGCGGGCGGCGCGATCATCGATGGAGGCGGGCCAGTGGTCGGCAATGTGCTGGCGTGCGTCCGGTTCGTACGTGCAGGAGAAGCCCGGGACGCGCTCCCGGAGAGCCGAGGCCAGTTCCCGGGGCGAAAAACTTAGGGCACCGACGTTGTAGCTGTCGCGCACGGTGAGGGCATTGCCGTCCGCATCCATGAGCGCGAGCGTGGCCTGCAGGGCGTCCGGCATGTACATCATGGGCAGGCGCGTGTCCGAACGCAAGAAACAGGTGTACTCTGCGTTCGCCGCGGCCCGGCGGTACATATCAACGGCGTAGTCGGTGGTGCCGCCGCCGGGCGCCGTCTTGTAGCTAATGAGGCCGGGGTAGCGCAGGCTTCGCACGTCGACCCCGAAGCGGCGGTGATAGTACCGGCAGAGCAGTTCGCCGCTGCGTTTGGTGACGCCGTACATCGTGGTGGGGTCGAGGACAGTTTGCTGCGGTGTGTTTTCCTTGGGCGTGGAGGGACCGAACACCGCGATGGAACTGGGCCAGAACACCTTGAGGCCAAACTCGCGGGCGAGGTCGAGCACGTGTTTCAAGCCGCCGGTGTTCACGTCCCAGGTACGGTCGGGATGCTCCTCGCCGGTGGCGGAGAGGAGGCTGGCCAAGTGGTACACCGTGTCGATGTCGTAGTCGGTCACGGCGTCGGACAGAGCGGCCCGGTCGCGCACGTCTGCTGTTACGAACGGGCACTGCCCATCCTGTCCGTTGGGCGAGGCGGGGGGCTCAAGGTCGAGCGCCACCACCGGGCCGGGCCCGTGGCGCGCGCGAAGGAGTTCGACGAGTTCGCTTCCAATCTGGCCGTTGGCGCCGGTGACCAGGATGCGGGACATGCGAGAGAGGCGTCCGGTGAGGGGCGGGACGGAGAGGCAGACGACGAAAATCGCCACCGTATGTACGAGCCGGTCCCACGCTCGTTCGGAACCGCTTTCATCAAGCGTGGCCTGTGGTTTGTCTCACTCGGAAGCGGTTTCATCGTGGAATTTTACGGATTGTACAAAATTATTTGGGTGAAATGCTTGACTCACCAAACTTTATCGCGTACTGTACGTGCGAGTCGAAAACAAATAGTCGGCGAAAAAGCGTGGCGCACAGCATCGACGAAATCGACGCGCAGATCCTGGCGCTGCTTCAGCGCGACGGGCGCATGAAGCGGAGCGACGTGGCGGATGAGGTGAACCTGTCCCTCTCGGCCGTCAGTGAGCGAATGCGCAAGCTCGAAGCCCGTGGGGTCATCAAAGGATACCGCGCGATCGTCGACGCCAAGCGCCTGCACCTCGACATCACCGCGTTCATCCGCGTGTCGGTGGACGGATCGGAGCACTATCCGAACTTCGTCGATCAGGTGACCGGCATGGACGAGGTGCTGGAGGTTCACTCCATTACCGGCACCGGCTCGCACGTGATGAAGGTGCGCACCAAAAACACGACGACGTTAGAGCGCTTTCTCTCGGACATTCAGGCGATTCCCGGCGTCAGTTCCACCACGACGAGCATCGTCCTCAGCAGCTTCAAGGAAACGCGCACCGTGCCCACGGAGCCAATGGAACTCTACGACTACGACGAAGACGACGACCTGCATTAACCCCGAACGGGGCCCTCACGAGTTTTCCTACAACTGATTCTTTTTTCCTCTCATGGCCACGAAGGACCACGTGCTCGATCGCATTGAGGAGGAAGATGTTGACTTCCTCCGATTGCAGTTTACCGACATTCTGGGAACCGTCAAAAACGTTTCGATCCCCGCCCATCAAGCCGAGAAGGCCTTTGAGGAGGGCATCTACTTTGACGGCTCCTCCATCGAGGGGTTTGTGCGCATCCAGGAGTCGGACATGCGCCTCGACCCGGATCCCTATACGTTCGCCATTCTGCCATGGCGGAGCCAACGGGGCGACGACACCGTGTCCGCCCGGCTCATCTGTAACGTGATCAACACCTCCACGGGCAAGCCCTTTGAGGGCGATCCGCGCTACGTGCTGCAGCGGGCCATCGACCGGGCCGCCGAGATGGGCTTCGAGTTGAATGCGGGCCCTGAACCCGAATTCTTTGTCTTCGAAAAGGACGAGGACGGACGGGCCACCACCGAGACGCACGACTCCGGCGGATACTTTGATCTCGCCCCGAAGGACCTTGCCCAAGAAATTCGGGCCGAGATCATCTACACGCTGGAAAAGATGGGCTTCGAGGTCGAAGCGAGCCACCACGAGGTGGCCCGCGGCCAGCACGAGATCGACTTCAAGTACGCCGATGCGCTGACCACGGCGGACAACATTGCGACCTTCCGGGCGGTGGTGCGGGCCATTGCGGAGCTGCACGGCGTGCACGCCACGTTCATGCCGAAGCCGATTTCCGGCATCAACGGATCGGGCATGCACACCCACCTTTCGCTGTT